>JAQGOU010000444.1 GCA_028293445.1 Verrucomicrobiales bacterium | reverse complement strand
TGGTTTGATAGCCGTGGAGCCGGAACTGACGGCTTGGAGATTGCTGGTCCTCAAAACGCGTACTTCGCCGGTCTGGCAACGACCTTTGCCTTGAACGATGATGTTTGGCATCATGTGGCGTGGGTCCGACAGGGAACGCACCTTTATGTCTACGTGGATGGAACCCTCAATAACACCACCATTACTACCGCTGTTGCAGATATCAACAACACAGCCAATCTGAAGTTGGGAGTCACCCCCTGTGTTGGAGTCGATGGCACTTCAGCCTACAGTGGCGCAGTTGACGAATTAAGTATTTTCAACCGAGCACTATCCGCAGCGGAAATCCAAGCCTTCTACACAGCCAACCTGAGCGGAAAATGCCAGGCTCCAGTAATCACCCAACAGCCCACAGCGGTGACAGCCAATCAAAACGCAACGGTCGCGTTTAGCGTCGTTGCAAAGGGCGCCTTTCCATTGACGTATCAGTGGCAGAAGGACGGTGCAGCTATTGCTGGAGCAACAGCGTCCACATTGACTTTGGTGAATGTTCAACCAGGCAGCGCGGGAGCCTATTCCGTTGCGGTCGCGAACAGTTCGGGTCAAGCGACAAGCGTTACCGCCGCGTTGGCGGTAATCGTTCCGCCAGTCATTACACAACAACCGGAAAGCGCGATTGTGAATACAGGCGGAGAAGTGACATTCTCGGTGACGGCGACCGGCAGCCAGCCTTTAGTTTATCAATGGAAACATAATGGCGTCGTTATTCCCGGAGCGACAGCGTCGACTTACACCATCAATCCAACACAGCCCTCGGACGCCGGATACTATAATGTAACCGTCGCCAATGCGGCCGGCATAACCGTCAGTATCGTCGCTGATCTATCCGTCAACACCGCTCCGGTCGTGGTCGCAAGCGGAGATCCATCGGTTCGTTTGCCCGGCACGGCCTCCCTAAACGGAAGCGCCACGGACGACAATATTCCCGGAGTTCCACTGGCGTACAATTGGACTTTGAACTCCGGTCCAGCGCCAGTTGAGTTCGGCGACGCCAGCGCGGCGAACACCTACGCCAGCTTCACGGTACCGGGAAATTATGTATTTGATCTCATTGTGAGCGATTCGATGATGGAGGGATATGCCCAGGTTTCAGTTGTTGTTTTACCGCCGCTAAATTGTCCACTCGCAAACGGCAGCTTCGAAACTGGACTCAGCGGATGGGCTGCCGACATGGTCGCCGTGGCGGGGCCTAGTTCCGACGCAAGCCAAGGGAGCCACTATTTAACATTTCAATTCAATCATTTGGAAGGCCGCGCAGGAACAATAGTGCAAGCGTTCTGCGCAGCAGCCGGTCAGCATCATCTAGATTTCGACTTAGGCGGGGAATTGTTTGATTACGAAGGTAGCATGGCGGGCGTTCAAGTAGATCTGCTGAGTGAAAACGGATCAACTCTCGCTTCCCAGACGATCTATCACACATTTCCCGATGTTAATTTTCGTACCGAATCAGAGTCTTTCACTGTGCCACCAGGTGAATCGGTCGTGACGCTCAGAATCATGGGGCTTAACGATGGCGCATCCTCGGCCAGCCCTATTCTCGATAATATCTGTTTAGACGCCACTCCGGTGGTCACGATCCGAACGATCGCCAACGCAACGGAACCCAATATTCCAGGCTCCTTCCTGGTGAGCCGAACCGGTTCGACGGCCAATCCTTTAACGGTTTATTATTGCGTTGGAGGAAGTGCTGCCAATGCTCTTGATTATCTGCGATTGGCTGGCTCCGTGAGGATACCACGCGGACAATCTTCGGCGACCGTTGTCGTTGACCCTCTTGTCGACAATGTTGCCGAAGGAACCGAGACCGTGGCGGCAAATCTGACGGCTCATTCCAGCTACGTGATTGACAATCCAAGCAGCGCTATCCTTTACATTGCGGATGGGAGCGGCACTCCTTCATCCCCTGAACTAATAGTCAATGGCGGATTCGAAAACGGTACAGATGGTTGGGAAACTGGCTTTGGCGGGGTCGTTATCTCGACACCCAATGCTCCTCAAGGAACACATGTTGCCCAATTGCCGTCTGATCCTTCTTTTCCCAATACCTGGGGAGTAATCGGCCAAGGCATCTCGGTGACTCCGAATACAGAGTACGAGGTGAAGTTTATGTCTGGTAAAGTAGGCTCCGATCAGACTCTGAGCAATTTGAGACTTTTGGTGATGTCATCGGATTTGGTTTACCGAGCATTGAATGGAGATGACGAATTGATGGGTTCAGTATACGCGAGCCATGACTATTTCAGGTCGGCCAGCGACTTCTCTCCTGTAACGTTCCGATTTACTGCACCGGCCAATGTAACCTCCGCCGCCATAGTCTTCCTGGGTAGATATGATGGTGCCAATAGCGTGATTGATTATCCGCAGATTGATTACGTATCAGTTAAAGCGGTTCCCTCGACCAACCCTGGGCTCCTGGTCAACGGCGGGTTCGAGAATGGACTGAATGGTTGGTACAGTAACTTTGAAGGGGCCAACGGGGCCGTCATTTCGACAGTGAACGCTCCTGAAGGAGCACATGTTGCCCAATTACCATTACCGGCTAATTCTTCCGTGCTCAGTTCTAAAGTAATAGCCCAAGATGTATCGGTGATTCCAAATACGGAGTACGTGGTGCAATTTATGTCTGGCAAAGCGGGATCCGGGGGCACTCTGAGCGATTTGTCAGTTAGGGTTGTGTCCGTAGATTGGGGTTTTCGTGCGGCCGGGCAGGGTTCAGAAGATGAATTGACGGGTTCAATCTACGCAAGCCACGATTACTTGAAGTCGGCCAGCGACTTTTCTCAGGAGACGTTCCGGTTTACAACACCCGCTGATGTAACAGCGGTTTCGCTGCTATTTTATAGCAGATATGACGATGTAAGTGGCGTTACTGATTCTCCGCAGATTGACTTTATATCCTTTCAATCAGCTTCGGGAAATGCGGAGCAGTCTTGCTTCGTGGTCACTACACAGCCCCAAAGTCAGCAAAAGTTGATTGGTGACTCCGTAACCTTTACGGCCGGCACGAGCAGCGGCGGAACACCTATTTACCAGTGGAAAAAGAATAACGTACCAATTTCGGGCGCGACGGCCAGCGCATATATAATCAGTAATTCACAAGTGTCTGATGCTGGAAATTACTCCGCCACGATCTCCGAAGGAGCATGCACCATTGACAGTCCGGTTGCAGCCCTGACAATTTGCTCTCCGACGAGCTGTTTCGCTCCGCCATTACTGAGTTCTCATATCTGCAACCAGAACGTTTGTCCGGGGGACGCAGTGAACTTTGTGGTTTCGGCAACGGGCACCGCCCCTCTGACCTATCAATGGCGACTCAACGGCCAAAATATAACTGGCGCAAGCGCATCGGCCTATTCCATAAGCAGCGTCCAACCAACGGCGTTTGGGATCTATGACGTCGTTGTCTCAAATCCTTACGGCCTGGTGACCAGTGAGACCTTCCGATTGGACGTGGATAGCAGTTGTTCGATCCAAATAACCTCCCAACCCCAGGATCAGCAGGCTTGTCCCGGCGACAGCGTGACCTTCTCGGTGACGGCGGTCGGCCCAGGTACCCTGTCTTACCAGTGGAAAAGGGATAACGTTGATATTTCAGGAGCGACCCAATCCACGTATACAATTACATCCGTCCAACCTTCTGATTACGCCGGATACTCAGTATCTACTGCAGTCACTGGTTATCCATCTGTCACAAGTCGAGTCGCTCTTTTGACCCCCGGCGGATGTTCGGATATTCACATAGTTGTCCAACCAGTAGACCAGCAAACCTGTCCGGGCGGCAGCGCAACGTTCTCGGTTACGGCATACGGTCCCGGTCCTTTATCTTATCAATGGAGAAAAAATGGGACCGATATCGTCGGGGCAACCCAATCGTCTTACACAATCGCGCCGGTTCAAGCTTCCGATGTGGGGTTGTATTCCGTGGTCGTTTCGGCAATCGGTTTCCCTTCGGTCACAAGCCGAGATGCTCTGCTTAGTCTCGGAGATCTGGGGATCGTTCAGCAACCCGAGAGTCAGGTGGCTTGCCTGGGTGGTGGCGTCAGTTTGACGGTTGCGGCTAGCTCCACTGCGGTTTCATATCAGTGGAGGAAGAGCGGCGTTGACCTGGCGAATGCAACGGATTCTGCCTACACGATTCCCAATGTGACCCTGGCTGATGCGGGTCCTTACACAGTTACCGTCTTCAATTCGTGCGGCACCATCACCAGTGACATCGCTGTGCTAAGCGTCAATAATTGCGCCTATCAACTGATCAACGTGGATTTCGGTGATTGGTTGCCAGTCAGTCCGAAAGTTGGTCTCGCAGCAACAGGACTCTCAGGCTCAGACTTCTGGAACATGGTCGGTCCTGACAGTGCGAGCGGCGAGTTCGAAATTCCCAACGCCCTCGATGTCGGTCAGGCTCCTACTGGAGTAACGATCAAGGCCAACAGCGCCGACGGGGTCGGGTTTCGGCCTGCGGCAGGTGTGGGTTCGGCGGACGCAATGTTTAGTACGAGCCGTACCTCTTACAATGGAGACCAGATCGTCGTAACCGTGGAGAACTTGATTGCCGGGGTTTATGATTTCTACGCCTACGGTCACGGCGTGCAAGATGCCTTCAATACAAAATTTGACTTGAGCGTAGATAGCGTTCCCCTGCCGCAAAAAGTGACATCGCATCAGCCGGGCTGGAATACTGTCAATTGGCAGCAAGGAATACAGTATGTGAAGTTCGGTGGCGTGAGGGTGTTGGCGGGTCAAACTGTCACGGTTACAGGTTCCGCAGGTAATAGCGCAAAACCATGGTTGAATGGCATTCAAATTTCCCTGCCAGCATGCCAATTGCCTGTCATCAACAATCAACCTGCTAATGTAGCAGACTGCCCAGACAGCAGCGCTACTGTTAGTGTTGATGCCGAGGGTAACGAACTAACCTACCAATCGAGTTTCAATAACAGCCCGATCACAGGAGCAACGGATTCAAGCTACAAGATTCCTGCCCCGACGTCGGCAAATGTAGGTGCTTACAAAGTTGAAGTGGGAGGTTGTGCCGGCAACGTGGTCAGCACCGCAGCAACGTTAACTCTTCTTCCAAGCTGCAAGAACGTCCTTTTCTATGAGCCAACTAGCGGAGGATTGGCCGCAAACACGCCTGGCATCAAGGTGACGGTTTGGAACGAGACTCAATGGGCGGCCGCCAGCACAGCAGATTTCGCTGCGTTCGATGCAATTGTCTTTGGCGATGAACAGCCATGTTTTGAGGACGCAAGTGTTTGGCAGACCGCCGTTAATACCCGCTCAGTCTGGAGTCCAGCCATTAATGGGAACGTCATAATTTTAGGGACAGATCCGGATTGGCATAAGAAAACTACGCTTGTCGAGCAATCAGTCCTTTTTGCCGCGGATGCGCCAAACAAGACCGGCCTCTATGTTGCTTTGAGTTGTGCTCTCGAGGGCCACTCTATTGTTGAGCCAGTAGAGTTATTAGCCGGCATCGGACGATTTACGGCAATCGAGGCCGATTGCGGCAACGACGTTCATAAGATCGCCAGTCATCCGGTCTTGAATTCCATCGACGATACCTATTTGTCCGGTTGGAAGTGTTCCACGCATGAAGGCTTCCACGAGTGGCCTACGGGATTTAAACCTTTGGCTTTGGTTAGAGACGTGCCGTTTGATCACGAAACGCCAGGCTACCCTGGTTTGGTCTATATTGTGGCACGAGGTATAACGAGCTACTGCCCAGACCTGACCGGAGGAAGCTTCGCTGGGTCAGATTTCCAGTTCAATGTGAACGGCAACTCAGGAGAAAGCGTTGAGATTTACGCCTCCGAAGATACCGTAAGTTGGACACAAATCGGAACAATCACCCTCACAAGTGACACAGCGGTCTTCACCGATACCGACGCAGGCAACCATCAGCATCGGTACTATCATGGCGTGCGCGGTAGTTGCTGCACCGAGGCGCTCGGCTTTGTTAGGACGACGGTACCCGGAAAAGGCACTGGTGATTACGGGACCGCACTGATTGCGAACCAGCTTAATACGCCACCGAACACCCTCTCAAGGTTGTTCCCAACAATGCCGGAAGGCACAAAAATGGATAAATGGGACCCTTCTACCTTGGCGTGGGTGCCTGCAACGTTCGTAGCCGGCGGTTGGGATATACCTAACGTAACTCTGTCTCCTGGCGAAGGGGCTTTCGTGAGAAACCCATCCACGGATCCTCTGATCATCACGTCTATTGGGCGCGTGCTGGATGGACAGCTTGTAAACCCAATGCCGGCTGGACGCTCAGTGCGTTCCTCAATGATTCCTCAGGCTGGGTTTGTCGACGCATTAGGACTTTCTAGCTTTGCGGACAACGATGCTATTGAAAAATGGAATTCGACCACCGCGAGCTATGACACCTATACGTTCTCCCAGGGGGTATGGGGTCCAACCACCCCATCCGTAGCCGTTGGCGAAGCATTTTTTGTCGAATCTGCTGCGGCGTTCAATTGGACCCGCAATTACTCAGCCTGCTGCGTTTACCCTACAATCACCCAGCAACCTGTCAGCCAAAAAGCCTGCGCAGGAGGAAGCATTACATTCCTCGTGAATGCGACCGGAAGTCCATTGTCTTACCAATGGTACTTAGATGGCACGTTAATCGCCGATGCCACGGGCTCAAGCTATATAGCTACCAGCATAGACTCAACTAAGGTTGGAACCTATACTGTCTCGGTAAGCAACCCATGCGGAACTATCACAAGCATCGGGGCCACATTGCAATTAGACAACCCATTGATTCTTGGACAGCCGCAGTCGCAATCGGGCTGCCCCGGAGGCTCTGTTACCTTCACCGTCACCGCCTCAGCCGGAGTCAGCTATCAGTGGGCGAAAGATGGAGTGGCTCTTGCCGGAGGAAGTGATTCCAGCTACACAATCAACCCTGTAACCAGTGCGGATGCTGGAACGTACACGGTCACCATAGCTAACGCATGCGGAAGTGTAACCAGCATTGGCGCCGTTTTGACTGTCGACCCGTCCAACGATGCGCCCATTGTGAACGCTGGCTCCGATCAAACAGTAACGATCATTGCTGGTGCCAATTTGAATGGAAGTGCATCGGACGACGGACGGCCCTGCGGAAGTACCCTTACGACAGTTTGGTCCTATTCTGGCCCGGGAACGGTCACGTTTGGAGATATCAACTCGGCATCAACGACCGCCACCTTCAGCCAGCCTGGCATTTATACGCTGACTCTAACGGCGACTGATGGGGCTCTTAGCGCCTCCGATCAAGCGGTGATTACCGTGACTGGAGCTTATGAATGGATCGACGTCGATTTCGGCCAGCAGCAAACAGTAAGTCCGAAAGTGGGCAAGGCGGCGGACGGTATCACCGATACTGATTTCTGGAACATAATCGGGCCTGGTCCGGCCGATGTCGTTGTCACGATTCCGTGTGCCTTGGGCGTGGATCAAGTTCCCACTGGCGTGGCGATCACCGCAAGTGATCTAAATCAAACCGGCTTTGACCCTGCTGTAATAATCGGTTCCGCCGACGCAATGTTTAATACGGCTCGCACCGCTCTTTCGGGAGATGAGTTAGTCGTGACTCTCGATAGTCTGGCAGGTGGAGCGTACGATTTCTATCTGTATGGCCACGGGCCGCAGAATTCATACAATACTGCTTTTGAAGTCAGCATAAACGGAGTTGTGGTGGGCCAAAAGTCAACGTCAGCCCAGCCCGGCTGGAATACCGTAAACTGGCAGGATGAAGTGCAACTCGTGAAGTTCAGCTCGGTCGCTGTCCATACATCAGAACGGGTGACGATCAAAGCGATCGGGACCGACGGCGGTAAACCATGGCTGAACGGGATGCAGATTTTCCACCATCCTTGCGACCCAGCGGTGATCACACAACAACCCACGGATGCGACGGTTTGCTCAGGAAATAGCGCAACGTTCAGTGTAGTGGCAACAGGAACAGGGGTAACCTACCAATGGAACTTCAACGGCGGCGCTATCTCGGGCGCAACAGCTTCCAGTTATACAATTCCTGCCGCCGTTATCAGCGACGCGGGCTCTTACAGCGTAAATATAACGGGCTTGTGCGGGACCATTAATAGCGAAAATGCTCAATTGACGGTGAGTACGGTACCCGTCATCACTGGGCAGCCTTTAAGCGTGTCTACTGCAATCGGCAGCAGTGTTATTTTCACGGTTAAAGCCGAGCCACTGCCAGTCACTTATCAATGGGCGAAAGATGGCGTAGCGATCGCGAATGCCAGCGATTCCAGTTATATCCTTCCTAACGTGAGCCAGAGTGACGTGGGAAGTTATACCGTGAACGTGATCAATACCTGCGGCACGACAATCAGTACAGCTGCTCTTTTGAGTGTCCATCAAGGAGCGGTGCGACCAGGGTTTGACACATCGACGATGCCGGCTGATCCATCCGATCCAGATCACGGCAGCGGATCCAATGGCGACGATGGCTCGACAAGCGCCATTCAGTTGGGCTTTTCGATCAATTACTTCTGCGATACTTATGATACCGCGTTCATTAACATGAACGGGAATCTGACCTTCTTGCGACCTTTGACCGCATTTACACCTGTGGATCTGGCTAATTTAGGGCAGCCGGTTATCGCTCCATTCTGGGCGGATGTTGACACCCGTCCGGCGGCGTCTGGAAAAACGACGTACGGTTCAGGAACGGTCAATGGCCATCCCGCCTTCGGCGTCACCTGGAATCACGTTGGCTACGCCAGCCAGCACCCCGAAAAACAAAATCGTTTCCAGCTCGTTCTCATCAGCCGACCGGATCTCGGACCTGGCAAGTTTGATGTAGAATACAATTACGATCAGATTCAATGGGAATCTGCGGACACCAGCGGTGGAACTGAAGGGTTGGGCGGAAACTCGGCTCGGGTTGGTTTCTCTGACGCCGCTTTGAAAGCCTTTGAACTTTCGGGCTCGGCAATTAACGGGGCGTTTCTCGATTCAAACCTAAACAGCGGGTTAAGCTCGCACAGTCTGAACAGCGCGCAGCTTGGTCGCTACTATTTCCAAGCCACGACCTTCGCTTGTGATACCACCTGCTCTGCTCCCACCCTGACCGCCCCATCTTTCGATGCCGATGGAAAGTTTCGGTTCACGATTGTCGGTACGCCCCAGACCGCTTGTGCTCTCTTTTCTTCTACTGACGCAGTAACGTGGACTAAACTCAAGATGGTGCCTTTGTCTACTGGAACCGCCACCTTTATCGACGAGAACACAACGGCCGTCGACCAGCGCTACTATCGCGCAAACCAAGGGTTATGCTGTTCTGAGGCCATTGGCTTTATGAAGGTAACCGTTCCAGGAGCGACCACCGGGGCTTATGGAATCGCCCTGATCGCTAACCAGCTGAACGCCCAGCCGAACACCATCGGAATGTTGATGCCGACAGTGCCGGTCGGAACCTTATTCAGCAAATGGAATGGCAACGACTGGGTCACCGCTACGTTTGGACCGACGGGATGGGATTCACCAAACATGACACTTGCCCCAGGCGAGGGTGCATCCATTGGCAACCCTAGCAGTCCATTTGTATTCACATTCTGTGGAAAACTTTTGGAGGGTCACCTCGTGAATCCAGTTCCGGCTGGCTCATCAATTCGCTCGTCTACCGTGCCTCAAGCAGGGACGATTGACGAATTGGGCCTGGCAGGTTTCGCAAATGATGATGTCATTGCGAAATGGGATGTTCAGACGCAGACTTACAAGTCCTACACCTATAACCAGGGCACATGGAGCCCGAGCACTCCCTCCATTGGCCTCGGCGAGTCGATTTCTATTAACACCGCGTCGGCCTTAAATTGGGTTAGAGATTACTCTGCCTGCTGCAACGCTCCAGTGATTATTGCACAACCGCACGACGCCACCATTTGTGTCGAACAGGTAGTGACGCTCACGGTTCATGCCATTGCCAACGAGCCATTGGCATATCAATGGAAGAAAGGCGGCGTCGAGATTTCCGCAGCAACGGGTTCAAGCTACATTATTCCGAGTGCGAGCATCGCAGACAGCGATAATTACACCGTTCTTGTCAGCAGCTCATGCGCAAGCATAACCAGCGATCCTGCTGTCATTGTAGTAAACTCCTGCGGCATCAACCAGGCGCCAACTGTGAACGCGGGGCCTGACGCCCCCTCAACGGTTGGCGTAGCTACGACTCTGTCTGGCTCTGCTTCAGACGACGGCTTGCCTGCAGGCAGCAGCGTTACAGTAACGTGGTCGGTTACCCCGGGGGTAACCTTCACAGACCTGAATTCCGCCAATACCACCGTTACTTTCGATGCAGTGGGGACCTATACCTTGACTCTAACAGCCACAGACGGAGATAAGACAAGTTCAGATCAAGCGGTGATCACGGTGGGTGTTGGTCCGAATAGAGCCCCAGTCGTTAACGCCGGGCCTGCTCAAAGAATAACTTTGCCATCGAACACAGCGACGTTGAACGGGCAGGCGACCGATGACGGTCAACCAGCCGGAAGCTCTTTGACCTACGCGTGGACCGTCACGTCCGGAGACCCCTCCTTTGTGACCTTTGCCAACCCGAATTCGGCAGCCACGACGGTTACTTTTGCACAAGCAGGTGCTTACACACTCACGTTAACGGCGGACGATTCGCAGTTGACCGGTTCGGATGATGTGAGAATTACGGTGGCCGCGCCGTTGCCTCTGCCTCCGGTGGTCTTTAGCCCGGAAGGCTCGTCTGACTTACCGTCAACGATTACTCTCAGTGTGCCTGGCTATTCTGGTGCTCAAATCAAATATAGTGCCGATGGAGTCACCTGGCTCACCTATTCGACTCCGTTGGTTCCCACCTCGGCTGGCCCACTTCAAGCGTATGCTATATCTGCAGGCTATCAGGACAGCGCGATCACAGAACACAGCTTTGGTCAGGTAGGCCCTGCGGCTGTGGCAGACATGATCACCGTTGCTCAAGACAGCCAGGACAATTACTTAGCTGTCACCGCAAACGATTCCCATCGTGCCAGTGCAGCATTCTCCGTGGCCAGCGTTTCATCTGCCCAACACGGCACGGTTACGGTGAACCCGGATTCTCAGTCACTCAACTATTCGCCAAATCCAGGATTCTTCGGCATTGACACCTTCTCATATAAAATCGTGGATGAAGGTGACCTGGAATCAATGGCCGCTGTCCTGGTATTTGTAAACGCCTCCGGCAATTCTGGTCCGTCTGCCTTCAGTGACCAGTTCCAGACCGGCGCACCTGGCGCGCCTTATCAATTGGATGTAATGGAAAACGATACCGACCCGGATTCAGATATGGTTTCCGTCTATTCCATTAGCTCCAAGCTTCCGGGGACGTTTTCTGTGCAGGCAGTGCCGGGAAGTCTGGTCTATACACCTTCTGCAAATCTTTTTGGTGGTTGGGACACGTTCGAATATGTGGTGACGGACGGTCGCGGTGCCTTCGCACAAGGCGTCGTTACGCTGTTCGACAATTCACAACCGACTCTCAGCATCACTGCGCCCACAGGCGGCAGTTCGGTCAGCGGAACCGTATCGGTCCCATTCAACATGACTCAAAATTTCGCTGTCTATCGAGTCGGCTTGTATGTCGATGACCAGGCCGTGGAAACGCAATACGGTGACGCACCAATTGCATTTCAATTAAACACCACTGGTTTTGACAATGGCGTGCATAAGTTAGCGGTGGTTGCGGAATACTCGAAGGGTGTCGACGAAGCAGTCCCCAACTTCCCATTGGACAACAGTTTGGAAACCTTTCAATCCAAATCGGCGGATGTTTCGGTGACGTTCAACAACTTAATCAAACAATTCCGCACCAGTAAAACGATGATCGAGCCGGCCCAAGGCGAATCGGTGGAGATCACTGCGCAGTTCACGGCGAACGCAAACTGGAATCTTACCATCGAAGATGATCAAGGGAATGCCGTTGTCACCCAGTCGGGCACTGGTACTTCTCTTAGTTTCACCTGGGACGGACAAACAGGCGGCGGAAGCGCGGCGCCCGATGGACAGTATTCCGCAAGTGTTGCCGCCGCAAACCAGGCGACTCCATCACAGAATCAAACATCTACTTCGAAAATACGGATCGGAAAGGTAGGCACCTTCGGTGTTGCGTATCAAGGAAATCATTTAAGCGGCATGCTTGGACTAATTGGACAATCATTCAGTGCGTTGCGCCCGCCGAATGGTCTCGGAGGCCGAGTTCAACTCCCAAGATATGTAGGGCTTCCGTTTGGCAAGCTTAACGGTGCGAGCAAAATCGCCGGAAACTTCGCCGGAGCGATGACTAAGGCCGGCTGGAAACAAAAGTTCATGAAGGGTGATGATGATTTGAAAGCCAGCGATCTATTCGGTGAAGCGGCTGGGGGCGACAACATTTGGAAAGACGTCAACATCGGCTTGCTTATAGGTCATCACACTTTTGGAAGCACACCGGATTTCAACTGGGGCGGGGGCATTTTTGAAGGATGCCTATCGACCTATTTCCCTGTAGTCAAAGGCCATTTTGAATATTTCCCTGATTTAGGGACGTCGCTGTATCTCTCGACTTATGATTGGGTTCCACTCCACCAAATGGAGTTTGGTGGCCCAAATATGCGCTGGATGGGAATTTGGGGATGTAACGTTCTCCGTGACGATAACTTTACCTCAATGTGGGAGCACGGCGCGCTGCCAATTAATTCGGACATTGGTTCGCAACTCCATCTCCTGTTGGGATCAGGTTCCACCATTCACATCGTTCCCGACTTTGGGAACTTGTGGGCGGAAATGATGACTGGCACGGGAGCATATTCTCCAACACCAAATAGCATCGTTGAATCATGGGTGAATGCCGGCTATACGATAGAAAGCGTAAAATACTTGAAGAAAATAAAGCCCCAGAGCAATGCGTTGGCCAGAATAGCGGGATGGCCCAATTGCTTTGGCGATCAGCTGCTCAGTTACCAGGATCCAGATACCGACGACATTGCTGAAATTGTCTGCCGCGAATGGATTCTTTACGACATCAATAGCCCTCACTGATGAAAATCTTCGCCCTCACTATTGCGGCAACACTCGTTTGGTGTTGCTGCAATGGGGCCGACGATGGCCAATTTGAAAAGCTCGGAATTCGCTTCACCGCAGACACCGTTGTCTGGAACGTGCCCACGAATCGAATTAAAACCAATGTCTTTTCCTACAAAGTTGTTCTGTCACGATTTGATGATCGCCTAACGGCCGATCTATTGAAGGTCGCTAACCTGCAGGCAACCGATCGCCTCACCAGGGATGACTCAAGATTTGGCGAAGGCGCGGCCTCCTACGAAAACGCAAAACAAAACCGATTTCTCGGCATTTATCCAACGAGCGGCTGGATCTATTATCTGAATCGGAACGCGGTGGAATCATCGAAGAAAGCTATCATCATCGTCCCTGGGGAGGAGGAAGCGGTTGAATTGGCAGTTCGACAACTCGGTCAGTTAGGCTTTAAACGGGAAGAGTTAGCCGTCGACGAGCATAATAAGATCGAGGCCGTCGGGATGAACCAACAGGAGACCCGCCTTAATAAGTCTACCGGTGAAAGAGAAAAAAGAATTCTCAGCCGAACCGTTTTCCTTTTTCGCCAGAAGGATGGCATCTCTTTTTCTGGATTAGGCAACAGTGGTGGCGCTCAAGTCGAATACGGGAATTTCGCAGCGCTGGCTCGACTCGAGATCGTCTGGCGGGATTTAAAACGTTTCAATCGCTGTGCCAACATTACCAAAGAGGATCTGTTGAAACGAATTAAGAACGGAAGCGCAATCGTTGGTTCTTCGGCCAGCGATCATTTCAAATCTTTGACTCTAACCGATTTGAAATATCACTATTTGGAATATCCAAAGAATACACCGCAAGAGATGGTGTTTCCGTATGTGGAACTGGAAGCTCAGGCCGTCAGCGATTTGGAAACCAACAAGGTTTTCCTCTTTTTGCCTCTTAGGTAGTTGGCTTCAGACAGATTACTTTGCAAGTGGGCTGCCATTTGCAGCGAAGATGCGCGGCGGTGGCGCCAGTTGTCTAAGCGTTACTTTCCGTCCCACCGGGTTAACTTCAATACTCAATCAATCGCAAGACCATTACTATTAGACCCTGTGAGATGAATGTACAAAGTAAATACAATTCAGCAATAAGCTGGGGGATGAGCGAGAAACGAAAGATTTATCGGAGCGATGTGAGCGACGACGAGGAGTGGGCGTTTTGCGCCAGCTATCTGACGCTGCTGGCAGAAGATGCGCCGCAACGCGGCTATCGGTTGCGTGAGATTTTTAATGACGTTGCGGTATTTAGTACGTATGGGAGGGGTATAGCGCATGATGCCCCATGATTTGCGCGCCATCTTGCGGTTCGTCATGGAACGAAAGGCTGATCCCAGTGCGGCTATAATGGAGAGTCGGACTCTGCAATCGACGCCCGAGAGCGGAGCGCGAGCCGGATTTAAAGGACACAAAAAGCGCAAAGGATCCAAGGTGCATATCGCCTTCTACCTCATGCTCGCAAGCTTATTTCGTAAAAGTTAAGTACAAGCTCTAGCGCAACATCGGCGTGCGTTTCAATTCGGAAAGGGTTTACATGCCAACATGGAGCAAATCCGGAGTGAGGAACCGTTTGTCAGCCGAAAATCGCCTCGCTCGCGATCGACAAGCCCCATCATTTCGAATAACGGTTCTGTACGCGAACTTAGTGAATTTTCATTCACGCAAACAACTCCGTCCGCAAACTTATGGAGTTTCCACTCCCGGAAATCGCTTCAGAACGCGAGCGGTACCACGGCGTCACACTGGCTTGGCGATATTTTTGCGAAAGGTACGCCGGGGTTGGTCTGCGAGGCGTTGAGTTTTCTTCCCAAACGCTATGTAGAACAGTCGTTTGCGACGATCAGGTATTTTTTCCAGGTCGATCTTGAAAACGCGTGGCAAAAACGAAGAACAAAGCATCCGGGACTTAAAATCCGTCGGCCTACTCGAGTATGTCATGCGCCGAATTGGACAAGCACCGGCCCTTAGTGGGCGAATTTGAATCCCAGCCGCCGAATGCCGAGATTTATATTAGAACGCGTCGTTGTCTACTAAGAACAAGGACGAAGCAGAACAAGCGCTTGGGACGAATTAGAAAGTGGTGCACCCGACAGGAGTTGAACCTGTAACCGCCTGATCCGAAGTCAGAAGCTCTATCCAATTGAGCTACGAGTGCATTGCCGAGAAGGCGGAATCCACTCTGGCCTAAGATGTCAAAAAAACAAACTTTTTTCGGGACGGCGATTCCGTATTTTCTCAGGATAACCCCATGACAAAGATTTTCCACGTCCGACATGGGATGAATGATTTCATTGGCAAACGCATCGCGGGACGGAAGCCTGGCGTCCATCTCAATGCCGAGGGTCAGGCGCAGGCGCAACGATTAGTGGCTCGCCTCACCCACGAAAAGATCGACCGGGCTTTTTCCAGTCCCTTGGAGCGGTGCCAGGAAACAGCCGCGCCGTTCGCATTGAAAGCTGGATTGAAAGTGGAGTTATTGCCCAATGTGGCTGAGATTGATTACGGCGATTGGACTGGCCAGACGATCGAAGAGGTTAAACGCCATCCGGCATGGGAGAAATGGAACTCCTTCCGCACGGGCTCAAGGGTTCCGAATGGAGAAACGATGCTGGAGATTCAAAGCCGGATGGTCGGTGAAGTGCAACGGCTCCACGCCACATTTCCTGGCCAGACACTCGCCTTGTTCTCCCACGGCGACCCGATCAAAACCGTGATTCTCTTTGCGCTCGGGATC
Organism: Verrucomicrobiales bacterium; assembly: GCA_028293445.1. GTDB lineage: Bacteria > Verrucomicrobiota > Verrucomicrobiia > Limisphaerales > JACDHS01 > CBHWET01. The sequence goes on along the minus strand of JAQGOU010000444.1, from coordinate 29,192 downwards.
CCGCTCGATTTCTTCCAACGCCTGGAGATCAGTCCAGCGTCGATCAGTTTGATTTGTCTCGGGGACGACTTCGTTCAGGTCGGCTACGTGAATGATCAAGCGGCCAGTCGGGATCTATAGAACCCGAGGTCCGATTTCGAAGTAGATAAACGAACGCAAATTGTCCATGCTCTGGTTCCATGAATCAGCGGCTGGACATTCGCAAGACCTACAAGCTTTACATCGGTGGCGCTTTTGTTCGCAGTGAAAGTGGCCGCTCCCTTCCCGCGCAGTCTGTCAGCGGTAAACCGCTCGATAACTTTTGCCACGGTTCCCGAAAAGATTTGCGCGACGCCGTTGTCGCCGCCCGGAATGCATTTGAAGGTTGGGCCAAGAGGACGGCCTATCTCCGCGGACAAATTCTCTACCGCGCAGCAGAGATGCTGCAGAACCGCGCGAGCGAATTGGTGAATGAGATTGTTCGTTCCGCAGAAGTTTCTCCGGAAGCGGCGCAAGCAGAGGTGAATGTTGCGATCGATCGCCTGGTTTATTACGCCGGTTGGACGGATAAATACTCACAGGTTTTTGGCAGTGTTAATCCCGTCTCGAGTTCCCATTTCAATTTCACATCGCCCGAACCCTCGGGTGTCGTTGTTGTCGTGGCACCAAACGAATCGCCGTTGGCGGCTCTGGTTTCGCTCATCGCACCGGCAATCCTCAGCGGCAACTCTTGCGTGGTGATCGCTTCGGAAACGTTTCCCTTAGTCGCACTGACCTTCTCGGAAATTCTCGCCACCAGCGATTTGCCGGGCGGCGTGGTGAATGTGATCGTCGGAAAGCGCGCTGAATTTCTTCCGCACATTGCCAGCCATATGGACATCAACTCCGTGATCGACGCCAGCGGCTCCGCGGAAATCGCCACCGCATTACAATCCGGTTCGGCGTTGAATTTGAAACGCGTTACCTCCCGCACGTTGACTCCGGAGGAATGGGCGGGATCGCGCGCGGAAGATCCCTATTGGATTATGGACACCGTCGAATTGAAAACCGCCTGGCACCCGATCGGCGTCTAACATTCTGCAGCCAAGTTTCCCTTATTGCCGCGAAGCCAAAGCGGGGTAACGTCGGGTTATGTTCATCACCGGAATCGGAACGGCCACGCCACCGCACCGCTATCATCAGAGCGAGTGTTGGACCGCGTTGGAGGGATCGGACCGGATCAATCAATTATCTCTCAGATCCCGCGCCATTCTAAAAAAAGTTCTCCGCGGCAACAACGGCATCTTAACCCGCCACCTCGCGCTGGATCCTCTCGAAGAAGCTTTTCAACTCGGGCCCGACGTGTTGCAGGCGCGGTTCACCAAACATGCTCCCACCGTTGCCGCCGCAGCCGCACGCAACGCTCTTCAGGACGCCGAACTCAAGGCCGGTGAAGTCGACGCGCTCATCGTTAGCACCTGCACCGGTTATTTGTGCCCGGGCCTGACAAGCTATGTCAGCGAATTGCTCGGCCTACGCGCAGACGCGTTGTTGCTGGACCTGGTTGGCCAGGGTTGCGGCGCGGCCATTCCGAATATGCGTACGGGTGAGGCTCTCATCGAATCGGGCCGGGCCGCAAAAGTTCTCTCCGTGTGCGTCGAAATTTGCAGCGCTGTTTTTTACCTGGACGATGATCCGGGCGTATTAATCTCCGCCTGCCTCTTCGGCGATGGCGCAGGCGCAGCCATTCTATCTAAAGAACCCAACCAGCGAGGTCGTTCAATCAAATGGCGGGACTCCAAGTCCGTAATCGCGCCGGAGGCCCGCGATCTCTTGCGTTTCGAACACACCAACGGAATGCTTCGCAACGTCCTCAGTCCTGAAGTTCCAACGTTGGCGGCGAAGTATTTTGAAGAGGTCCTGACGCAAACGCTCATCGAGCAAAAGCTTCAACTCAGCGATATTAAAGGCTGGATCGTTCACGCCGGTGGACGCGATGTGCTCGCGGCGTTGCAGCAGCGCATGCAATTTTCGCCCGAGACATTTTGTCTCAGCGCAAAGATCCTCGAGGAATACGGCAACCTCAGCAGCCCATTCGTTTACTTTGTGTTGCAGGAAGCTTTGCGTCGAAAAACTCCCGGCGGGTATTGGTGGCTCGCCTCCTTCGGTGCCGGTTTCAGTTCACACGGCGTACTCCTGGAAGTAGAATGAAACCGATGCTTCGCGTCCTAGAACCGGAACTCCTCGACGAGCTTCCTCCCGCCGATCCACGCGCCATCCAATCCCGGCGAGATTTGCAGCGGATCAACTGGTGGATGCGCAATCCTCATTTCGTGGCGAAAGCGTTGCGTAAAAGTCTTCCACACCCACCGAAACGGATGGCCGACCTCGGTGCCGGTGATGGTGCGTTCTCGTTAGAATTGGCGCGAAAACTTTCTCCGCACTGGAAGCAGGTGGAGTTGGTCCTGGTCGATCGACAGCCTGCGACGGTTTGCCGCGCGCAATCTTTTACAGCACTCGGCTGGCGTTCAGAATTTGCGGTGGCCGATGTCTTCGAATGGCTGAACCGAGAAGAGAAGTTCGACTGCATCTACGCGAATTTATTCCTGCACCACTTTTCCTCGGAACAATTGCGCGAGCTATTTGAAAAGATTGCCAGGCGCACCAGTTGTTTCGTGGCCGTCGAACCGCAGCGTTACCGGTTCTCGTCGACCGTGCGATTCCTTCTATGGGCGATCGGTTGCAATGATGTGACGCGCAACGACGGCGTCATCAGTGTCCGTGCGGGTTTTCGGGGACAAGAGCTTTCCGAGTTGTGGCCAAAATCCGGCAATTGGAAGCTGACGGAAACTCGGAGCGGCCTCTTCAGTCAGGTCTTCAGTGCTTCGAAAGGCTGACCGCCTTTACGTCCACAACTGACGATCAAGCGAGCGATACTGAATGGCTTCGGAGATGTGTTCGCTCGTAATGTTTTCCGCTGCGGCCAAATCGGCAATGGTCCGCGCGACTTTCAAAATGCGATCGTAAGCCCGTGCGCTGAGATTCAGATCGGTCATCGCAAATTGCAACAGCTCCTTTGTTGCTTCATCCAGGACGCAGTAAGCTTTTAATTCGCGACTTCCCATGCGTGCGTTGCACGTGATCTTCGTTCCAATTAATCGCTTCTGCTGCCGTTTGCGCGCACACATCACCCGCTCGCGAATCACCGCAGAGGACTCACCCGTCTTGGCTTCTGTCATGTCGCGGAACTTCACCGCCGGAACTTCAACGTGCAAATCGATTCGATCCAGGAGCGGACCGGAAATGCGTCCGAGATAATTTTGAATCTCGCGCGGACTGCTCCGGGATTCACCCGGCATTTTTCCATCGGGCGTCGGATTCATCGCCGCAATGAGCATGAACTGCGAGGGGAACGTCATCGTGCCTGCGGCGCGGGAAATCGTGACATGCCCTTCTTCGAGCGGTTGGCGCATCGTCTCCAAAACACTGCGTTTGAATTCCGGTAATTCATCGAGAAACAAAATGCCGTGATGCGCCAGCGAAATCTCGCCCGGTGTCGGATTAATATTGCCGCCCAGCAAACCGGCATCGCTCGCCGTGTGATGCGGTGCACGAAAAGGGCGCTGCGTCACCAATGCCTGGCCAGCCTTGAGCAACCCCACGATGCTGTGAATCTTTGTCGTCTCGAGCGATTCTTCCAGCGTGAGCGGTGGTAGGATTGTCGAGAGCCGTTTGGCCAACATCGACTTGCCGGTGCCGGGGGGCCCAATCAAAAGGACGTTGTGTCCCCCGGCTGCCGCAATTTCCAAAGCGCGTTTCACCGACTCCTGCCCTTTCACATCCGCGAAATCAAATTCATCATCCCACGTCTTCTCGAACATCTTTTCGATGTCGACCTTCGTCGGCGCAATTTTCGCCTGTCCTTCCAGGAACGCCGCCGCTTCGCGAAGATTCTGAATCGGGAAAACTTTCAATCCGGTGACAACGGCCGCCTCCGCCGCATTTTCCGCAGGAACGAAAATACCAGTCTTGCCGGAATCACGCGCACAGATCGCAATCGACAAAATACCTTTCACCGGACGCACGGCACCCGTCAACGCGAGTTCCCCGACCATGACAAAATTGTCGAGTTGATCGGTTTCAATTTGTTCACTGGCGGCGAGCATGCCAATCGCGATCGGCAGGTCAAAGCTGGGACCTTCTTTACGCACATCCGCAGGAGCGAGATTGATCGTGGTGCGCCCCATGGGAAATTTGAACCCGGAATTGCTGAGGGCAGTCGTCACGCGATCGCGCGACTCCTTCACTGCAGCATCGGGTAACCCGACAATAACGATATTGGTATCGCCCCATCCCGCATTGACTTCTACTTCTACGGGGAACGCTTCGATACCATTTACAGCCGCCGACAAGACCTTGGCTAACATGATGCCGCGCATTCTCCTGAGCGGTGCCAGAACTGCAATGGTATTTTCAATCGACCTTGCGGCAGCGTTGCGAAGGTGCAAGGCCTCTTGCCTTTGCCCATCAGCGAGTTAGGGCCTCCAAAAAAATCCTTTTTGGCGTCTACTTTCGTAAAAAGGGGCATTTTAGAAGAGTCTAAAAAGTCATTCTCACGTGAGAACGCACTTTTGGACCGCACGAAAACTCATTCTCACGTGAGAACGCCGTTTTAGACTTCCTTTTGGAGGCCTTTTTTCGGCGGCAATGCCCTCGGAGTTCCCTAATCGGTCCCGAAACGGAGAGGGGACGTCCTCGTCCCCTGAAGCTTTACTCTTTGTTGTTTTCATCCCGGGGGACGACACGACCTGCGCTGTTACGAGCAGGGCTCGAGGTCTTGCGCGGAGGGTGATTCTCCGCTGGGTCGAACCTTTGGTTTTCAATCTTGAACTTTAAACCCCAAACTTCAAACTCCGCCGCTTATGGCACCTAAAGGGAAGACCAAATCGGGACCGCAAAAACGAATGACGCGTTGGGATGAAGCCCGCATCGGACACATCCACAACGAGATTTACAACAAGAAGTTCCCCACCTGTGAGAGCCTGGCGCGCGACCTCGGAGTTTCCGTCGACACCATCGAACGCGACATCGCCTATATGCGCCTCTATAAAAAAGCGCCGATTGAAGTCTCCCGCAAAGCCGGCCAATCCGGTTACTACTATTCCAAACCGGTCGCGGCCCGCCTTGGCAATAGCTTCGACGAACAGGAAGTGGTCAACTTCCTGATCGGCCATCGCGCGCTCGAAAAAGTTCCAGTAAAATCACACCAGAAACGACTCGGCCTCGGGTTCGAAAAGATTTCCCAACTGCTCGACCCGCGCACCCAACAACTTCTCGATGACCTGAAAGACTCCGTTTACTTCCGTCCGTTTGCACCGGAGCAAATCGACATCGAGAGCTTCATGAGTCTGGCCGAATCGATCCGCCATAAATCGGTGGTGACCTGCTCCTACAAGAAACACATGGCCGAAAAGCCCGACCTGAAAGAACTCTGCCCCTGGTGTTTCATCTGCGCCGCCAATTCGTGGTACATGATCGCCTTCGATTTGAAATCGCAGGAACCGCGCACCTATATGCTCTCGCGCCTGAGCGCAGTTGAGTTCACCGAACAAAAATTCATCAAGAAGCCAAAAAACTTCAACCTCGATAACCACCTCGACGGCGCCTTCATCATCCTCAAAGGAAAAGAAAGCCACGACGTCGTAGTCGAATTCGATGCCTGGGCCTCCGCCTACATTCGCAACCGAGTATTCACCCGCGACCAAAAAGTAGAAGAGTTGAATAACGGCGGCCTCCGCATCAGCATGCATTTAACGGCCTTGGAAGAAGTAGAAGCCTGGATCTGCTACTGGCGCACCCACGCCCGCGCCGTCGGCCCGGCCGCGTTGGTGAATCGTCTGCACGATTACGGCCAGTATCTGATCAAAGCGCATCCAAGGGTGGAACTGAAGTAAGCTGGCAAGCCGGTGGCGGGTAAGCCGGCCAAAACTCCGTAGCACGCGACTGAGTCGGCTCTAACTTTTTAGGAGGACTTCACGAGTTTAGCCGTTTGATTTTTTGCGCTGGCGCTTGATCTGGGAAAAACTTTAGTGTGCCATTATAATGGGTCTTATGCGAGGCAGCCCATCAGCACGCGCGCTCACCGTTTTCTTTATCCTGGCGCTGTTCCGACTGGCGGCCGAGCCGGCCAATATCATGGTTGGCGATCTCACGTTTACTCGTCCCGCGTCGTGGCGGTGGGAAGCGCCACAACCACACTCGAAGGCGGTCAATGGGTTCGTCATTCCCGATGCCGCGTCGAAGTCCAAAGTGGATGTGACGTTTTATATCGTGAACAACGACATTCCGACCCAACGGGGAATCTTGAGAAGTCGGTTCCCCGAGGCACAAGAGGCCGACATGCACGAACAGTGGCTCACGATCGGTAAACAGAAGATTCTCTACTTCCAGATCGTCGGAACTTTTATTTACAAGGAGAAGGCGCAGCCAGATCAATTCTGGTTTGAGGCGGTGATTCCCCAGGGCAAAGCCTACGTTTACGCCCAAATTCACGGCCCGCGCGTCGCAGCCGAGCGGGAGCTTGGCACCTTCAAAAAGATGGTGGAGGACGCCATTCGGACGCGTGAAGCGGAAAAGGCAGCAGAGTAAGTCTTTTTAATGACTCCGTGCAGCACGACGTAAGTCGGCTCTAACTTTCGGGGAGGAGTAAATGAGGGGACCCAGATCCGCTGCTACGAAGAAGTGGAAGCCTGGATCTGCTACTGGCGCACCCACGCCCGCGCTATCAGCCCAGCTCCGCTTGTGAATCGCCTGCACGATTACGGGCAGTATCTGATCAAGGCGCATCCAAGGGTGGAAGTGAAGTGAGCGGGTGGTAAACAAGTGGCTAGGGAGAAATTTTTATCGGGAGTGGAATATTCGCAAAGCGCGTTCGAAGAAGTAGAAGTCCGCATATAAAATCGCGCCCGCCCGCTCGCGCCGTCGCGCTGGTGAACCGGTTGCGCAATTACGGTTTGCGCAAACGATAGACGCTCTGTGGGTTTGTGGCAGAAATCACCCATCCAGTTTGATTGCTTATCAGGAACAATGGTGTCCACGGCGGCAGACCGGAGAGCGTGCTGGCCTGGTCCAAATAAAATCCGGTCGCGGTATTCGTCCAGGAAAGCGTTATCTGCGCCGGGGTAGCGACGATGGAAATCCGCGGCGAGGCGACCACGCCGCTCGCCTTCCACACCAGGGAATTTTTCATCACATTGGCGGGATCATTGCGAACATCAGTAGTCAGGTCGGACACATCCACACGGACGAGATTCGTTCCCGATCCTGGCAAATCAAAACCGGTTGCCGTGAACACGGTCGAAGTTGCCCCGATGACGGCCACGCTGTTGGTGAACCACTGCACCTGCAGCGAGTGCGTAAGGGGAGGGAGATTGGTGATTGTAAATGTATTGGCAATGCCGTTGGTCAACTTGATCGTAATGTTCGTCGGCGGAGAGAAAGATTCGATTATGCTGAGTTTGCTGTAAATCGTTTTTACCAGTGCCTCCCCACACACTTCACAGAAGATCGCACCCAGCGTTCGCATCTTACAATTATGCTTGGGGCGAAAATAATTCGTTGAATACGCGGCACCTCGGAAGAGGCCCACGACGGAATAATAACTGGGAGTATCCGGCGTTGGAATCGGCGTCCCGGCCACTATCCAGGAATTCCATTTGAGCGAGACAAGATTGGTTTGGGCCGTTGTGTTCGGTTTCTCGCTCGGCGTGGCTCCCGCGTCACTGTATTCGTCACCGAGGCTGGCAAAGGTATGGCCAAACTCATGGGTCGCGATCTCTGCACTCGAACTGTTGATCGATGAAATCAAAATAGATCCGCCGGACCCGCCATACATCGTGTCGTTAACGACCAAAGCAACCACGTCATACTCCGGCATGAACTGCGCCAGCAGCGAATTGGCCCGGCTCTGGCCTGTTGAATCAATCGTAACCAGCCTCTGGATACCGGCGGTGTCGAATCTGGAATTGAAATACGTGTCAACCAGGTTCGTCGTGGGAGTGTAATGGTCGGACCCCGATTGGTTGGAAGGCACCGAGATTGCAAACGCATTGAAGTAATTCGAGTACTCATGCAATGGAAACGTCGCCAGCATGTGGTTCAACATCGTACGAGCGTCCGCTACATAATGGGCCAGATCATTCGTCGTATAACCTTCCGAGAAGAAAACGATGTTCAAGCGCTTGGCCGTCGGGCCATTGGTCAGCATTGTGATCATGTTCGTCTGGCCCTTGACGTTCCAGTTCAGCGCCATGAGCGCGAGCGCGAGCAATAAAATGCGAAGGCGGCTCATTTCGTTGCTTCTTTTGGCAACTCGATTCGGTGCAGGAGCCTTTTGTCTGCTGATGGCGCACCTGTCCTTGTCGGCGGGACGTTTTTTTCTTTCCGGTAAATTGCCACGTGACGAACGCCGATCATCAGGGGAACTCTAGCGATAAATTCAACATCATCCAGGTGAGTCACCGTGGACTTGATCACTCCCGGGTGTTGCGGGTCTTCGTACTCCAGCCGTTGAATCGTCGGATCCTCCATGGCGAGACTCCAGCGGTCCTTGCCTTCTGCATCCTCCAGGGCGACGACTAATGCCTCCGCATCCTTTGAATCCTGCTGCGGCTTGAGCGAGCCGGCGACTACCGAAGCTTTCTGCATGGTAAGGACTCCGCCTTTAATTTGGATCGTCAAAAAAAGAAACTGGTTGGTGCCCGCATCGGCTCGCAACGCGCCCGGTGAGCAGATCATCAGCATCAAGAGGAGTCCGAGGAACAGCCGCAGGATTCGATTCTCCTCGGCAGCCGTGTTCCCGGGGGACAGAGCATGAGCCGATATGGGATCACCATTCGAACAATGACATTGGACAGTTTGCATTTGATTTAACCTCTGATAGGCGCACCGGGATCGGCATCAGCGTCGCCGCCGCTTGGGGCGGACTAATGGAGAGCAGCTTAATACCAAAATTCCTGTTTTGAAGCGTAAACGGCTCTCATTGGGAAAAGAACTGCAGAATCCTCCCAACTTCCAAAAACTATTTACGGCCCCTAGCCCGTGAAACGCCGAGATTTATCTTCGTAAGTGGCTGACTTCAAGGGGTTAGAAGAAATCTTCAAAAATCTTTCAGCAAAAAGTAAACCCGCAGTAGATGCGGGTTTGCTTTTGGTAAATTGATCGCGTTCGAAATTAAACCATCGAACACGCGAAGGCGCGGGTTGCTTAACAACAAAAAAGAGCATCCCAAGTCGCAGGTGAACGGACATTAGTTCATTCACATAAACCGTCGATTTCTTCGCGCACAGTTAAACAAAGAAAGTAAAACTTATGAAACAAAAAATAGTAAAAACAGTTGGCGCACTCACTAACCTGGGTGCGGAAGTTATCGGCGGCCTCAACCTCTTGGAAACAGATCTGCACGTGGTGCATATCCCAAAACTGAAAGTTGAGGTGGACCTGTTGGCGTTGCTGACCGGCAACGATGCGTTCCAAGGCAGTCGTTTGCTCTTGGGCGAACGTCGTGAAACGGTGCGCACACTGGCGAAACAGGGATGGGAACTGATCAAGGTCACGCGTGACGTGCTCAAGCCACGCTTCGGTGGGCAGTTCTCCAGTGTCTGGGAGATCCTCGGCTTCGCTGGCTCGCTCGAGGCTCCGACCTCGCCTGAAGAGGTGAAACCGATGGTCCGTGCGATCCAGGTGTATATGGCGGCGAACCCGACGTTGGAAGTCCCCTCGCTCGGGATAACGGCTGCCAATGCGCTGAGCGTCTACAACGACCTCAACGCCGCGATGATCGCGTTGAACCTGCAAGAGTCCACCCATGGCGTTTTGCGCGACACGCGTGACGGTGCCATGGATGCGTTGGCTGGGACGGTGCGGGGCCTGGTGGATGAACTTGGGCTGAAGCTTGGGCCACTCGATCCGCGTTGGAAAGCGTTCGGCTTAAACATGCCGGGTGCGGACGAAACGCCGGATACAGTCGAGGGACTGAAGGCGATGCTGATCGGGCCGACGGCGGCGGCGTTGAAATGGGCTGCGGCGCCTCGCGCGGAATATTATCGCGTGTGGATTCGTGTGGTTGGTGTGGATGCGGAGTACAGGGCGGTCGGTTCACCAGCGGATATCGATTTCACGATCGAGAATCTGCCGACGAATGCGACGATCGATATCATCGTCACGGCGGTGAACAACGGCGGTGAAGGTGCACGCTCGGAAGCAGTGCGCATTGTCACTCACTAGGATTGGAGTAATGGAGTGCTGGTAGGGATGAGTTCCACCTCGTCCCTGACTAAGCGGAAGACTTGATGGAACGGGAGGCGTTGTCCGCGTACGCGGATTATGGCCTCCGAGTCATCACGCATCAGACAGAGTTAGGGACGACGTGGAAGTCATCCTTACCATATCACGCAGGCCGCTCGGGAAACCGGGCGGCCTCTTTTTATTCCAGGACTAAGTCCGGGACTTGTGGACACGCAATGACTGTTCCCGCTCGAGCAGAGTAGGATGTGAGTAATAGAATCCGGAGTAAAAGGGGTGCGGCGTGAGGTTGCTCAGATTCTTTTCGTTTAGTTTGCGCAGGGCGCCAGTCATGGATTCAATTTCGCCCATGATCCCCGCGGCGTAGGCGTCGGCTTCGTATTCATATTTGCGGGACCACCAATGGGCAAGCGGTGTGAACCAGAATGTGATGAGTCCGCCGAGGAGCGTGAAGAGCAGCAGTGCGATCGTCATATCGCCGGCATGAAATCCGAAGGGCGCAAAGAACCACTCTTGTTGCAAAAGCACCGAGAGCACGACGAATCCGCCGAGCAGCGTGATCGCGGACCAGATAAGCATTTTTGGAATGTGCCCTTTTTTATAATGACCAATTTCGTGGGCGAGAACGGCTTCAAGTTCAGGCGGGGTCAGTTGCTCGATGAGTGTGTCGAACAAAACAATTTTACGGAAGCGGTTGAAGCCGGTGAAGAAAGCGTTGGAATGACGAGAGCGTTTGCTGCCGTCCATCACTTGAATGCTCTTGGCGTGAAAGCCGGTGCGTTCGCCGAGGGCGAGAAGTCGATCGCGGAGCGGGCCGGGCGTCAGCGGCGTGAACTTGTTGAATAGCGGCATAATCAACACGGGCGCGAGCACGAGCATTAATAATTGAAAGAAGAAGACGCAGGCCCAGGCCCAAATCCACCAGTGCGGCCCCATGGAGCCGACGAGTTTCAGGATGAGAATAAGAAGCGGATAACCAACGACAAGAGCCAGCACTAATCCTTTGAGGCGATCGAGGATCCAGAGTTTTGGAGTGGTGGTGTTGAATCCAAAACGTTGTTCGAGGCGGAATTGCGAATACCAGCCAAATGGGAGCGAGGGAATCGCCAGGACAACTCCAAGTGCAAATAAGAAAGCGGCACCGGCCCAAATCGAATGGCCAAACTGGTTTTGAAACGCACCATAAATCCAGGGAAGAAATCCGCTGAAGAGCAGCGCCGACAGGATGAGCGCGTCGTAGGTCAGTTCCAGTTGGTGCAATTTATTTTTGGCCAGCGTGTAGTCGATTGATTTCCGGTAGGTCGGTTCGTCCACCACGCTCTTCAACGCGTCGGGAATGTGGGAGGAATGCTGGCGGACACGCTGCGCATTCAAGCGCTCCAGCCAGAGTTGCGTCGCCCATTTAAAAAATATCAAGAGGGAAACCAGAACGATCATGTGATCAATGTATTCATTTACGCAAAAAGAACGAGTGATGTCGTAAGTGGAGTTCCGTTACAGGTGTGGGATGCGCCCGCGGTATTTGGCGAGCAGTGATTCGTTGCTGGTGTTGTCACTGTTCGCGCTGCCCCATACTTCCACCGGGCTTCCTGCTGCGACGGAACGCTCGACCGCTTCCACGAGAATTGAATTCAAAATAAACGCGCTGGTGATGGTCGACGTCGGGCCTGTTTTTGTGGCGAAGCCAGGGACGCTGACGGCGGCATCGCCAGCGATGCTGAAATTATCAATCGTCAGATGCGCAACGTCGCTCAACTTCTTTCCCGAGGAATGACGTGACGAAACAGAGCTGCTGTATTGAACGCTGGTGATCGCGATCACCTTCGCGCCGCGCGCGGCTCCTTCCATCGCCATTTCAATCGGCACCGCATTGCGTCCTGAATTGGAGACCACAAAGAGGACATCGCCTGCGGTGATCGCATACCGGGATAAAACCTCTTTAGCGTAACCTTCTTTTCGTTCCCATTCCGTGCTGGCGACGGCGCTTTCGTGCACCATCAGCTTTTCGTCCAAAATGGCTACTGCTCTGGCCAGACCGCCGGCGCGATAAAACGTTTCTTCCGCCGCGGTGTGTGAGTGTCCCGAACCGAAGGTGTAAATGAATCGTTCGTTCCGCAAGGCGGTGGCAACCGATTCGGCCGCCCGTTCGATATTCCCGCTCTGCGTCTGGTAAATGGCTGCCAGTTGAGCCTGGACAATTTGGAAGTAGTTATCGTGTGCACTCATATGAGCTTTGGCGAACGCTGCACGTCGCCCGCAACCAAGCCCACTCTCTTGCCTTGCCTTTGACAAGTGGAATCCGTGCTGCGGGAGGATCGGGCTCGGATCAAACTTCGCCGTTGTTTCGGACGCGCTCTCAGCTAAATTCGTAACGTGATATACGACGCGTCACTCGACGAACTGCTGCAGAAGGTCTGGGACGGAAAGCGCATAGATCGGCCGGAAGCGCTGCGGCTTTCCCGTTTGCCGCTGGAAGAACTCGGTGCCCTCGCCGATCGTCGGCGTCAACTGGCGAAGAAGGAAGCTTACGACCAGCGCGGCAACGAAATCGTTACCTACAATATTGATCGCAATATCAACTACACGAACGTCTGCAACGTCTATTGCAAATTCTGCGCTTTCTACCGGACCGAAAAAGACGACGACTCCTACGTCATCACGCACGAGGAAATTGATAAGAAGATTGATGAGACCGTTGCGCTTGGCGGAACGCAGATTCTCATGCAAGGCGGGCATCACCCGAAACTGACGATGCAGTGGTATCTGGATTTGCTTTCACACATCAAATCGAAGTTTCCACAGGTGAACATTCACGGCTTTAGCCCCAGCGAGTTTATTCATTTTCGCGAGGTGTTCCAATTGCCCCTGGAAGAAATCATTTCGCAATTTGTGAAAGCCGGACTCGGCTCTATTCCCGGTGGTGGCGGTGAGATTCTTGTCGATCGCGTGCGCCAACGCATTGCGCCGCTGAAAGCGATGAGCAACGATTGGCTCGAAGTGATGGATGTGGCGCACCGGCTCGGCTTGAACTCCTCGGCGACAATGATGTTCGGCCATGTCGAAACCATGGAAGACCGCATTGAGCATCTCGATCGTTTGCGCGCACAGCAGGATCAATCAAAAGGCTTTACGGCGTTCATCTGCTGGACGTTTCAATCCGAGAACACGAAATTGAAAGCGCCCACGGTGGGGGCTCACGAATATCTTCGCACACAGGCGCTCGGCCGGATTTATCTCGATAACTTTCCCAACGTGCAAAGTTCCTGGGTGACGCAAGGTCTGGAAATCGGCCAGGTGGCGCTGAAGTATGGCGCCAACGATTTGGGCAGCATCATGATTGAGGAGAACGTGGTCAGCCAGGCGGGCACGACGTTTTGCATGACGGTGGCGGATATGCGTCGGCTCATCACTGATCTGGGTTACGAACCGCATCAACGGGACAATTGGTATCGGCTGGTGAATTAATTGCGAACCGCTCGAATGTCTAAAGGCCAACCTACGACCAAGACGGAGAGTTCGTCGTCGAGTTTTGACTGGGATAAGGTTCCCTGGTTACCCACGCGCACACAGTTTTTCTTCCTGCTCCTGTTTTATTTTGGTTTGCACACCATCGTGCGAGGGTTCGTGTCGGAGACGGCAGGCATCGATGACTGCGACCAGATTATCCGCGCGCAAATCTGGAGCTGGGGTTATGGCCCGCAGCCGCCGCTTTATACCTGGTTGCTCAAAATATTTCTTAGCGTCTTCGGCTTTAACATCTTTGCCGTGACGGCGCTCAAGGAGCTCGCACTCCTTGGGATCTACATCCTGACCTATGCGAATACTCGCATCATCACGCGCAGTCATCCTTGTGGTGTGCTGGCGGCGGTCGCGATTCAGTTTAATCCGTCGATCTCCTGGGAGTCTCATCGCGAACTGACGCATTCAATTCTCACATCGCTCTTTGTCCTCGCCACGATTTACTCGTTCCTGCGGCTGAAGCTGGATTCGTGGAAATCTTATTTCCTGTTCGGCGTGTGCGCTGCGGTGGGGACGCTTTCGAAGCCCAACTATCTGATCTTTCTAGGGGCACTCTTATGTGCGGTGGTGTCCTTGAAGGAAACGCGATCATTGATCCTGCATAAGAAAATGTTAATGGCGATTGTCGCAGCGGCGCTTCTTTGCGCGCCAAATGCCTATTGGATTTGGGAACATCGTGAGCTCGCCTTTTCCTCGCTGCACAAATTCAAAGTCAGCGAGATCGAAAGCTGGGGAGCGTCCATGGCGAAAGCACTGCCCAAATGGATCGTTGACCTCGTGGTCCATGTCGGACCGATGCTGGCTGTTTTCTTTCTGATCTTCTGGAAAAAACTGTTCAGGTCCAAGTGCCACTCGGCAGAAGAAAAAATTCTTTGGCGGACAGTGCTTTTTATCTTGGGCATCGTGACGGCCTCCATCTTGATTTTTAAAGTGACCGGCTTTCGTGATCGCTGGCTGCAGCCCCTCTTTGTTTGGTTGCCAATTCTACTGGTTGCTGCCTTACGCGAACAACTCAGCCCGCTTCGTCTCATGCTCACGCTGCATCTGAGTGTGTTGGTCGCAAGTGCCGTTGTGGTAATTGCGCCGGGGCGGCTTCTGCTTACCGAACCGTTGGCGAAGAACGAAATCCTGAATACGCCTTATCGCCGTTTTGCCGCGGACCTGAAACCGATTTTCGACAACACGGAATGCATTATCGCTGCCGATTATCGAATCGCCGGGAATTTAAGACTCTTGTTTCCGAGCAAATTTGTTACCTCACCAGAGTTTGCGGATTTATTTCCACGTGTCACAGGCCGGTGCGTGTTGGTGTGGGACACTACTGCCGGTGAAGAACCACCGAAGCAATTTCTGCAATTCGCCGAATCGATTAGCGGAAAGAAAAACTTGGGCGCGCGGACGACAGCTCAAGAGATTTTAAAATATCATCAGACCAAGACGATGCAGTTGGCGACCGCTGTTCTGGATTAATTCGCGGACCGTCCGCTAAATTTTCCCTGCCTGTTTCATCTGCCAAAGCAGCCATGTGGTTTCCTCAGAGAAAGCATTCTTCGAAGGATAAGAAAATGGTTCCGCCGCGTGTTCGCGAAAATAGTAGGCCCCGCGATTGAATGCGAGGTGTGGGGCGAAGTTGCACATGTCCTGAATCACCATAGAAAGATTCTCCGACAGATCCGGCTTCATCCGCTCGCCCAGGTAGCGGAATGGTATTCGGGAATTGACATTCAAGCTGTAGCGCAAGACGGCGCGTGCTAGCACGATCTCCAGCATGAACCGGAACGTTTGCTCTTCCTTGGTAGAATATTCGGTCACCGGTATGTCGCTGTAGCCGCGATAAGTATCTTCGTCCGGCACCGGTCGAGGTTTTTCGACGCGCTTGAGTTCTGTAATCAGCACGTTGCCCGCAGCGACTAACATTACATGTTGCCATTCAACGACGAATCCGCGTCCAATCGGATCGTAGACCATCAAGCCTTCTGGCGTGCAATCGAGACGATTGGTGAATTTGGTCGGCGGTGAAGGCACCAGGTTTTCCTCGGCCACGACGTCCGTTTCGATTCCTTCTGAGAGCAAGGCGCTTTGCAGGCTCACCGCATTTTCCTGCGACAGTGAGCGAACGAGAATTCCAAATGCGTCTCTGGCAATGCCGAAGGCATCGAGTGGGACGAGAAATGTGGTGCGACGGAACGCGCGCTTCAGAGTCTCGATTGGTGGAACCTCGAGCGTCCTCTGAAGCACGGCGAATTTCGTCATAGAAACTTTTTCAAGACGCCGCCAAGTCGCGCAATTCCCAAGGCGATATTCTTTTCGTTCGCGCCGCCAAAGCTGATGCGCATCGCAGAGTTTGGTTTGCGACGCGTCGGGTCGTTGGCGTAGCAAAGTTCACCCGGGACATAAAGCACGTCGTTTTCGAGGGCAGTTTGGAACAGCTTCGATTTCGTGCCGCTTTTGATTTTGTCCGGCACTTTGGCCCAGACATAAAGACCACCTGCTGGTTCGGCCCATTCCACTTGCGACGGAAAATGTTCGCGGATGGCGTTCGTCATCGTGATTGCCTTCTTGGCATAACGTGCGCGGAGTTGTGGCAAATGTTTGTCGTACGCAGTCGACGACAACGCAGCCGTCATGATGCGTTGAAGCAGGTTGGCGGTGCCGAAGTCGTGATTCCCTTTGATGCGCAAAACCACTTCCAGGATTTCAGGCGGTAGAATGCCAAACCCGACGCGAACGCCGGTCGCAAACGGTTTGCTGTATGTGCTTGTGTAAAGGACGCGATCGGAAAACTTTGCCGCCGCCAGCGCGGAAGCTTCGTCGGCACCGGAGAAGCGCAGTTCGCGATACGCCGCGTCTTCCAGTAAATAAATCGGATGCCCTGCGAACTTCTCATAGCGTCGCAGCAGTTCGAGCGCTTTCACCTTCTTGGCGAAACTCGTCGTTGTACCCGTCGGATTCTGAAAGTAACTGACCAGATACAGCATTTTAACTCGCGGTAGATCGCCCGATTTTTTCAACGATTCCAAAACCTGTTCGAGGTGTGCCAGATCAATGCCATCGGCTTCGAGGCGCACACCGCGACATTGCAGGCGATGACTTTGGGCGATGCCGAGATAAACGAAATAGGTCGGGTCTTCCAGGATGACGATGTCGCCCGGATCGCACAGCGCTTCGGTCAGGATATAAAGCAACTGTTGCGACCCGTGAGTAATGACAGTCTGGCTCGCGGTGTATTTCGCAACTTTCGCGCCAGCCGCGACATCCTGGGAATGCGAAACCGCAGCGGTCAGTTTCCTTAACTCAGGATCGCCAGCGGTCGTGCCGTATTGCAATGCGGGGCGACCGGTTTTCGGAGAGCGTAAAATTTCATCGAGCAGTTCACGCGTTTGATTGAGCGGTAGCGATTCGTTATCGGTGAAGCCAGCGGCGAGCGAAACCAGGTTGGGGCGCGATAAAGCAACTTCCATCAACCAGGAGATGGCTGGCGGTTCAGTGCTGCGGCCGAGTTCAGAGAGAGCGGATCGTTTCATTGGCGGACGCATTTGTAACATGCGGGCCGGCAAATTTCTCGAAAATTATTTTAGGAACCGTCTACGCCGGACGCGACGCGTTCTGTTTGTATTCCGGGAAGAACGGATTGTGAACCTTCTGTTCGGCGACGGTGGTCAACGGGCCGTGACCGGGACAGAGGATCGTATTATCGGGCAAGGAGAAAATCTGCTGCCGGTTCGTGCGCAAGGCGTCGACGTAAGAGACCATTCCGCCGCCCATGGAACAGCAGAAAATAGCATCGCCAACAATGGCCACCGGTTTTTGCAAACCATGAATGACATAGGTAATTCCGCCTTTGGCATGGCCGCACGTGAGCCGGGTTTCGATCTCCATGTTGCTGAGGTCGAAAACTTTTCCAGCTTTGAATGGCTCTGCTCCGGCGAATGCTTCCAATTCGCAAACGTAAGCCGGGGCACCGCTTTTTTGTTTCAACCGTTCCAGTTCCGCAATGTGGTCGACGTGGGTGTGTGTAAGAAAGATGAACTTAATTTTAAGGCGATTTGCGAGGCAATGCTTCACGAGTTCCGTGATATCAGCGCCCGTATCGAAGACGACGGCTTTCTGCGTGAGTTGATCGTAGACGAGATAATTGTTCACCGTCATGTCCTGATACGTAGTCGTGAACATGACAAGTCCGGGCACTTTGTGTTCGGGCGGGTACCAGGATTTGTTGCCCAGTTCCAGGAGTTTGCCGACGTCCAGGTTCATGATCGGCCCGATCCTGCGGACGAGTGGTTCGTTCATCTCGCCCGATTTCAGCTTATTCAAATCATCAACCGTCGTTCGAGTCGCCGCGGCCAGGGCCATATCGCTTAATTTGAACCCCTTTTGCGCTTTCGCGATGATGTCGTTGAAATTGTCCTCCAGAGGAAGTTGTGCCATATCGCAGGCTAGGAACTCGGTGTCAGAAAAGGAATCAAAAAATCATTTCCAATCGATCTGCAAAACGCCTTTTGCCTGCATTAAAGCATTGCTGACCCGTTCGGGCAGCTCGATCAGTTGTACTTTTTTGAAACGCAGGGAACAACGGATCGTGCGTGTCTTCTGAACAGCGTCGTGAGTGTATTCGACATTCTTGATCACGATGTGGAGCTCTTTCAGCAGTTTATTAATTTCCCCGACGGAAACGCCATCCAACGTTGTCGTGATATTCAAAAAAGCATACCAGTCGCGCTTGATCAGTCCTTCGATGTAGCGCAGAAAAAATACCGTAAAGACCGCGAGCAACAAACCGATAAATCCCAGGAGCAAATGCCCCATGCCGTAGCAAAGGCCCAGGATCGTGGTGAACCAAATCAGCGAGGCGGTTGTGACACCGCGCACCACGTTGCCTTGCCGAAGAATGACACCGGCGCCGAGGAAACCAATTCCCGTGAGAATGCCTGCACCGAGTCGCGCCGGATCGGGATGCCAGTTTGTGCTGTGATAAGCCCCGTCGAAACTGTTGGAGTAAAATTGGTCAGAGAGAATTCCTGCCATCGCAGCGGCCATGCAAACAAGCACCGTTGTTCTTAACCCGGCGGCGCGTCCATGGCTTTCGCGTTCCAGGCCCAGAATGAATCCGGTCAGAAACGCCATCCCGATTCGCGCGAGAATATCTGCGAAATCCATTGGCATTCGGTAGAATCAATCGCCCCAAACCCTTTCGAAGAAAAGACAATTCCAGAGCTTTTCGGGGCGGACTACATTTGGCGGGCAAAGACTTCCTCGAAAAACTTATAACTGGTCTCTTCCATTCCCAGTTGTTCATACGCGCGGTGTGCCCCGGTGTTCTCGCTCTCCACGTAGAGTCGCAGTCCACGGACGTCGTCGTCCCTGCTCGCGAGTTCCCGCGCGAAGGAGTGCAGCGCTCGATACACTCCACGGCGACGAAACTCTGGAGCAACGTAAACACTTTGAATCCACCAGAAGAGTCCATTGCGCCAATCGCTCCACTCGTAGGTAATCAGGAGTGAACCAGCGATCGAGCCATCGCATTCAGCGACGATGTAAAAGCCGTATTGTGGAAGATTGAACAAGCGCTCGACGCCCGGCGAAAGGATCGCAGCATCGAGCTTTTTATCCTCGGTCTCCGCCGCGAGTGCGACGTTGAAGCCGATGAGCGTTGGTGCATCGGCTTTTTTCGCTATCCGACAAATGACAGCTTCGCCCATGTTGATTTTAGAGCGTCCAGCCTTTGCGATAGTCGCGTTGCAGAAAGTTCGCTGCTTCGGGTGCGTTCTTCGCCTTCATCGCAGCCGCATCCCACTCAATCTTCTTGCCCGTGCGAAAAGCGACATTGCCGAGCTGCACTGTCTCGGTGAGCAAAGCGCCGTAGCCGAAATTACAGGAAGTGGGTGTGCCATGTTTGCAACCTTCAAACCATTCTTCATAATGGCCAATGGAATTTGGAATCGACTCAGCTGGCGGAGTAAATCCAACGAACTTATTGTCGGGCAGTAATTTGTATTTTCCGTAATCGGCCACGAGCATTCCTTTGTCGCCGATGAACAAGACACCATTCCGCCAATCAGGAACTTTGCCGCTGGTGACGAAGTCCGGTTTGGTTCCGCCGATGCCCGCTTCACAACCATCGCGCCAGGTTAATTTCACCGCCGGTGATTTTCCACGCGCGGCAAAATCATAGTGGGCGACGATCCACGGCGGCGTAATCTCGGCATCAATCGGCGGACCTTTGGCTTCGATGGCCGTCGGCACTTGTAGATTCAAAGCCCAGAACGGCAGATCCAGATAATGGCAACCCATATCGCCAAGCGTCCCGCTGCCGAAATTCCAGTACGCTCGCCAGTTGCGCGCGTGATAATCGGAGTTGTAAGGACGTTCCGGAGCCGGTCCCATCCACAAATCCCAGTGCAATGATTTTGGCACGGGCGAAGCAGCCGCGGGCTTTCCTCCGACGCGTGACTTCTCCAGCCAGATATGAACTTCGCTAACGGATCCGATGGCGCCGCTTTGAATCAGTTCCACCACGCGCCGGTAATTGTTCGTCGCATGGATCTGCGTCCCCATTTGTGTCGCGAGCTTTTTATTGGCGGCCGCGAGCTTCGTAATCACGCGCGTTTCGTGAATGTCGTGGGTGAGTGGCTTCTCACAGTAAACGTGAAGGCCCAACTTCAAGGCTGCCGCGGTGGCAAAGGCGTGCGTGTGATCCGTTGTGCTGATGACGACACCATCAAGATTCTTTTGTTCGAGGAGCTTTCGAAAATCGCTGTAACGTTTGGCTTCCGGAAATGTTTTCCCCGTGGCGCTCAGAAAATTGTCATCGATGTCGCAGATCGCCACGATGTTTTGACCCTGCACGCCCTTGATGTTCGATCCGGCGCGGTTATGGGTGCCAATCACGCCGAGGTTCAATTTGTCATTGGCGGACTTGCCTTGTCCGAAGGACGAACTCCGTCCGATGTAAAATGCAGCAGTTGCAATGGCGGAACCGGCAAGGAACCGCCGGCGGGAGATGGAGTTGTTCATGGTTATCTACTTCGACGTTTTAGCGCACCATTAGGTTAAAACAATCTGTGGGGGTTAATATCTTGGGGACTTCGGGTCTACCTCCGTGGACCAACGGTCGATGCCGCCAGCCAGGTTGCGGAGTTTCGTAAACCCAAAATGTTTTAGCTGGCCGATCGCGTTCAAGCTGCGAATGCCGTGATGGCAATAGACGACGATCTCCTCCTCTTTCCAGCCTTCAATCTCGTCGATGCGCGAAGCCAGTTCGCCGAGTGGAATCAGAGTGGAATTCGGCAGCGCCACGAACTGATTCTCCTCGAGTTGACGGACATCGAGCAAATGCGGCGCGCTGCCGGACCGCAGTTGCTCGGCCAGTTCGGTGGGAGAAATTTGTAGGTTCATGATGCAGCGCCGTTCCGGACTGCGTTAGTGAGTCAGGCCAGCCAAATAACGTTCGGCATCAATCGCCGCAGCGCAGCCCATGCCCGCAGCCGTGATCGCCTGGCGATACACGTGATCGGAGCAATCGCCCGCCACGAACACGCCGGGCACATTGGTTTCACTGCCTTGCTTGCGGGTGACATAACCATTTTCGTCCATGTCGATGACGCCCTTGAACACTTGCGTATTCGGCACGTGCCCAATCGCGACAAACACACCGGCGCAATCAATCACGGTCTCTTCGCACGTCTTCACGTTCTTCACCTTCACGCCAGTTACCTTGTCTTGAGCGACATCCAATACGTCTGTCACGACAGAATCCCAAATCGGTTTAATCTTCGGATTGGCGAGCGTGCGTTCGGCCATGATCTTCGAAGCGCGCAAGGAATCGCGGCGATGGATGAGATACACCACTGAAGCGAAGCGCGTCAGATAACTCGCCTCTTCACACGCGGAATCGCCGCCGCCCACAACGACGAGTGGTTGATTGCGGAACATGGGCAACGCGCCGTCGCACGTGGCACAATAGGTCACCCCTTTTTTCTCCAGCAAATCTTCGTTCTTCAAACCGAGATGACGATGTCCCGCGCCACTAGCGATGATAATCGTCTGTGCTTCCACCGGTTCACCATCGATCGTGAGCACGAAAGGTTTCTTCTTCAGGTCAACCGCCTCGACCGTCGCGAACTTCACGCGCGCGCCGAAACGTTCGGCCTGCTTCTGCATGCGCGTCATCAATTCGTATCCGTCGATCCCTTCGGGAAAGCCCGGAAAATTTTCGACGATGCTCGTCGTCGTCAGCAGTCCGCCCGGCATGATGCCGGTGAGGACGAGAGGATTTAAATTGGCGCGCGCGGTGTAAAGCGCGGCAGTGAGACCGGCGCAACCGGTTCCGATGATGACGACTTGTTCCATAAAGAGTGACGCAAAATAAGTTTAGCGCGATGCCTTGGCAAGCCTTGCCGCTTCGATGTTACAATCAATCCGCCTTTCCGATTGGAAATCAGAGAGCCCGGCGAAAACAACGAGAAGTCTTTTATTGTAAAAGCTGAGCAAAGCGGCGTAATTGTTGTTGAACATTAACCAGGAGTTAAATATGGCCAAAGGAAATAGAAGTCAGAAGAAAGAAGTGAAGAAGCCGAAAAAAGAAAAGCCCAAGGCACCACCCGCAGGTTCCAAGCGTTCTTAATCGGACCCTGTCCGTAGTTACAGTTTGATGACAGAACGCCCACGGCGTTCCATCACGCATCCCGGGGTCGGCCTACAAGACCTACCCTGGGAACATCGCCCCTTCCACTCACAGCCCCTCCGTGGACAACAGCAAACGGGAACTCACGAAAACCGTGGACTTTGCAGACAAGGCCCCAAACGGTGCAAACGTCGGTTAAACTTTTCAGCCTAAACGGTTCTGTCTTTCCGGTCCAAAACAGAAAAACGGGACGTTTTCGGACGCTTTAAAAATCTGCCGGAGTTTGGCGGGGGATTTTTTAAGCCTTAAAAAACCTCCAGATTTTCGGTTTTTGCCCTTATTGGGGTATGGAAACCCGGAAAAAGGTGGAATTCGGACGATTATGAGCTTCTGCTGGGTGGAGGATAAAGAAGGGGTGGAGAAAGGGGTTAAAGGACGAAAAGCCACCCAAAATACCCTTCAGAGCTCCAACTCAGGTGCTTTTCGAGGAACTTTTACAACGAAGACGCGGCTAGGGCGCTTAAGACTGAAAATCAAAGGCCGCCGGGGAAACCGGGCAGCCTCTTCTTTTAAATTGTTTCAGGTTACGGAAGCAGCTTGCGCAAGGCTTCGGCAATTTCGATGAAGGCTTTGGCGGGCGGATCGTTGGGATCACTCACCACCACCGGCAGACCTTTGTCGCCGCCCATGCGAATTTCCGTAAAGATCGGCACTTCGCCCAGGAAGGGAACATTTTTGCGGGCCGCCTCCGCGCGTCCGCCGCCGTGGCCGAAAATTTCCACGCGCTCACCATTGGGCGTGATGAAGTAACTCATGTTTTCCACAAGGCCGAGAATGGGGACGTTGACCTTTTCGAACATCATCACCCCTTTGCGCACGACGCCGAGGGAGGCTTCCTGGGGAGTGGTGACGATGACGCCGCCGTCGAGCGGCACGGTCTGGCAAAGGGTCAGTTGCGCGTCGCCAGTGCCGGGCGGAAGGTCAACGAGAAGAAAATCCAGTTCACCCCAGTCGACGACAAACAGGAATTGCTGAATGGTTTTCACGATCATCGGCCCGCGCCAAATGACCGGTTGATCGCCTTCCACCAGAAAACCCATGCTCATCAATTTGACGCCGTAATTTTCGTGCGGCACGAGCATTTCGTTTTCATTCACGTTCGGTTTTCCCGTGACACCCATCATCAAAGGAATGCTGGGTCCGTAAATATCGCAATCGAGAAGACCGACCTTGAAGCCGAGATGTTTCAAGGCGCAGGCGAGATTCGCGGAGACGGTTGATTTACCCACACCGCCTTTGCCGCTGGCGATGGCGACGATCCGTTTGATGCCGGGGACTTTTTGTTGTGCGGAAAAGGGGTTCGCTCCAGGTTGACCAGCCGCGGTGAGCACATCCACGCGAGCGTTCTTTACACCGGGAAGTTTCTGCAAGAGAGCTTCGGCTTCCTGCGTGATCTTTTGGGCAGCGTCGGGACTGGGTGAAGTGAGTTGAACCGAGACGACGATCTCCCCTTCGTGCAGCGCGATATTTTTTACGAGGCCGAAGGACACAATGTCACGCGAGTAACCCGGATACTTCACCGTCTTCAGCACTTCCGTAATCTGTTCCTTAGTCAACATGGTGGGAAAGTTAAACCAGAGCGGAATGACATGACACAACCTTTTTTATGCGGCCCTTGCATGAGAAATGCGGCGGGAACTTCTCCCCGCCGCATCGAGCTTCACACACAGATGGATTACAAACTACACGCGATCACGACCGCGTTCCTTAGGCTCGTAACGTGGCGCTTCTGGAAAACCGGCCGGTGCCTGGGCTGGTGAAGCTTGGACTTCGGATTTCGCCCGTTGTTTCCATTCTTCTGCTTTCGCTTCGACCCGTTGACCAGCGCCTTCCGTCTGCGCTTTTAAACGTGGCGCTTCGCTTTCAACCTTTGTAATCGCTCGCTCCCATTGACGACGCATCGGGAGAATGCCGCCACCACCAATCGCAATGATCGCCGAGCCGGCAACGATCGCCAGCAGCGCGTAGAAGAGCCCGTTCACGATCGCGGGTGCAATTTGCAGATGACTCAATGCCGCGAAAACACCTGTGACCAGGATCGCGGCGCCCGCCACATTCGCGAGCGCTCGACCGTAGCTTAATCCGCCGAAGACGACCGCGAGAATTTCCTTAACACCTTTGGCAATGGCCGCCGCCACCACGACGATGAGCAGCGAGACAAAGAGGGTCGGTAAAAACGCGATGACGCTCGTCAGTATGGCGCTAATCGGGTTGGCCCCGAAGACGCCGAACGCCAGTTGCAGCACAAACAGGAACAGGGTGTAGAACACTATTTTGCACATGACGTCACTGGCATCGAGATTCGATTTGTCCAAGGCACGTTTGATTCCACCGCGTTCCACCAAGCGATCGAACCCAAGCCGCTCAAGAACGCGGTCGACCAGTTTTCCAATCCCCTTCGCGACGAAATAGCCGGCGATGAGAATGACGAGAAACAAGCCAAACTTGGGAAGGAATGCGAGCGTGTTCGCCCACATCAGTGAGGCTCCACTTACAATACTATCTCTGGTCTCATTCATATATCCTCCTTTGGTTAGAGTACGGTCGTTCAGCAGGAATGAGCGTCAATCAGGGAAACGAGTTTTATGCCGTCCGACTTGGATGGAGGTTGAAGAATCGACTCGCAGGGCATGAGCCTGACGCCATAGTCTGAGGCATGCACCGCCGTGATTTTCTGAGATGCACCCTGCTGACCAGTGCCGCCCTTCCTTTCGGGATCAATTTGCTGGCGCAGGAATCGAAGAGTTCCGCTTTACCGCGAAAGTTTATTCTCGGCGCACCATTGACCCATTCGGATTGGATGCTCAAGCCAGGTATCGCGTGGGGTCCGAAAGGAGTGCAACACATGCTCGATATGTGTAAAGCATGCGGCTGGAAAGAAATCTATTGGCGCGTGACCGACGGCGGGCGAGCTCTTTACAACAGCAAACTAATGCGTCCCATGGGACCCTGGGATGCGGATAGTTTTTGGAGCCCCCAAACCGAGGCGGACAAAGCGCTCTTTCGCCGTTACTTTCCGCAACCGGAGGAGAAGCGTCTCGAATTACTCGGAAAATTCGCGAAGCTCGATTACGCGCACTTCGATCCGTTTGCGGAGGCGATTCGCTACGGTCACGAGATCGGTCTCGAGATTCACGCGTGGGTCACCATCAACGAAGATGATCACGGTTGGGGATTGCAAAGTGAGTTTAGCAAGAAGCATCCGGAATTCCGGTGGCATAAACGGAACGGCACGCCCTATTACTCACAATTGAGTTTTGCGTATCCAGAAGTTCGGAAATACAAGCAGTCACTCTTGCGGGAGTTACTCGCTAATTATCCGCTGGATGGATTTTTCCTCGACTGGATTCGCACGGGAGATGTGCGGGATAATCCTCAGAACGATGCCGACGGTGTCGCCGATTACGGCTTTGAAAAGCCGAACCTGGAACGGTTCAAAAAGCGTTTCAAAAAAGATGCACACGACGTCGCCAACACCGACGATGCCTGGGTGCGTTTGCGAGCGGAGCCACAAACGGAATTCATGCGAGAGGTGCACAAACTGGTTCGCAAACAAAAACGCAAGCTGCCGGTGACAGCGATGGTGGGGCATCCGTGGCATTATCGCGGCGAGCAAAATAAAATCGACGGGAACCTTCGCGGTTTATTGCTCGACGTGAAGACGTGGGCTCGCGAGGGATTGATCGATGGCGCGATCGCGGCGGGATATTATCGGGATGGCGGAAATGCGGAGCTGGCCGCACGCGCGTTGCAAAAAGAAACCGAGGGAAAAACGGAGGTGTGGACCTTTGGCTGGGTTCCTTCAAATATTTCTGATTTTGAACAAACCACAGCCGCTGCCGAAAAAGTCGGCAGCAAGCACATTTTATTTTGGGAAGCCGATTACATCGACGACCGCGGGAACGCGGCAGAACTCAAAGCGGCCATGAGCAAGCGTGCGATGTGATTTGTGCGGAGCGGTGGATGCTATTTCAAGCCGAGGCCGAGAGATTCTTTAGATCTGCGCGCACCTGCTCGTAGCTCGTGTTGTAGGCGAGAACATCCGGGTCGGGTTCGATGCCCCAGTTTTTGCAGGCGTCCTTGTAACAGTCGGGCCACCAGTTGCGATGCTCGGTCAGACCTTCGTCGCGCCACTGCCGCCAGCCCGACAACACTTTCGACCAACACTTGTCCCCGTATTCAACACCTTCGTGCGCGGTTTTAAAATTTTTCAAATACCAATCGCGACCAATGCGCGCGTGGAGAACTTCGTCCGCCCAATCGTAATCCTGGAACGTAGCCGAAAGTGCGTTGTGCGATTTTAAGCCGACTTCCCACTCATAACGCTTGCCGGTCTTCGGCATGAGGCCTTGTTCAATGAAATATAAAACGCCGTGACGTTCGATCGGTGTGAGTTGTGTGTTGAGTCCGAGTGACCAGGTGAAATTGATCATCACATTGCGCGGCCAATCGACGCCCATGCTGGCAAAACCAACCTCGCCCATCATGGCGTGACGCGCTTCGTCCCAGAGTTGACGCGTCATGTCGCGATAATAATCCCATGGCTTGCCTTTAGTCTCGACGATGATGCTGGCCTGCATCTCCGGCACGTCGATTTCACGGAGCCGTTTATAAAACATCATGAGCACCTTCGCCTCGGCCGGTTTTGTTTCGTCGTAAAGAAACACCTCGGCATTGACGCCCATGTTGTAGGGGTCTGGAAAACGTTCGTCGCGTTTGGGGGTCTTGTTGTATTCGAACGGCTTGGCGGAATGTTGGCGAACGATGCGTTTGGTCGTTGCAATCTGGGAACCGTCGAGATCACCAGCGGCGACAAGGCACTCATCAAGTAGCGCCAGCCAGCCTTTGATTTTTTCGCTTTGTTCCTGGTTCACGAGTGCAGCGATGGCTTTCTTTCCGTACGCGATCATGTCGTTTACTTCCAGGAGCGCAAAGCGGCAGAGGCGAATGCTAGGTGCATCCGCCAAGGGATTGGTGTCGCGCAGATGCCTTTCCAGGCAGCGCTGCAAAGCGGGCAAAGCTGTTGCGTAGATACCAACCAGCAGTTCTTCTGTGGTGGGAGCCGCGAGAATTTCGTCGAGAAATATATCGAGGTTCACGTCAGGAACGGCATCCAACCCAAGGGGCGGCTCGCGCATTTCGCCGACGCGTTTTGCAAACGAACTCACATGCTCCGCGCAATAGTGGCCATGCAAGGAAAAGGCCATTTTCAATTCATAAACAGGCTCAGCGGTCAGGCGCGCGAGGAAAATATTATGCAGCCGTTTGAAAACCCAGTGGTAACGCTTCAGCCGGGCCACGCACTCTCCAATGGAGAGGCCTGGTTTCGCTGCGTCTTCAATCGAGCAAAGTCCAGCCAGTGTGGGGAGACCTTTGTAAGATTTGTAAGCCTTCATAGATGATGCGTTTCAAAATAAAGACGGGCCGCCCTTTTGTAAATTCAACTAACGCGGACTGCGACCGCGCGGACGGACGTAGGCCCGATTGGGACCACACACCGGATCGGTTGCGTAAGGGGAAAGTGCTGCCTCCGCCGACAAAGTCACGCTGCCGCTGTAGGTCGATACTCCGCGCGCAACGCCGCCGGGATTGATTTGCACGGCCAGCCGATAAAAATCCTGCGCGACATTGGTGATGGAAAGACTAAAGACCCCTTCACCATAAGCGTCGGGTATAATGCCTCCGGTCGAAGCCGGAGCCCATCCGGGCGAAAGATCGGTCGAGTGCAACAACGTATAGTCGCGGTCCCCGATATACGGCGTAAAGATCACGTTGACGATATTACCGCTGCGAAACACTTTGACCCCGAGCTTCTTATTCGCATCGATGGGCGACGTTCCGAGAATGTATTCCTGGTTATTAGAATATCCGTCCCCGTCGGCGTCGGCGTTTGGATCCGTTGCGCTGTTGCCAAAAAAGAAACTCGACCACCACGTAGGCATGGAACCGTCGACAGGAAGATCCTGCGAATCGACATAAACAAAGCGGACCCCATCCGCCAGGACGACAGAACCGCCGATTGCGTCGTTCGATACACGAACAAAACCAGTTGTGCCTGACGCAAACGGAACGGCGGAAGCAATCAAACGCCAACCACCACCGTTAATTTGTTGATTCACGCGCACGGTCTGTGAACCGCCGTTGTAGGAGATAAAATAAGGCGTGTTAGTGCAGCGATTAGTCCCTTGCGGATACCACACGTAAACATCGTATTTGCCGGGAACAGCTAAATTAGGAGTAAACGTTGCTGAGGCGGTTGCGGAACCTGAGACAGAGGTGCTAAAGCTGTAGTTGGTGAGATATTTATCGGTCGAGAACGTAGCATTTAGCGTCCAGCTTCCAGTGTAGATTGCCCGGGGATTATCGACGATAATATCAGCTCCGGCCGTCGTGAATGAATATGCCCCTGACACGTAACTGTTGGTGCTTTCACTGGAAACGACTTGATAACTGTAGGTCGTCGCCGGGCTGAGGCCGCTGAGTAAAATCGTATGATTGGTCGTGAGAGTTGTGTCTGTATAGGAAGCCTGACTAAAGCCTGCAGACGCGGATCTCGCTGCCATTTGCGCCTGATTGGGTGCGTTGGCCTGATCAAACTGCACCTGGCTATCGGCAGGAACGGAAGTGTTCCAGGAAATCAAAGCACCACGCCCCCCTGGTGTAGCCTGAACCGCACTGATGTAGGGAGAATCAAGGATTGTCAACCGAGCGTTGGAACTGGTCGCTGTTC
>JAQGOU010000425.1 GCA_028293445.1 Verrucomicrobiales bacterium | reverse complement strand
ATCTCATGTCGGGTATATACGAACAAACGGCGACCCGCGCTGCGGCCTTCCTGACGCCGAAGGAATTGGAAAAGTTTAACGAATTTCGCGAAACCGCGATCAGTAATAATCGGATGGCGTTGACGTTGAACCGGAAGTTGATGGCGCCGGGCGCACAGTGAGCGTGGGCAAACAGCATAGCCAATAGCCAATAGCCAATAGCCAATAGCCAATAGCCAATAGTCGATAGTCGATAGTCGATAGTCGATAGTCGATAGTCGATAGTCGATAGTCGATAGTCGATAGTCGATAGCCGCTGGGAAAGAAGTTTGGCTATTGTCGACTGACTATGTGAGCAACGCGAGCCCGCCTGTTAGTCTAAAATAATTTCCGAATCTCTCCCTTTATCGGTGATCCGGAAGGAATCAGGAACTTCGGCGCCAACGAGCAGGCCAAGCTGCACCAGTTCAATCAACAAGTCGGATTGCGCCATCTTTTGTTCGGAGGAAGGAACCTGACCTCCGGAAAGTTGGATTTTCTGGATCATCAAACGGATCTCCGTGATGAACTCCTCGTCGATCGGCGGCAAATTATCAAAGGTGAACGATGAATTGGCAAAGTTCGTGGAGAGATGCTCGAACAATCGTTGCAAAGCGCGTCCACGAGGATTGTTCGGCTCACGCACCGCATTGACGATGTGAGTGCCGCCTTCGTCGCGCCGGGGAGAAATCCCCTGGGAAAGTTCCTTGAGCACGCGCATGTTCTCGAGGGTCAAACGAACTGTCGCCGCCGTGCTTTGAATCCCTTTGTCATTGGACCTCATTGCTGACGTCAAAATTTCCGGTGCCAGTTCCGCAGCGTCTACCGCAACGTCCGCGTTTCCTGTGGCTAACGCATGCAACAACGTTTGTTTCGGTGATTCGGGACGCCATTTCAAACCCGTCAAACACTTGCTGACCACTTTCACGAGATTCCAATTGCCGGATTCCAGAAGCATCACGAGCGCCGGAATCGCGGGAGCCCCAGCAGCCTCGAGAGCTTCCACAATATTCCGCTGAATATCCGGATTCGTTTCCTCTAAAGCAGCGCGCTGCAACGATTGCACGACCACCGGATTGCCCGTGCGACCGAGCACCCGGCAAACGGTCTTGCGAACGCCGTCGTCCTGGTCATGGAGTAAATTCAACAAGGCGTCAACGCCCACATCGCCCAAGGCCAGTGCGTCCGCGTACTTGCCCATGGCGGCGAAATGCTTGGCCTGATCGGCGTCGGTTTTGACGCTCCAGCCGAGTTTAACGAGTGTTTCGGCAGCAACCCGGCGCGTTGGAGCATCCGGATCGTCCATCATCGGCAAAACGGATTCGATCGCGCGTCGTTTATCAATGGCAGCCAGTGAGTAAATAACGGCTTTCCGAACGTCGGCATTTTCGTCGTTAAGAATTTGCAGCAGTGGATCAAAACTCCGTGGATCGGGAATCTGGCCCAGCATCTTGGCGATGAAAACGCGTGATTGCCCGAAGCGGCTCTGCAAGGCTTCGATGAGCGGTTGGACGGCGGTAGCGCCCATTTTGATGAGCGACGTTTCAGCCTCTTCCCGCACGCCATAGAAAAATGCTGCGGTGGAAGATTCGTCCAGGGCTTCGATCAAGGGATCGATAACCCGAGGGTCATTAAATCTAGCGAGGGCTTTGGCGACAGTAATTTGCAGATAGCTGTCTTTTTCTTTCAACGCTTCAATCAGCGCCGGAATGGCAACAGGATCTCCCGCAATACCGAGAGCTTCGGCAGCGATGTTTTGTGAATAGCCTCTTTCGCTCTCAAGAATTTTTAGCAGATAAGGCACGGCAGGCTGACCGAGTTTGGCCAGGGCATCACCGGCTTCGCGCGCCACATCCGGATCAGGGTCTTTGACAGCAATAATGAGCGGTTCCAGGGAAAGGGGATTCTTTAACTTGCCGAGTGCGGAGGCAGCGGCGCGGCGCACCTTGGGTTGAGGATGATTGAGCGCAGTGATTAAAGGCTCGACGGCGCGTGGATCGTTAAAGCTTTCGAGGGCGACGACGAATTCGGTTTGCCAGCCGGGGCCGGGCAGTTTGTCGTCGGCGAGGCCGTTGGCAAGCGCTTCAACCGCACGTGGATCACCGATCTTTTTGAGGGCCTGCGCGGCGGCTCTGCGGACAGAAGATCTCTCGTCTTTGAGAGCCGCGGCAATCGTTTTCACATCTCCCCTGCTGCCAATATCCCCTAATTCCTCCAACGCCTCCTGCCGGACCTCAGGATCTGGGTCCTTCACCTTTCGCGCTAGCACCATTCTTCTAAAAAACGACATACAAAAAGACCGGCACAAGCATTGAACCGGAAAATCGTTACCAGCTGCAATCCTTATTCAGAAACGACAATAACTATCGTTAATACCAGAAATCAAGCCAGCAAGCTGCTTATTTTGTTGTTTGCCGTTTCGGCAACAGTTTCGACGCAACGATGGATAGGATTAAGAACAAGCCGAGGGCGCAAACAATGGCTGCGCCTGTTGGCCAGTCAAATCGATTCGAGCAATACAATCCAGTGACGCTGCCAAGCGTTGATACAGTCCAACCAATAAGCAGGAGCGGCACCAAGCGTTTAGCGAGAAAATTGGCGCAGACCGCCGGGATGATTAAATACGAGAATACCAGAAGGACGCCGCCGATTTGGACAAACGTCGTGACCACCAGCCCAAACAGCGCATAAAACAAAAAGTCCCACCATCGGGCGGAGATGTTCTCCTTCTCGATCCGTTCCGGCTCAAAGGACAACGCTAGAAACTGACGCCGAAAAATAAAATGGACGATCGCGATTCCCACGTAGAGTCCAAAGGGCTTCAAGACCTGTGCCGGGGTCTGCAAGTGCAACAGATCGCCGACGAGCGTTTCTTTTAACTCTTCATTCCCGTGCGGACTATTGCTGAGCATAAGAATTCCGCCAGCAGCCGCCACCACGTAGATAATGCCGATCAGCGCTTCCTGCGGCACGTGATGATGATGCTGATTCCGGGTCAGCGCGAAAATCGCCGCCCCGATGATCGTAAATCCAAACGACAGAGCGTAACTCTGCCAGTCGTGGGGAGCGTAATTCATCAGGATGGCGACGCACGTCCCGAGTGTCGCGACCTGGGCGAGCGCGAGATCCACGAAAATCACCTCGCGCCGGACAATATGCAGTCCGAGATAGACTAACAATCCCGGCAGCAGCAGGCAGGCGATGGCCGGCCATTTTAGGAGTTCCAAAGTTTCGTTCATATTGGCTATTCAGTTAGCGTGGCCCGCCGATTATTTCTTTCCTGCAAAACCATTGGCCAACGACTTGATCAACGTGTCCATCCAGTCGATGTAGCTTTCGTTGTCTTTGGGGAATGGCGGGGCATCCACGACCTGTGCGCCGGTGTGATTTGCGACTGCCTCGGCCGTTTTCCGATTTAGAAACGGCTCCACGATGATCACTTTCGCGTCTTCCGCCTTCATTTTAGTAATGACCTCGGCGAGATGCGAAGGGGTCGGCGGGATGCCTGGCTTGGGTTCCAGAAACAGATCCATCTTCAATCCGAAGCGATGGGCGAAGTAAGGCCAGGAGTTGTGATAGGAAATCACATCTTTGCCTTTGTAGGGGGCGAGCAACTTTCCCCACTCGGCCAATTTTGAGTCCATACGCTCCTGGAACTTTTTCAAATTGGCTTTGAAGGAGTCGCAGTTCTTCGCATCCAGTTGGCAAAAGGCATTCGCGAGGTGATCGGCCACAATTTTTCCGTTCACCGGATCAGTCATGTAATGCGGATTACCCGCGGCGTGAATGTCGCCTTTGGAACGGTCCAGGCTGCTGGGCACTTCCACCAGCGAAACGCCGTCGACTGCCAAGATGTGTCCGGGTTTGCCCGCTTCCAGCTTTGCGTTACGCGCCCCCTCCAGCAACGGCCCCAGCCATCCAATTTCTAATTCAGCACCGCCTTCGATTAAGACGTCAGCGTGATTCAGCTTCACATAGAAGCTCGGCTTCGCATCGACGAAATGCGGATCTTCGGTCGGCTTGGCAATCGTGGTGACGTCAATTTTATCACCGCCAATTTCGCGCGCGATCGCGCCCAGATCGGCGGTCGTGACCACGACGTTAAGCTTCGCCTGCGCGCCGATTGCGGCGAGCGTCAGGAGACCAATGTTCAAACTCAGTAAAAATTGTTTCATATAATTATCCGTGTTTATAAATGTTCATCCCCGACTAAAATTTGTGCGCTCCATGTGCCCCGAGAAGAAATTCCACCTGCATCCAGACAGAATGCGCGGTGCCAAAGGCTTCTCCGTGATCGTAATTGTATTGGAGCCGAATTTTTGAGAACTCGCTCGGATACCAGGTCAGGACTGGCGAAACGCGAAAACGATCGCCGCGAAAGGGATCGTTGGAATCAAACAATCCCGCATTGCCGGCCGCGAAGTCCCCGCGCAAACCGCCTACCCAATGCGGCTTGAAACCGTAAAGCACTTGCGAGTAAAAGCCGTAGTCACGCAGATTCTCGGCGGACAAGACCGGAATGGCGCTCGGGTCTGCGCCCGCTCCGAAACGGCGATAGATACCTTCCGTCTGCCACGAAACGAATGGAAACCCTTCATGTGCATTGGCTGGTTTCCATTTCCAATAGAGATCCGCGCCGTAAACTTCGGTGCGATTGTGCGGACCGGTTTCATTGGGCCCGAACGCGCCAGAGACACCCGCAAGAAGAGTCTGGGTATCCGTCAGTTCAAAAGAGGACGCGATATGCGGCACATACACCAAATCCTGGAAGCCGCGAAGATTCCGGCCCGAGGTCGCACGACCTGCGAAACGATTCACGCCCAATGCATCCGGATCGCCGGCATTGCGAAAGCTGAAAGCAGTCCCGCCCTGTCCATCCAGCACGTCGAGAAACACCTCCGTGTAAAACGGCAACGGAGTCAGCCACGACAGTTGCCCGCTGATACTGCGCAGACCGTCCGGTCCGAAAGCGCGCGTAGAAATAATCGGCGCATCGACGAAGGCCCATTGATGTGGATGCTGCGGATTATTGCGACCGAACGGGGAAAAGAACTGCCCGGCCTTGAGCTGCAGATTGTACGGTAGCGACGTGCTTTGCAGGTACGCTTCTTCGAGCTCGATTTCGGTTCCATTATCCTTGTCGAGCTTCAGGACGATGTTGGCGAATCCTTTGAAATAGGGATCAATCGCTCCATCGATGGCGATTTCCGCGTTGCGCAAGGAAAACCCGCGTTTAAGCGGATCATGATCGCCGAGCTGCAGCTGTGCCGAAGGATCCGACATGGTTGACCAACCAGCATCCATCAGCGCATCGAAGCTGATGTTCATGTAGGCCGAACCGGCGCGCATCACGGTCATCGGCTTGGCCAAATCGAACCCGGGCTTGCTTTCGGCCACCGCGTTTGTGGCCGAAGGTCCGGTCAATTCGGCTGCGAGTTGTTCTTCCAGCTTCTTCTCCTCAGCGGTCTTTTCTTTTGCGGCTGTCGACGCCGTGCTGGAATCCGTGGGCGCGGGCGATTTGGTGAGCTGATCTACTTTTCTCGTGAGCGTGTCGATTTGCTGGCGCTGTTCACGCTGCACACGCTCGAAACTTTCTTTCATCTCCTGCAACTGCTTTTTCAACTGCTCTACTTCTGTTTGATTTTGCGCCGGCATGGACGCAGTCCCCAAACAAAGGACCAAAGGAATCAATTTAAAAATTTTCATAACTTCAAAGGAACGGAATGTTTCGCACGCCCAACCAGGCGCACAATTACGGACAACTCAGCCACACGGCTGAATAACAAAGAGGGAAGTTATGAAAGGAGAGGCGGAGCGCGGCCGGGAAGTAATTGAAAATCGTTTTGCGAAAAGAAGGAACGTGCGGCGGGAGGAAACGATTGTGTTTCTGGAAAATCTAAAACCACGACGAACACCTGCGCTTCTCCGGAGAGAAGCTGCTGCTGTTCGAGCAAGGTGACGGCGCATTGATGCGATGCCTGGGCCGCGTCCTCATGGAAACGTCCGTGTAACGCGGGGCTTGAGGCAAGCAGCGAGGAAAACAGCATCCATGCAACCAGCCAGACGGCGAGGATCGCTCGACCAGCTTTGACGCAGGGAAATGAAAGTTCACGCTGCACGGGTGTGTTTAAGTAAACAGAAGTTTCGCATGGAGGCAAGCGGCAACTGCCAGCGTGGCATTTTGTGATAGGTAGTTTGGGAAAGTCTTCCGTTTGAAAAAAACGAGCCGCACATTCTGCCCGATCACCATTGCTGATCAGGACTCGGCGTTTTGTCGGATGGCTTTTCGAACTGATAGACCATTGAGTTCTGGCAGCAAAAATCTGCGGTTATGGCGACTAAAACGGATATTTCCCTGTGGAAAAATGTTTTTTACAGACTAAAACGGTCGTTGCCCCAGGGAAAAACCTTTTTTAGAAGCTAAAGTCGCTTCTGTCCTGGGGAAAAAAGATTTTCAGAAGCTAAAACGGACGTTTCCCTGGGGAAGTGAGCGATTAAGGAACCAAAATTCACCAATCTCTGGGGAAAAATGTTTTTTAGCTTCTAAAACGTCTTCTTCCTTGGGGCAGAAAGTTTTTTAGAAGCTAAAACGGAAAGTTTCCTGGGGAAGTAAGCGATTAAGGATCTAAA
>JAQGOU010000410.1 GCA_028293445.1 Verrucomicrobiales bacterium | reverse complement strand
TTCATTCCGGATGACGGCAGGGTCTACATTCACAATCAACGTCTTGGCAAAGTCAGCTTCTCGAAAGCGATTGCACCTGAATTCGCATTCTGGTTTTTCAACTGTGAGTTCTTCAGGAGGGAATTGGCGAGAACTTGCACTGGAATGAAAGTCCGGCACACGTCTCCTGACAGAATCCTCAGGGTTCCATTCCCCGTTTGCCCCCTCGCCGAACAAAAGCGCATCGTGGCAAAGGTAGACGAGTTGATGCGCTCGTGCGACGCGCTGGAAGCCCGCCTCACCGCCGCCGAAACCGCCGGAGAACATTTGCTTGACGTAACCCTCTATCGCCTTTTAGCTACTTAAGCATGAACACATTGCTTCGTTTAGCGCGGCGACATGGTTCTGCGCCAGGTTCCGCCGGGCAGTTGGATTAGTCGAAAACACGCCATGAAACCCGGGATAACGTCTGGAAGGATCGTGGACAAAATGGATGAGATTCTAAGCGTAAACATAAACACGGGAACTATGAAGTCTACTTCGCATTGGAAACAACAGGGAACAAGCTCAAGAGAAGCTAATTCAGAAATCATCAGAACTTGGAAGGGTATGGCAACCGTTCTAATTATCCTGCTGGTATCATTATGTCCTTCGGGGGTCGGGGCCGCGACGGGGTTGATGATCGACTTTAAGCTGTTAACCCCTGTGGAATCGGAAATTGTATCCAACGCACAAGCTGGATTTGAAACGATACTGACCAATCATTTTCCGGAAAAGGAACAACGCTACCTCAGTAGCGACTTTTTGGAGAAGGTCCTCATTGGGACTAACATTTCGATACATCCGAGGGGCGTGCGAATAAAGGGGGCGATCTTCACCAACAAGCTGGACTTGAGTAATTTGCGAATATCTCACGAGGTTTGGCTGGATTGGTGTGTTTTTCAGGAAGACGTTGATGTTCATAACAGCCGGTTTGAGCGAAGGCTTACGTTTGATGATTCCTCATTTGAGAAGTCGTTCGATGGTGGAGGCATGAATGTAGGAGAACAGCTGCAAATGACTGAGGCGCAATTTAAAGGTGCCGTAGATTTAGCTGGAGCCAAAGCGTGCGAATTGAGCCTTCGAAGCTCGGAATTTTTATCGGACGTATATTTAGATGAAGTGCAGGTGAAGGGGGACTTTCTTGCATTTAGGTCGGAGTTTGGTGGCAAGACATCATTTGAGAAAATGAGCATTGGAGGAAGATTGGACATCGTTAATTCAGTTTTTAAGGGGGTAACGACATTTGACGATTCTGATGTGAGCCAAAGTATATTGGTCCTCGGCGCTACTTTTTTGCAGGATGTGAGTTTTGCCTGGGTGCGAACTGGCGGTCAAATGGACTTCGGCAGTCGGTCGTTGGACGTGCCAACCAACACCTGGCATGGAGCGGAAGGACCAGAATGGGCCTCACAATACACAGCTCGCACATTGACGAATGCCGCTCTGCCGTTCGCAACAAACTTTCTGTTTTCGCCCAGTAGGGCCACAAACGTCTGGATAATCAAAGAACCAGTTTCTGGAATGTTTTATCGCAGTACCGATTTCCAAGATGAGCCGCAAAGAATTTTGCATGTCGCTAGTTTCGCCGGAGATCTTGACCTCTCGGGTGTCGACGTGCGAGGTAATCTCATTCTTTCCATGGCAGTATTTTCCGGGACAAATCATACACTTTGGTTCAACAACGCAAAAATAGGCGGGGACGTGAATATTAATGAAATATGGATCGGAGGAGCGTTCTTTGGTGAGGGGGTGCGGGTTGATGGTGCGTGGCTCGCGCGGTGGTCCGATTTCACTTACTCTGGTTCTCAACCTCAATTCTTAAGCATAGACGTGCGTCGGCACTTGGACTTCTATGGCAGTCGATTTGGTGGCGGTGCAGCTTTTGAATCTTTAAAGATCGATGGGCGAGTGGATTTTTCTGAATGTGAAATTGCGGGTACCAATGAGTTTTTAATTAGTGATTCTACCATTGGGGCGACTTTATTCGGACGCCGACTGGTCTGTTCGGCTCCTTTTAAGGCGATTGCTCTCAAGATTGGGGGTGCGGTCACTTTGTCGGATGCGACTTTTTCAAATCCTACCAACTTTACTGATGTGAATTCGTGCAGAGTAGGTGGTGACTTTTTTTGGACGAAAACCACGAACGCATGCCCTACTTCCTTTGGAGCGATCGAGATCGGTGGTGAGATGGACTTAACTGGCGCTGAATTTACCTCCCAACAAAACGTAAAAAACAGTTCAAACGAACTGCTGTGGGGAATGACCCTGTATGACATTAAAGCGTCCCAAATTGGATTGGCGAACCTTAGCATTGCAACAAACTGCACCTTTCAGATTACCTCGCTTAAATATGATTCTATTTTTGGTGCCGCGCGTAACGATAAAGATGGCTGGGAGGCGCTTTTGGCTCTTTACGAGCGGTCAGACTTTTCGTCCGAAGATTACGTCGAATTGGAACGCTACTATCGGAAGAGTGGTAATGAATCGGTCGCGGACACAGTTTTCATTGATCGAGAGGATCGGGAGCGGCGTGATGATCGGGGCCTCAAGAAGCTCGCTGGAATGTCTTTCCGCTATTTAATTGGATACGGAAAACATCCGGCTAACCTTTGGATTGTGATCGCAATATTTATCGCTTTTGGCACGGTCGTTTTTTGGAACAAAAAGAAAATGGAGCAGCAGGATACAGAAGAGTCCCCGAGAATTTACAATGCTTTTTGGTATAGCTTTGACCTTTTCCTGCCCGTCGTAAAGCTGAGTGCGGCGGATTTCTGGAAGCCAAAGCAGGACTATTGGTTCCAACGACATTATATGCGTGTGCATACCCTCTTAGGATGGTGTCTTATACCCTTGGCAGTGGCCGCCGTGGCTGGATTGATAAAATGAGTTTTGCGGGAGGTGGCACTTCGTCTGCGGCAATTTTTTTTTAAAATGTTCGAACGTCCCAGCGTACATGCGGCCGTAGTATTTACTACTAAACTGCGGAATTGAACTCGCTCGCGCTCGCGCCTGCGGCAGGGTGATTTTTCATAAACCTTTATCCCAGGTGTTCGCTGCGCTCGACCCGGGGCTATTGTCGTGCCGTGCCTGCGGCACTGCGGAGGCAGGCTTTCTTTTCGTGTGGTTCGTCGGCATCCGCGTGCGGTGCCATCAAATATTTAGTTCCAACTTCTTTCGCGGTTTGCCTCTTCTTGTTTCTAAAAATTTCCGGCCATTCGCTTTCCGCGGCGTCAATTGCGGTCAGGGTGGGGGAGGGTTGGCCCGAATTTAAATTGGGCTTTGAGCGCGAGCATCGCTGGCGTGTCGCGAACCGGGACGGTACGCATCCCATTCATGAGGTTTTCGAAACCAATCTCCTCCCAGATATCGATCAGAAACCAGCAGATCAGTTTCTCTTCGCTCATTTTGCGAGTGGGTGGACCCATCTTCAGTTGTTTGGCATACCATTGTGTTTCCGTGATCATGCTGGACGCACAAGAAATACGTTCCTTCATCAGGGAACCTGCAATCGGAGACATTTTTGGCCACTTTTTGGTTTTGGCGAATTTACGGATGGCGGCTTCCACCTCCTCAAGCGTCGCGTCTTCCAATTCGCACAGCGCGCAACCCCAATCGAGATGATGATCTTCAAGACGTAAGTGGGTATTGATGCTTCTATGGTTATTGAACAGGCATCCCCATTGATGTTCGAAAAAGTCTGACCATTTATTCCAATCCATAATTTGAGAGAAGTTTGAAGTTTTGGTTTCTCAGGTGCGGGGCTTCCAGCCGGCGGGTCTTCCCGCATCCATTGCCATAATGATCCGGCCGTCTTCCGCTTTGCCGATCACTTTGCCCTCATGTGTGAAAATGCGCTTGTGCGGATCATACTGGACCTTCGTCGGCTCACCACCGCCGCCGACTGCAGCCCAGCTCATCGGATTATGACGGTCGCCGCGTAGCGCGAGCAGGTAAAGATACTGGTTGACGTCGATCCATTCCGCCGCGGCCTCGAACAGGACCTCATAGATTTCCCTCATGGCGAATTCGGATTCCTTGAACAGGACCTGCAACACCAGGAATTCTTTGGGATCCGTTTGTCTGTGGGTCTGCACGGTGCTGATGCGATAGAAGGAATGGGATGTCTCCCGGATCACGTTGTCTGTGCCGGAGAGTTCGCAGGCGGTGAAGGCTTTGCGTTCTTTCTGATAATAGGTGATGGAGCGCGAATAATCGGGCAGGGGAAGACCACGCGAATCATCTTCAGGGCGATCGGCCCAGGAGGCTTGTGCAATGATGTTTCGAGGCGTCTTGCCTTTGTGTTTTTCCAGTTCATCGCGCAGGACGGTTTCGATTTCCTGGCTCGTGACTTCCAACGTGTCGAAGATGATGTCGAGCAACGCGGATTCCGTGCCGTCGTCGGAGAAATTTACTTTGTAAGGAGGCATCGCGGTGAGTTTGAAGTTTGAACTTTAAAGTTCAAGGTTTGAGTGGTTTTTCGGAGGGACGAGCTCCCGAGAGTCCCATTTCTCTATTGATACCGAATGCCAAAAGTAATTTCCGGAATACCCGTCGGCCGCGCAGCGGAAAAGGCGCGCGGCATTTATGCCGCTTCACTGCACGACTGACGAAAACCCTGGAGAATTCACAAGGCCTGCTCGAGTGACCACATTGAAGCGGCGTAAACGCCGCGCGCCTTTCGCCAGCGCCCCTCCGATCTATTTGGAAATTACTTTTGGCAACGGCTCTAGGTTAGGGATTCGTGGAGTCAGAACTATAAGTGGAATGGAACCCTTCGGGATTCCAACTCATCCTTCCGACAAGAGGACGAAGTAAATGGATTCTGGTTTCTACAGCGTCCCTTTTTCCTTCAGTGTATTGATTTCGTTTTGCCAGCGGATGTGGGTTCGTTTGTCGGTGAAGGGTGGGAGTTGGGCCAGCTCTTCAATCCGACGACGGAGCGGTTCGCCTTTTAGACCTTCCGATCGACCCTGGATCGTTGCGCAGTCGATCCGGCGGAGCATGGCCAGGCGGTCGAGTTCGTTGAGGCTGGCTTTGGCGCCTTGTTTCTTGAGGTCGGGATCCCAATGCATGGCGAGCACGGCTTCCCAGATGATGTCTTTTTGCGCGATGTTCATCCAGCGGGGGATAGAGATGTTGGTGGTGAACGGCGTGCGCGTAATCGTCAATTTCTCGACGAGCGCCTCATCAAAGCGCATGCCAAATAGTCCGTATCGTTTGCAGTAGCGATCTGTAATGGCCTGAAACAGCCA
>JAQGOU010000339.1 GCA_028293445.1 Verrucomicrobiales bacterium | reverse complement strand
TTGGAAACTGATCGAATGGTTTGAAGACGGAAGGTTCGAACTATTCAATGTCCGGACAGACCCTGGCGAAACGAAAAATGTTGCCGCTGCCAATCTTAAAAAGGTGAAGGACCTCCACGAGCGCGTCGTGAAATGGCGAAAAGAAGTTCACGCCCTGATGCCCACACCCAATCCTGATTTCGATTCCACCAAAAAATAAAGTCACTTTTTCGGTGGGCGGTTTTTGATAAAGTCCTTTGGATTCGGGGGCGAGACCTCTGCCCATTTTCCATCCTGGTTCTTGTAAATGAGGGCTTTATTGGAAACGTATAACGAAGTGGTCCCGGGAAGGGACAGCAGGTCCAGATTAAAGGCGCTTTCCGGCATCGGGTTTTGCGACACCTTCCACGATCGAATACCAATCATTGGGCCTTCAAGGAGTGCCCCGTTACGGAAGAATCCAATTTTCAGATTGGATGGTAGAAAGGGCAGTGCGGCAAAGTTTGTTCTATATTCATAATCAACCTGCCAGTCGGCTTCCAAGTCGCTTCGCGACTTCAAAGATAGAGCTAAATGAAATTTTAATTTTTCAGCCCTTCCCCGCGAGTCACGAAAAAGCTTACCTTTCAATCGCACCGCCTTTCGCTGCGAGCTTTGAATGGCGTCAGCGTATTCAAATTGATCTCCTTGCCAATGAATAGATCCGATCTCCGCATACGGGATCCCCATATTCATCGTCTCTGCAAACTGGAAGATGCCGGTTCGATACACGTCTAAAACGGGATTCTCAGATTCCTCCGGCTTCCCCAGATCAGTCCACTTGTTTAAATAATCCCTTCCACCGAGAAACCGCCAATACTTATTGTCAAATTTAGAAATGATATCAGCGCCCACCCAGGACTCGGATTCCATGTCGGAATAACTAGTATAGGTGCGAAGAAAACAGGCATTGGTCTGAAATTTGGCAACATTGTAATCTACAGGGCGCTTACCTTTTATAGCGGTATCGGTGTACTCAAAAAGCAGTTGCTCGATCACTGGAGGAGATTCGATGAATTTTTTAAAAAGATCTGCTGGTTGCTCTTTATCAGCGGCCCACGAG
The DNA here is from genome assembly GCA_028293445.1 of Verrucomicrobiales bacterium. Lineage (GTDB taxonomy): Bacteria > Verrucomicrobiota > Verrucomicrobiia > Limisphaerales > JACDHS01 > CBHWET01. Next base: position 6,551 of record JAQGOU010000339.1, on the reverse strand, counting down.
CGCTGACCCGTAAAAAGCAACAGGACAAGAGAGGCTCTTAACACAATGTGCAAAGAAAAACGCCATGGACGCTCATTCGGGCTTTTAGTAAGTCCTAACTTTAGTTTGTGAAGAATCATATTATCCGGCCCCTGGGCTTATCCGACGACGCCTATCAAATGCGGTATATGTATTGGGGTCAACCCATTTGCCGAGGCATATCCTGGCTGCCAGTCTTCGAGAACCGATCATTACCGAGGCGCGCATAGGCTGTTCTGCTGAAGCGGATGTGGAGCTTTTTGGAGACATGAACTAGCGGTGGACGGATGGCTTGATGCAAGGTCTACAAGCCTGAAACTACTTGGCACAGTTCCTGAAACAGGACTGCGACAGGAACCCCCTCGGGAACGTGGTCAAAAAGAGCCATTCGTTGTAAGTTGCTGACTTACAGCGCCGTGCTACCGAGAAAACTGGAAATTTTGTCAGACGCAGCTTTGTTTTTGGCGAGAATTCTAGTTTGTACACCAGAAACAGCTTTGTTTTTGCCGTGCAAAACGTTTTTGTCGCCTCTCCCAAGATGGGAGCGGCGGGAAAACTAGAATTCATGTACCTCCCATTCTGGGAACGCCGAGAAAACTAGAATTCATGCACCTCCCATTCTGGGAACAGCGGGAAAACTAGATTTGTCGCCTCTCCCATCTTGGGAGCGTCGGGAAAACTAGAATTGTCGACTCTCCCATCTCGGGAGCGCCGAGAAAACTGGTTTTGTCGTTGCTCCCATCTTGGGAGAGACGGGAAAACCGTTACGGACGGCAAAAACAAAGCTGTTTCTGCCAACCTTTTCCGTTCGGACGCCGAAAACGTAACGTTTCCGGCGAGTTTTTTAGGCCAGCGGATGAGATCACAACTACCAGACACGCACCTCGCGAAATCCGGCTAAGGCGCGAAGCTTTCCGTCGCAAGAGACATCAAAATCGAAGGCACAGGCTCCGATTTGAATGCAAACGGTTTGAACGGTTACGGTACCAGCACGGCGCGATAGAAACGTGCCGGACGCGGTGCACAGTCTTTGCCGCACGTAAACAAATACGGTGACGAAGGAAGGCTTGGGAAAAGAGTTACCTCTTCCCATATCTTGGCTCCCAGGTCGCCGGAGGCTTCGACGCGCACTTTGGAGCCCACCGGGAAATCAATGATGAGCAGCGGGTGCGGGTCGTTATTTTGGCTCGCTTGACTGGCAGAAGTCGAATTGGTCGCGGCGACCGTGGTCGTTGATCCGGCTCCACTGGTTCCTGCGATTGAGGTGGTCTTCGACCCACTGGACTTGATGCCTTTCGCCGAGAGTGGATTGGAGGCGCTTTGTGTCTCGCGATAGGATGGGTCGCGAGCCATGCGGATCGTCACCAAAATCTGACCGGACGCGGCGTTGTTCGTCTGCAGTCTTACCAACGGATTTTCGTGGATCGACATCCAGCCATCCTTATAGGCGAAGAAAAGAAAGCAGGAACTCTCTTTCTTCGGATAGCGCACAGTCCCCATGCCCTGGTCATCTGTATAAAGCGGGGTTGTCACTGTCGTGGCGGGGCTGCCAGCGGCACTGAGACTCGGACAAACCAGCACTCCTTCAATCGGTTGATTTGCTTCGTTGATCACACGCACGGTGAGTGAGGCATTAAAGTCGAGTTCAGGGCGATCCAGCGGGACGGGAGGCGTGACGGGGCGTTGCGGATCGTGCGATGTGATAGTGGCAGCCGCGAGATTGTACGAGGCGACTTTTCCATTCGAAACAAAATCAATCGTGCGCACGACTTTGCCGGGAAATGGATTATTGAGGCGCGTTTTGGACAAGCGCGTCGTGGATTTATAAATGGCGACGCCGGGTCCGCGCCAGACGACTTTCGTGTCGGGGTCGGTGTAGATTTCCTTTTCCTCGGACTGCATGCGTTGCCAATCGCGAATGTGCGCGCCGTAGAGAATGGGAAATTCGTGCTGCGTGCCGTCGGCATAATTGAAACGAACGCGGGCCACGGTTTCCTGTTCGAGGTCGGTCCATTCGGTGGCATGAAGCAGGTGAAGTTCATCGAACGCGCGTCCCACCTTCACGCCGAGCATGTCGGGAAACGCAGTGCGCGATTTTCCCCGAGCGGTGGCGAGACCGCGACTATAGAGATGTGTCCGTCCATCGACTTGAAAGGGCACGCCATCGAAGGTCTGTCGGCCAGTGACCGAGATGAGTTCCATGTTGGTGCGGTCGGGAGTGATGAACTGTTCCCAGAAGAACGGGGAGATATCGAGCATCATCGGTTCGGTTGAACTTCGATTAACAGGTGCCGAGGCTGTCCCCTGCCCTCCAGAGCAAACCGCGCCAGTGATTAAGGATACAACAAGCAAACCCACACCAAGAAGTTTCCGTTTCATAAGGGATAATAACCGGAGCCAGAGTAGGAAGTTGCGCAGGAATGTCACGCGGCAATGTGAATGCGGAGAACTGGTGAATGCCGCACTCGACACCCGGAAGGTGGCGATTTAGCGTCACCGCCGTGAACCGTGCAAAGAAACAATTCGGTCGTTCTCTGTCATGGTTAGCGCAGGTAAACATGCCATGATAAAACTCGCGCAACTCAAGTGGGCCATACTGTTGCTGGTGTTAGTTCTTTGTTCGTCGATTGTGTGGATGGGATCCAAACCATCAGGACCGCCGAAGATTTCCATCACGCTTCTTGGCTACACGAACGACAACACGTCTGGCGCTCTGGTCGCGAGGTTTGCCGTCAGTAATCTGAACCCGGCGAAAGTATTGGTCTACCGGCCTCTCAGCGAAATTCCGGCACCAGGGAAACCGGGGGGTTTCGAGTTTGATAAATCAGCGCCCTGGGCAAACTGGAACTCGACAATTAATTCAGATGCATCGGCGATTTTCACCTGTCCTGTGCCAACCAATCGGCCATCGTGGAGAGTCTCATTCCTGGCCTATCCGGATGTCGGACCGATTCGAACGATTAAGACCGTGATCGCTTACAGTCTATTAACGATTCACTTAGACCCTCACTACCAAACGATGCCTTACGAAATTCGCGGCGATTGGATCGAAAGAAAATAAACAAACAAGCCGCCTCGGAAAACCGAGGCGGCTGTTTGAAGAAGCTCTATCTGCTTTAAAACGGAGGACTCGTTATAGTCCGAAGAACATTCCGCTCAACACCGCGTTGTAGCCGGAAAGTTTTGTGATCTTCACCTTCACGTGGCCTTTGAGGTCCCACACGAGATATTTGCCGCTACCGAAGCCGCTCACGGTTTGGGTGCTCAACACGGTGCCGGTCGTAGCATCGCTGATCTCCACGGTTTGTGAGCGGTTGCTCGTCAGGTCCCAATCGAGACAGTAGAACGCGACGCGATGACTTTTTCCATCGGTGAGATTTACGTCGATACTGAAACTGTCGGCATACCATGTGCCCGCTTCGCGGTCCGTCCAGACGCCGGGCTTTTGCAAGGCGCGACTATCAGTCGTAGACCACTGCCAAACCCAATCTGTTTTGCCGGATGCGGTGACTTGCGCGAATGCCGGAAGGGCCGTGGTATAACCCATCATGTTGTAACCAGCAGCGCCGTACACTCCGTTCCAATTGCCTTTCGTCGTTGTGTCCACAGTGACGAATTGTGCCGCGTTGGGGCTGGTCACCACAGGGGGCGTATTGGTCACGACGGGAGTGCTGTTCGTGACAACCGGCGTGGTGTTGGTGACGACAGGAGTGCTGTTCGTAACAACAGGTGTCGTGTTGGTGACGATCGGTGTGCTGTTCGTGATGACGGGCGCGGTATTGGTGACAATCGGCGCGGGATTTGTTGTCGTTGATGCAGCCGGATCCAGGAAGATACCGGAGATGACAGTGTTGCTGCCACTGCTGCGCGTGAACGTAATTTTTACGTGGCCTTTAATTTCCCAGACCAGGTATTTGCCGCCGTTGAATGCGGAGACATTCTGTGAATTGAGCACCGCACCTGTCGTCGCGTCGGTGACCTGCACGCTTTGCGCGCGACCGTTATTGTCCCAATCGAGGCAATAGAATGCGACCTTGTGTGCCTGAGCATCAGTGAAGTTTACGTCCACCGTGAACGCGCCCCCGGAATACCAGCATCCAGCGACGCGATCCGTTGCGGTGCCGCCTTTTTGCGGGCAACGAATATCGGATGTCGATGACTGCCAGGTCCAATCGGACTTGCCAGACGGTGTGATCTGCGCGAAAGACGGCAGACTCGACGCGCCGCCAACCACGACATAGCCGTCAGCGCCGTAGACTCCCTTCCATGTTCCTTGCGCGGTGCTATCGGTCGCGAGGTAGTTCGCATAAACAGCAGCCTTCGAAATGACATTCGTGCTGACGGTGCCCGATCCTGCGTCTGTCAGTGTCGTCGCGCTGGCTACGGTTGAAGGCGCCGAATCACCGGCTCCATTGTAAGAGCGAAGACGAAACGAATAAGGCGTTCCTGCACTGAGATTCAAACTGCTGTAGCTCGTTGCATTGGCCAGCACCGTTGCCACTTGCAGATAATTCGTGCCCGTGCCGGATTGGCGTTCCACTTTGAAACCGGATTCATTCGTCGAAGCATCAGTCCAGCTCAGGTTGATCTGATTGGAGGAAACCGCAACGGCCGTCAATGTGGTCGGCACGTTTGGAATCGTGACTGTGTTCGTTGGCGGGGTATTCGTTGTAGTCGTTCCACCGCTGCTTCCGCCGGTCGTCGTGCCATTCACGAAAATGCCCTGGCTGGCGTTGTTGTACGTTCCACTGCCGGAGCGCTCGAGCTTGATGGCCCGCACCATGTAAGTGTAAGTGCCCGCGGTCGCAGTCGAGTCATTAAAGCTCGTCGACGTCACAGGCGAGGATGTCACGCGAGTAAACGGTCCCGTGGCCGAAGTCGCACGATAGACATGATAACCTTGGACAGTGGAATCAGATGAACCGGTCCAGCTCACGGTGTTTCCATTCAGAGTGACATTTGCTGGGGGCGCGACCGGATGCATGCGCAAGGTGGGATCGCCCATCAACGCAACATGCACGCCGCGAGAGCCGTAGTTTTGCTTCGAGTAAGTGCTGCCGTTGTTCTGGCTGCGTTTCGCGCAAGCGCCGATCGTCTCGCCGAGTGCCATCTGGTGCACAAACCAATGCGGCCGGCCAGCCCACACTGCCGCAAGACCGTAGGTCTTTGAGGCCAGGGCACCGCGCAGAAAATTACTCTCGGCATCCCAGTCACCGAAGTAACTGCCGAATTGCATCGTGAAGACGCTTTTCATATCGGTGCGACCAAAATCTTCCGTCGCGCCGACGCCATAACAGGTCGTGTAACTGCCACCACCACACCCATACGACCAGAGATAATCCTGCGAACCGAGCGTCGGGAAAAATTGATCCTGCCCCACGAGGTTGACGTTGTTGGCACCGAACATCGCCGAGAAGGCGCGATAACCGCTCGCACTAAAAGCTTCGCCGTCTTTTTCACCGAAATTATCGCAGATCAAACCACGACGTTGCGCGGCGATGAGCGTGTGACGAAAATTATGGTCTTTGTTCAAATATTGGCGGAGCAAATCCCTTTCGGATTGCCCAGTGGTGTTGGCGATCGCAGTCATGTTCGCGAGATCGACGCGACCGATTTCCAAATCAACATTCGAAGGCAGATCACTTTGGTCAAACTTGCCATCGCCGGGAGCATTCTTGTTTTGCGAACGCGTGGCGCCGCCGGAGTAAGTCGAGTTATCGGTCCAATTGCCATCCACGTCGGCGTAATAAGCATCCGCTGGCCAGGCGCCTTGATGATCCGGATGACCGTCAGGATTGAAGTTGCCGGAATACGGAACCGGCACATGCCCGAAGAGGAACACCGATTTCACATTTTGCGAATCAGCGTTGTATTCGCTCTTGATAAGATTCTTGATGTTTTGCGGCGAGTCGGTGCGCGAGACATCCTTGCGAACCACAGTCCAGCCATCACCAACGAGGTCCTGCTGCAAGCGGGACAATTCGGAAGTGAGGTCCGAAGCGTAGGTGCTATCGACGATGAGCAAAACTTTGCCACGATTTTCCACGAGCGGCGCGTTCACTCCCGAGAGGACGTAACCGTAACCGCTGTAGTTCCACGCTGTGCTGCTGGACACCTGATATTCATAAGTCTGTCCTGCGGTGACACTCGTATCATTGTAAGTGGAAGCGTTACCGGCGAGCGATGCAATCTGCGACCACGAACTCGCCGTCGGCGCTTTGCGGTAGACAGTGTAGCTCTGGGCATTTGAATCGACCGGCCAGGTCAACGTGATTTGCGCGGGAGAAGCCTGCACTGTGGCGCTGACCTGCACCGCATACCATTTCGGATCTGTAGCGTGCACGGATTGAGCAAGGAGCCCGAAAGCAACACACATGAAGGCGAAAAGAATTCGCGCGTTTTTCCATGACACGTAACGACAATTATTCTGTTCCATAACTTGTTTTGCGTGGTTCAACGATTTGGAAAGACTCCAAAAACGAACAACCGAGTGGCCTTACAGCCGTTTAGTTGCGCTCGCGGGGAGTTTTGGA
>JAQGOU010000338.1 GCA_028293445.1 Verrucomicrobiales bacterium | reverse complement strand
ACGCGGATTACATTCCCGAGGCGGTCACGAACTATAGTCGTTCTGGTTTGTTCACGGTTTACGGACCCAAAGTCCCGCTGAACTCGCTCTACATTAGTAATTTCATGGGCAACCAGCCCTCGAGGTTAGACCCGGCCTTGCTGACGGTGGCCTGCGAGCAAATTAAAGAACTGCTCTTTAGTGAACTGGGTTACAACGCCCGCCAACAGCTTGTTGGCAACAGTCGAAATCTACATCTCGGGAAAATCTTTATTGTCCTGCACACGAAGGCTGAATATCCGATCACCTTTACTGGCGTTCCAGGCAATGGTCTCCTGAGCTACCGCGTTGATTTGCCGAATGAAATGTTTCGCAGTCGGCTGATCGAGACGGTTGTCCAGATTCTCCTCATTGATCTCGCCAATGTTAACAATCGCGGCCCATCCGTTTCGCCTCCCGTCTGGCTGGCTGAGGGATTGGTGGCGCATTTGCAGTCGGCGGGTCTGGAAACATTGCCGCTGGAAGCCAATTTCCCGCTGGATAAAAAATGGAAGCGCGATCCCCTCGCGGACGTTTTTGAACATTTGCATGCGCAAGCGCCGTTGACGTTTGAAGAACTCAGCTGGCCGGAGAATCTTCCCAAAGAACGAAAGGCCGTTTTCCACGACTCCGCCCAGTTGTTCGTCTATGAACTTTTGCGCCTGAAAAATGGCGGCATCCGGATGCGCGAGATGATCGATTCCCTTCCGCGCTATAAGAACTGGCAATTCGCTTTCTTCCGCGCGTTCTCGCCCCACTTTTCCCAGTCGCTCGAAGTGGAAAAGTGGTGGGCTCTCAACGTCGTCGATTTTACCGGACGCGATCCGAGACAAGCGTGGTCTCGTGAAGAAAGCGAAAAGAAACTCAACGCCATCCTCAAGATCGGCGCGCAAATTCACACGGGGAACGATTCCCTGCCGCGTCGTGCCGATCTCCCTGTGCAACAGGTCATCAAGGAATGGGAGTTGGTGCGCCAGCAAATGGCGTTGGCGAAAATCATTAACCAGCTGAAGGGCCTGCGCATGCGCGTCAGTCCCGAATTGCTCGACCTGGTGGACGCTTATCGGGCGGTTCTGGAAACCTACCTGAATGAACGCAGCCCCTCGGAAAGGCAGAAGCGAAACGCGCCTGGGTTGATCGTTGTGCAAAAAGCCGCCTGCAAGAAACTCGATGCTTTGGACAAGCAATATGCCGCACTGACCGAAAAGGACATCGTGCGAAAACACCCTGCGACCGCCAAACTCGCGCCGGTGTCGTCAGCTTCTGCAAAGTAGAATCAGGTTTTTCCCCCTTTGACTTTACTCTTCGCGGGCCGGACGTTTTTTCAGAACCCAACAAGGAGATTCCTATGAAAATTCTGATGAAAACGTTGCTCATTCTTCCGCTCATTTCTTTTTTAGTCGGCTGTGAAAGTCTGCCCGGCACGCGCAATCAACAAGGTGCCGTCATCGGCGGTGCCGCTGGCGCAGCGACTGGCGCGGCGGTGGCCGGTGGACATCGTGGAGTTGGCGCGTTGATCGGTGGTGCTCTCGGTGCGGTGGGTGGTTATGTCGTTGCTTCGAAGACGGGCAATCGATCGAGCGATGATCCGACCGTCACTCAGGCGGCTCGCAAGGCGCAGGAGAATCCAGCGACGGCGCAAGATGCGCGACGCGCCATGTCCGCCGACGTGAATAACGACGGCTTCGTGACACTGGATGAAGTGGTGGCGATGAAACAAGCGGGGTTCAGTGATCAACAAATGATCAGTCGCCTGCAAGCGACCGACCAGATTTTCCAGCTGACTGCTGAACAACAACAATTCCTCCGCGATCGTGGTGTGAGTCAGAACGTAATCTCGCAAATGTCGCAAATGAATCGAGCCGACGGCGCGAGCACGACCTATCCGGCACCGGTCACGGCGCCCGGACAAGTGATTACAACGCCACGGTAACAAACCTTTGTTGCTAAGTAAGAAGCCATGAAGCGTTTGCTTCATGGCTTTTTTCGTGATCAAGCAAGTGCACACCAGTGTGGTGAAACATTTTCGATATTTCCTGGAAATGTTTCGAAAAGGACGGGCAAAATTAAAATATTCCCAGCGATTGGACCCAAAAGGGCGGCGTTTCTTACAATTTTTCCAGAGATATCCCGAAAAACGCCGCCGAAATGGAAATATCTCCAGAGATATTTCTAAAAACGCGGCCAAAAAAAGAATATCTCCGTAAAAGTGACTTTTGAGCTGATGAAAATGCCGGGATCTACGGAGATATGGAAAAAAGTACGGTGCTGAAACCGATATCTCCAGAGATGTCGGAAAAAACGCCGCCAAAATACAAATATTCCGGGATATTTCCAAAACTGCGGCGTTTTTCGAGCCTTGCCACGGAGATATCGGAAAAATCACGGCCAAAATACTCCGCAACCTGAGGACGAGCACTTTTTTGCGGTGAAAATGAGTCCGGAAACGTAGATATCGGAAAAAACGCCGTCAAAATCGGAGCACTTTTGGGACGCGAGGGTTGTCGTTCAACGAGATACGTCAAAACAGCTCGAAAACCTGTGGGCAAATCAGCAATCCATGGGCCATGCCGGATGGGGGCACCGACCACTGGAGAGCGTTCCCTCGGGCTCGAGGTTCCTGGCCCTGAACCTTGGCTTCCCCATTCTCGCGATTTCCCGCAAACTGGTTCGGTATGGATAAACGTCTGTTTCGCCTCAGTGCCTGGCTTTTGGTCGCCGGAATGATCGTGTCTACGGCGTGGGCCGGGGATTTAAAGGTGTTTTATCCGCCGACTCATACCGGGTGGGTGCTCCAGACGCCTTCGGGAAAAGTTTATGTGATCAATCCTGGTGTTTCCGCGGAGTTTTATGGCACCGCGGCCAAACGCGGACAGGGGATCGGGACTTATTTGAAAAGTCTCGGCATCAAAACGGTGCATGGAGTGGTGATCAGTCACCCGCATCCGGACCACTATGCGGCAGGGGTGGAGTTGTTCCGTGATTTCAAAGTGCTTGAGTTGATCGATACCGGGTTCAACGCAAAAAGTAATCATTTCGGAGGTTACAACGCGGCTTTTTGGAAAGCGTTCCAGGCCTCCGGCGCGAAACATCGAACCGGCCTCCGCGCCGGCACTGCGCTGGCGTGGGATCCTGAATTGACGGTGAAAGTTTTGGGACCGAAGGAACCCTTTTGGACTTATGCCGACGCCGGTAAGGATCCGGAGAGATATTACAACGAGAACTCGCTGGTGTTGTGGGTCAAGCACGGCGCGGTCTCTTACCTCTTCACGGGCGACATCACGCCGCCGGCACAGAATTTTTTGCGACTCAACGCGGCGACGGAAATCAGGGACACGGCGATTCTCGCGATCCCGCATCACGGAAAATATTATCACAACGATGCGTTCGGCAAACTGGTGGGCATGAGCCATCCGTCGGTCAGGTTGGGCATTGCGTCGGAGAACCATGGCAAGAAAGGACCGAAAGCCGACACGGTTCCTGAGTGGCGACGCTCCGGGCTGAATGTCTACGTCGGGGATGGCAATAACGAGGTGACGGTGACTTCCACGGGAGGGGCCGAGTTCATCGTGGAAACAACGCACCCGAGCAGCACGAAAACGTATCGAATTGTTTCTTCTCCTTCACCCGGCCCCCCAATTGACAGACCTATTATAATGCCGGATTGAATTTGGATCCTGACTGTATGAATGCCGCCCCCCTCGACCTCGCGCTCAAACATATTTCTGAAACCCGGCACCTGCTGGAGATGCTCATCCTATCGTCCGAGAGCTTTGATTATCCGAAGGCGAAGCTGGCGTTAAAAGAATTGGAGCGTAAAACCCGTGACTTGGCGAAGATCCAAGCCGCCTTATCGAATGAGAAGAGGGTGGAGCCTGCTAATATTACCTTTGTTCCATTCCGCGCAGCCTCCTAAGCCGGAACGATGCAGTTTTTTAACCACGGATGAACACAGATAAACACGGATGAAGAGCTGCATGAGAAGCTTTTGACTTCTCCAGAGTAAACCAAAGTATGTTGAGAAATTCTGCCATGTTTTTCTCTGTTCTCCTTTCTTATCTGTGTTCATCCGTGTTCATCCGTGGTGAAAAGTTTTTGTCTGCATCGTTTCGAAACGTCTTTCCGGCACTTGCCATTTGCGTCGGTAATCGGCTTTCATCTGTTTCGTGCCTGATCGCGCCAACGGCGGACGTTCGTGGAAAGCCTCTGGATGGCTGGGGCTGATTCCCGCGGCTCTCGCCTTTTTTGTCATGGCCGGGATTTCGTGGCGCAAATGGCCTGACCCGATCATCGATTTCGGCGGACAGCTTTACATTCCCTGGCAACTCTCGACTGGAAGCGTCCTTTATCGCGACGTCATGTATCTGCCCGGGCCGCTTTCGCAATATTATCATGCGCTGCTGTTTAAGATCTTTGGTGTCTCGCTCAGCACGATCTTGGTTTCCAATTTTGTGGTCTTGATTGGCTTTTTGGCGATTGTCTATCGGCTATTTCTCAATTGCGCCGATCGCGTCACGGCAGGAGCGATCGCGCTGTCGGTCGTGGTTGGATTCGCCTTCGCGCATTACCTGGATGTCGGCAATTACAACTATCTCTGCCCCTACTCGCAC
>JAQGOU010000303.1 GCA_028293445.1 Verrucomicrobiales bacterium | reverse complement strand
GGAAGTTTTTCCGGGTCCGTCGTCGCGAACAGAAACTTCACATGGGCCGGTGGTTCTTCCAACGTCTTCAGCAATGCATTGAACGACGAGTTTGACAGCATGTGCACTTCGTCAATGAGGTACAGCTTTACCGCCCCGGAGGAAGGCGCATAACGGACATGGTCAATGATGATATCGCGGATCTTCTCCACTTGCGTGTTGGAGGCGGCGTCAAATTCCAGCATGTCCATGCTGTTGCCGGCGGAAATCGCTTTGCACTCCGAACATTCGTTGCACGGTTCAATCGTCGGGGCATTCTTGCAGCGGAGACATTTGGCAAAAATGCGGGCGACCGTGGTTTTACCGGTGCCGCGAGGACCGCAAAAAAGATACGCATGCGCAATGCGACTTTGCTTGATGGCATTGCCGAGCGTTTGCGTGACGTGCTCCTGCCCGATGACATCGGAGAAGCGTTGCGGACGATATTTGCGGGCTATGACTTGGTAACTCATGTAACGCGGAACTCGGAACGCGAAACGCTGAAAGAGACGGGGAGTTTTCCACGTTCTGCGTTCCGCGCTCCGAGTTTAAATACCAGGGTGACCACGGCGGATGCGGAGCAAACTACCGTTGCTGCATTCCTGCCCTGGCGGGTTTTGTAAGTCCACATTCCATGGGCCCTGGCGCAGAGAATTTAGCTGTGTTTCGCTGCGCATCAAGATTTTATCCAAGCAAATTTCAGGCAACCGCTGACATGGATTTTCTCGGAACGGGGCGTAGGTTAGAGTATGAGAATGCTGACGTTGGTGACCTTTCACGACAAAGAGAATGCTGAAGCGATCAAGACGCGGTTGGTGGAAGCAGGTATTCCCGCCAAACGTACCGACGAGTCCAACATCCAACGCTTCTGGTTTCTCTCCAAACCGCGTGCTGCGCACAAGGTTCGGGTGGAAGAAAAAGACTTCGAGCGCGCCCTCGCGTATGTCAAGCAAGTTGACCTCAACGAAGGCATCCTGAATGATGCGGTCCGTTGCCCGCACTGCGGCTCGTCGCAGATTGAATACCCCCAGACCACACGGAAGTTTTTTATCCCAACCCTCATCGAACTCGTCATCGCCACCGGTTTGGTGCCCAAGGATTACTACTGCGAAAGCTGCCAGTTCACCTGGCCCGCCAAGTTTGAAGCGCCACCGTCAACGTGGGGCGGCGAAGAAGTCGATGCCCTGGGATGGAAGCGCCATCGTGCCACCCGCTGACGCGATCGCCAATCGACTATCGACTATCGACTATCGACTATCGACTATCGACTATCGACTATCGACTATTTCTCCGCCTCCGGCTGCACCACCGCCGAAACATACGCGTCCGGCTTTAAATATTTCTGCGCCGCCGCCTTCACCTGTTCCAGCGTCACTGCCTCCACTTTGGCATCTTCCTTGTCCGTAAAATCAAAGCCCAATCCATAAAGCTCATCCAACGCCGCGCTCGTCGCCAGATGTCCCACATCCTGACGCGCGATTTTTTTCTGACCCAGCACCTTGGCCTTGGATCGCTTCAATTCTGTTTCCGTCAACCCTTCGCTCCGCAGCAGTTCCACTTCCTTGAGAAACTCTTTTTCCACCAGGTCCGTTTTGCCCGGGGCTGTTCCGCAATAAAACGCAAAGTACCCCGGTGCCAGCCCCATGAAATGTTGCGCTCCGACATAGTACGCCAACCCAAGCTGTTCGCGGATGCGCAGAAATAAGCGTGACCCGAGATCGCTGCACGATTCTTGCAACAGCTCCAGCGGATACCGGTCGTCGCTGTAAAGATCAATGCCCGAAAAGCCCATCACCAGCACCGCCTGCTTTTTGTCGCGCGTTTCCGTGACATGTTTCGGCCCGCCCGAAATCGTCGCCGCTGGCGATTTCGCTCCCGCGGCAAACAGAAGCGCCGTCCGTTTCCAATCTTCAAACGCCTTCTCCACCGCCTTCTTCACGGCGTCCGTATTCACGTCGCCAAAAATCGAGATGACACAATTGTTCGGCACGACTAATTCTCGATAAAACTCCTTCAACGCGTCCACGTTCAGCTTCGTCACGCTTTCTTCACAACCAATCGCGTTGAGTCCATACGTTTGATCGCCAAACAACGTCCGGCGCATTGCCCGCCCAGCGCTTTGCAGCAGTTGATCCTTCTGTGCTTCAATCGTGGCCAGTTGAATGCCGCGTTCCCGTTCAAAAGCGTCCACTGGAAACGTCGGATTCAACACCACATCAACCATCAAATTCAGTCCCGTCTCAAAATCGCTGCTCATCGTTTCCGCGTTCACGCCGAAACTATTGTTGCCGCCAAACGAATCGATGCTTCCGCCGACCGATTCAATCTCCAGCGCAATCTGTTCGGCGTTCCGTTTCGATGTCCCCTGCAACAGCATCTTCGACATCAGCTGCGTGAGCCCGTTGTTCTCCTTGTTCTCCGCGAGGATCCCGCCGCGAAACACCGCGCGATATTCCACGAACGGCAATCGATGATCTTCTTTGACCAACAATCGAATCCCATTCGGCAGCTCGAATTTCTGCACCGGGTTCTTCTTCGAGGTTTCAATCGCAAACTGTTTCTTCGGCGTCGCCCCTTTCGGCAGCAGCGCATAATGCGTCCGGCTTTCCGTCGCCAAATAAGTTCTGGCCACCCGTTGCAAATCCGACGACGTCACCCGTTTGACCGCCGCGAGATAGCGTTCGGAAAAGTTCAGGTCATCCGCCGCAATCCAGCTGCCGCCCAAATCCTGCGCCTGACCTTGCATCGTCTTCCTCGACGACAGCGTGCCGGCAATAAATTGTTTGACCACCTTCGCGAGTTCTCCCGCCGGGATCAATTCGTTCTTCACCCGCTCGATCTCCGCGAGCATCGCTTCGCGGGCCGCTTCAAATTTCTCCGCCTCGGAGTTGGCGCTCATGCCAAACAAACCGGCAGGGCCCGGGCTATACGTCCAGGCATCAACCGACACAACCAACCCTTTCTTCTCGCGCACTTCCTGGAAGAGTCGCGCACTGCGTCCGGCCCCCAGCAACGTCGCCAGCACATCGAGCGCAGGAATGTCGACATGACGTAAATCGGGAATGTGCCAGCTGAAATGAAAGTGCCCGAGCTCGATCGACGCTTCTTCAATGATCTCGCGCGCGGCCATTTGCCTGGGTTCCTGCGGCAATACCATCGGCGCCATCGGACGCGCCTTGTTCGCCTCAAAACATTTGGTGATTTGCGCCACCACCTGGTCGTGCGTGATGTCGCCGACCACCACGTAGAACATATTGTTCGGCGCATACCGTTCCCGGTAATAGCCAGTGATGTCCGCCGGTTGCAGCTGATTAAAAATCTGTGGATAGCCAATAATCGTGAAGCGATACGGACTGCGCGTATAAGCGACCTCGAACAATCGACGCCCCGCCCGACGCCCCGGATCGTCTTCGTTCATGTCCATCTCGCGACGAATGACATCGAGCTCCTTCGCCAGGTCATCCGCCGGAAGCGACGCGTTCTGCATGATATCGCACAGGATATCGATCGCCGTCTGCGCACCGCTGCTCGGGACATTGATCCAATAAACCGTGCGATCAAACGACGTATAGGCATTCATGTAACCGCCCGCCTCCTGCACTTCCTGGTCGATGCGCGCGCCGGGACGGGTGGTGGTCCCTTTAAAAAGCATATGTTCCAGCACATGAGAAAGGCCGGCCCCCATCCATTTGGATTCGTCGATGCTGCCGGTTTTACACCAGGCTTGAGCCGACACCACCGGCGCGCTCGGATCTTCGCGGGTGATAATAGTGAGCCCGTTCTCGAGCGTCGTGAGTTTGACGCCCACCGGAATGGCCGGAATTTCTTCGATTCGTTGCTGATTGGTCATGAATGCGGTGGAAAGGTATGGCGTAAAAGATCAATTGCCAAAAGGAAATATAATCGACGATCCGGCTCGATCTGCCCGTCGGCTATCGGCTATCGAGAATTGGCGATTGAACAAAAACGGGGAAGGAGAATTTAGACACGGATTACACAGATTAACACGAATTGAAGAAGGGGAACGGACACCGGCAATTGAAGAACAGGTTTCCTCCTCGCCTTCTGTCTTAAAATTCGCGTTAATTCGTGCTAATTCGTGTCAAAACTCTTCTCTTTGTTTTTCCCCCTTTCCGCGCTCCGATTTCCGTGCTCCGCGTTACCGTATTTATTGTAACTCCCTCCATCTGAATGCTTCACGTCGACGTTTTTGGAATAAAGTGACCAATATCGCGAAGAAATTTGCCGGATTTGGATTTTGGTGACGAATTTATCACTGAAAATCATCGACCCGAGTCTCATGGCGACCAATTTCGCGGAGAAAACGCTCACCAAAATCCAAAAACGCAAAATTTCGTCGCGTCGAAGGTCACCCGGAGACTCATGACGACGATTTTCGGCAAAAAAGGTCACCCGGAGACTCCCGACGCCCTTTTTCGTCGT
>JAQGOU010000279.1 GCA_028293445.1 Verrucomicrobiales bacterium | reverse complement strand
TTTCAAAAGCGTTCCTTGGCAATAAAAACCAAATCTTTGGTTGGCGTCTGCGGCTGGTCCCGCTAAGCGGGACACAGCCGCGCTCCGGAAATTACTTCTGGCAGTCCGTTCTAAGCCTGGTCCGTTCCCGAAAATAACCTCCGGTCCTTTTCCCTCTGCGATCCAGATTTGTAGAATGGCTCAAACCAGTTCATATCCTCACCGCTGATTGACCTGGGTTTCTTAAGCTTCAGAACGTCTTTCGGCGGGTTGGTCCCTGGTTTTGATTTCTTTTTCGTGGCTCCCTGCATCGTCGAGCGGAAGTGGAGATGATCGAAGACCCGGATCGCCTCGATGGCATAGGCCGTGGCCACCCGCTGATCCTCAATCATGATCAGATGATCACCGTTGTTGCCCTCTCCCGAGGGCGACAAATTGGAGGAGCCCGTAAATACCTTCGCGGTCGGCAGGTTAAAATCGGTCACCACGAATTTGTGATGGATATTAATGCCGCCACCACCGCTCCATTCACTCTTAAACGGTTCCGGTGCGTGGTCCGCAAGATATTGGAAGTCGACCATCCCAACGGTTCCATCCGGCTTTTTCACTTCGAGCTTTCCCCCTTTATCCGAGATGCCGTAGCTGAAAATGGGACGATTCATCAAACGATCAAACTCGTCCTTCGTCAGTCCAGGCCCCATCTGATACAAGAATGCAACGGCATAGAACACCGAGGACGAGGCCTGTGCCATCGCTCCTTGCAGCGGTTGCAGAGAAAGGTCCGTGGATTTGTGGGGCGAGAAACAGAAATGAACAGCCGGCTTGCCGTCTTTTTTCACCATGTGCCATTTCGACGACAGCTCCTTGGCGGTAAACCCATCCGTGTCCGCGAAGGCGATGTCGAAGTAGTTTCCGTAAAGGGCAGCTACATCCTTGTCCGTGAAGACCAACGCATTGTTGGCCTGAATATATAGCCCGCGATAGGTGAAGTTAGTTGAGCCACATAACACTTTGAATGGAACGCCATCTTTTCGGGCAATGAAGACCTTGTTATGTTGAAGATTTTTGAAATGCGTGCGCGCCACATTGCCGGCCCCGGCTGATTTTCTGAACCGTTCGGCAGCCTTCGATTCGGGACTGTCCGGCGTGACATGGCCGGTGATGTTCCCATTTTTGTCCTGGCCGGATGAATCATCGATGATGACCCGGAGCCTGTGCTTGAACTTTTCCAACTCCTCCACAATGCTTTTCTCGTTAAGATCGTAGGCGAAAACGTCCAGGGTAACGGTCGGGTCCTTTAGTGCGTCGGCAAGAAATCCGAACACCAAATCGTAGGCCTCAAATCCCATCCATTGATAGATGTCTCCTGGTACTTTATTGAATTCCAACCCCATCTCCCCCTTGGAAGGAATGATGGTGGAACCGATTTTGTCGATATTCTTGGGATTCCCGAGCTTCTCCCGGAACGCCTGGGATGATGCGAAATTGCGGGTGAACCCGACATCCAGGAAATTGTGATAAGTAACCGGGTCCAGAGAAATATCCAACGTGATCGAGGTGCCCTTCTTGAGTGGTCCATCTTTCGGCATGTGCATCTTGGTGGCACGATACGAATAAATCCCATCCTTCACGTCGTGAGGAAAGTGAATCCACCTGAACTTCTGAAAGGGGGCTTCCGTGGAAGGAAACTGTTTATCCCCGTTCACCACTTCACCTGGGGCATAAGAAAATGCCAGACGGTTCCGAAGCGGTTCGAAAGCAGCCGCGCCCGGTTCTTTGCATTCGATGGCAAATCCCACGAGATCATTTTCCGGCTTCTGCACATCAAATCCCAACAAACACATTCGCTCGCCACGCCAAAGTTTCATGGTGAAACCGTCCTTGCTCTTTTGAATTTCGAAGTCGCTCATATTTTGTTCCCGCCCTTTTGAAGTTAACCGCTGATTGAATGTCTCGCCCTGTTCGCCAGCCACAGGTCTCAGACCTGTGGTCGAACAAGGTGAGTGTGGGCGCAGTAAAACAAATTCAGGAAATGGACGCCACAATTTATTTTTTACACAGTCCGGCGTTTCATCAAGCGCCTGCGACAGCGTGGCGGGAGGTTTTTACACTCGCCGCTTAAGGAAATGACTTGGACTTGCTCCCAAACTGCGACCGAAGACTGCCGCTTTAGCATCGAGTAACAATTTTCCGTCGTCGGAAGTTGGGGACATACGGTCAAGTCGTGATTTCGGACGGTTCGAAAGTGGGGTCATACGCTCAAGGACCAAGTTCGGACTCTTTGAACACGGTCTCATACGGATGAGGCGTAATTTTGGACGTCTGGAAGGAGCCTCATACCTGTATGACACTCTCTTTGGACTCTCCAAAACTATTCCCATAGCACCAAGTCGTAATTTTGAACTCTCCAGAACGACCTCATACGCGTATGACGTGACCTTGGAAGAGTCCCGACGAGGCGTCATACGCGTATGAGGGTCCTTTGGGGCGAAAAATCCTGTTCCCAGGTCGTATGACCGGAGTTTGAACTGTCCAGAGAGGCAACTTTTGCGTATGAGGCGACTTTTGAGGGGTCCAAAGTTATGACTTAGGCGTATGACGCCTCGCTCGGAGAGTTCAAAACTGGTCCATGAGCGTATGAGGCCGTTTTAAAGAGTTCAATTTCGGTGTCTTATGCGTATGACGACCGTTTTGAACAGTTTAAACCTGGCCTCATACGCGTATGACGTTCTTGCAGGGGGTTGTTTATTAACCTTTTAAGTCAGAGTTTGAAGTTTGAGGTTCAAAGTTTGCGGTTTTGGACCGAAGGGAAATTTCAGGTTTCGTGCCAGAATTCAGGCAGGAGACGGCTGGCGCACAAGGCTCCTGGTAAAATGCCAAACGTCCAAATCGTGGCGACCCAACTACGTACGAACATACCAACGACACCGCTAAGCTACCCGGAAATTATTTATAAGAACCGCTATCGCTGACCAAAGCCGATAAATCTCAATTCCGTGGCACGATTATCGCAAGGTCCGGGATACGGAACCTCCTCCGCGCATTTGCGCGTATTGTGAGGCGGAAAGATCCACGGCATCATTTCTGGCATCCCACCCTTCGCAACAGCGCCAAAATCTGGCGTCTCAAACTAAACTCAAAATCCATGAAAAAAAATCCCATTCATTTAAACTGCGCCACGCATCGCGCCCCGGTCGGAAAGCTTCTTGCTGCCGCATCACTCCTTGTTACCGGCCAGGTGGCTTTCGCCAGCGGCGATTACGGACCTGCGAATTGGGCACCCAATTGCGGCCAGTATTATACGTCGGGCTCCGGCCATAAATTCGTCGTTTGTCATGATATTGAGGGCTACTACGCCTCGACCATTTCTTACTTCCAAAGTTGCGGCACCACGGCGTCAATTCATTACGTCGTGAATGGCCAGCAGGACTCTGGGTCAGATGCGGCGGCGGGCGCCATCACCCAGATGGTCAGCGAAGCCAATTATGCGTGGCATGTCATTTGTTGGAACGCTCACTGTCTCGGCACGGAGCACGAAGGATTTGCGAGTAACCCGGCCTGGTACACCGATGCGATGTACAATGCGACCGGAGATCTGCAACAGCACATGTGCAATAAGTTTGGCATCACCACGGATCGAAATCATGTGGTGGGCCACGATGCATGGATGAGCTCAAGCTGGAGAACGTACGCCGCGAGCAATTTGGGCATCGATCCGAATTGTAACACGCATCACGATCCAGGTCCTTATTGGGATTGGACGAAGTTGATGGGGATTGTTAACGGAAATACCGCGCAGACCATCGCCGGCCCGGACGCCGTGTCATGGAAAGCCGGCGGCGGACGCATCGATGTTGTGGCGCGTCGAGCCGACCACCAGATTTATCATAAAATTTACGACGGTACGAGTTGGGGTGGCTTTAACAGCATTGGTGGCAAATCAAGTGC
>JAQGOU010000227.1 GCA_028293445.1 Verrucomicrobiales bacterium | reverse complement strand
CTGCGTCGATTTCAAAAAATACTTCGCGCGCTTTGCGGAACTTTGCCCCGGCGTGCCGGTGCATATCGAAACGATTTCGGGCTTCCCTCGCGAAGTGGCCTATTTCAAAAAAGATTTCTGGAACGTCTGGCCCAAGGCGCGCGCGAAAGATCTTGCGAAGTTCGTCGCCCTGGCGAAAAAGGGACATTCCATTCCGCCGAGCAAATCCGCCAACGATCCCGAATATCAGCAGGGCGAAATCGAGCGGAGCATTAAATACTGCAAAGAAGTTTTAGGCCTCGGTCTAAAATAAAAAAGCGGCGGAATTGCTTCCGCCGCTTTGCATTAAACTAAAAACGATTACTTCTTCACGGGCGCATTCGTCGTGATGTTGGTCTTCGCAGCATTCGTAATATCCGATTGCTTGATCACTTCGATCTTGGCGCCTTTTTTCATCTCTTCCTGGGAAGGAACTTTGATGATCTCGCCGCTGACAACCGTTTCATTGGGTTTAGCGGAGGATGCTGCTTCCGGAGGCGCCGGTGGTGGCTGCTGTGGTTTCACGCCCAGGAGTTCCATTTCGAAAATGAGAGTTTCATTCGGTCCGATCTTCGGCGGTGAACCGCGTTCTTTGTAGGCGAGATGTCCCGGGACGTAGAGTTCCCATTTGGAACCGACTTTCATCATTTGCAATGCTTCCGTCCAACCGGTGATCAACTGATTCGCCGGATGTTCCAGCGGCTGTCCACCCGGATGATCGTAGGAACTGTCAAACTTGGTTCCATCAATGAGACGGCCGGTGTAATGAGCAACCACGACGTCATTTGATTTCGGCGTCGCGCCGGTTCCTTCTTTAATCACCTTGTATTGCAAACCGTCCGGCAGTGACTTGACGCCCGGCTTCTTCGCGTTTTCAGCCAGGAAGGCGTCGCCCTTCTTCTTGTTCTCAACAACTTCCTTTTCGCGCTTCGCGGCCATTTCCGTTTGCGCGGCGGCCATAGCTCCCTGGAAAATTTCGTTCATTCTCTTCTCGTCGAATTTCGGCGCGGCACCGGAAAGGACGTCCTTCATGGCTTTCATGATGAGGTCGGGATCAACATCGAAATTGGCGCGTTTAATCGAACCACCGAACATCATGCCCGCGGCATAGCTCAGATCTTCCTTGGAAGGTTTGGGTGGTGGCGGCGGCTGGGGTTGATTGCCCTGCTGCTGCATTAGTTTGATCGGGGGCCTTTGCCCGGCCGGTGGTGGATTTTGTGCAAAACAAACGCCCGCAACCAGCGAAAGCGCAATTATTCCGTATACTTTTGAATTCATAGTGTTCCTGTTGCCTGCTGGACCATGATGGTAGTTTCCCAGCGGCGAGGATGCTTAACACAGCAATTGAAGGGTGGCAAGGGGTGTCCGAAGGCCGTGCAGCAGCCAATTCGGGAGGTTGATCTGTTTTTCATTCCAAATAAAAGCGATCCGGGCTTTCGTCACGAGGGCTGTCAGCGGGTTGATTATGGAAAAATAGTTTGCGGGATTTGGCGGTGACGCGCGTGTTACGGATGTAGGCAATTTGGTGCAACGGCAAAAATCTAATATGAAAACGATTCTTAACCTTCTCTCGATCAGCGGTTGTGCACTGCTGTTACTGGCAAGTCCGATGTCGCTCCCGGCTCAGCAGCAAACGAACGTGGTGCCGCAACCATCCAAAAACAGACCAAGCGATGCATGGCAACGACGTATCAAAGAAATTCACTTCGATGGATTGCCGTTGGGCGAGGTGGCCAAAATTCTTCAGGAGCAGGAGTTTTTCCCTGAGGTAAATTTCGTCACGGAACCCGAGTTAAACGACCTGCCGATCAGCGTGTCGCAACTGCGCTCCGTTGGTCTGGAAGATATCTTTAACGCGATCAAAATCGTCACGAAAGGAAAAGTTGAAATCAACCGACTCGTTGACGGGATGGTCACCTTCACGCGAACCAAGTTGCCGGCGGGGGAAGCAAAGGCAGTCTGTCAGGCCTTCAGTCTTAACAGCTACCTGGCGATGCGCACGCCGGAACAATCTGCCAAGGCGTTAAAAGAGTTGGAAAGCGCCTTCGATCTTTGCTGGAACATGCTCGAACGTGCTAATCCCAACGACCCAACCGGGCGGCCGCAGTTCAATATCCATTCCGGAACGAGATTGCTGATTGCGGTCGGATCACCTGAGCAAATGCTCGTCATCGAGCAGGTGATTGGTCAATTGGGCGATGCCAAGACGCGTTTTACGGATTCCCTTGTGCCGCCTGCTTCGACTTCGACAAACAAGCCCGCTTCGGCTAAGTAAACGGGTGTGTCCTCTTTGGCACAATTTACTCCTCGACTGACCGCTGCGAACGCCTCGCCAAAAATGGATACTGCCCCATTGCGGGAAAGGCCGGTGGCAATCGTCGAGCTGACGACCGCATTGGCGTCGGGCAACGAGGAAGCGTTCCGAAAATTCCATGAGCTCTACTTCGATCGTCTCTTCCGTTATCACATCGTCATCGCTCGCGGCGACGATGACGCTGCGTGCGAGGCTCTGCAGGAAACGTTCTTGCGCGTGGCCAGGCACGTCCGCCGGTTCGACAGTGAGGAAACGTTTTGGAGTTGGCTGACGGTGCTCTGTCGCACGGCGGCTTTCGATCGAGGACGCAAGCGGCAGCGCTATTGGCGCTTGATTGCCGATTATGCGCGTTCGTTGCTCTCTCCGGTTGCGATGCCGAGTCCAGACGCCGAAGAAGAGCGGTTGAACGAGGTCCTCGGTCTCTGTGTTGAAGAACTCGATGCGGCGGAGAAGGCGTTGGTCGAGGGAAAATATTTCAGGGGCGCGAGCGTGCGGGAACTGGCGTGTGAAACCGGTTTGACCGAAAAGGCCGTGGAGTCGAGGTTGCTGCGTGCGCGGCGGGAGCTTCGGCAGAAAATCTTAACCAGGATGAATTATGAGCAAACCCCCTGACGATGAATTGTTAAATGATGTTTTTACAGGAGAAGCGAGGCCGGAGTTTCGTGCGGCCTCCCTGGAGTGCGCGCTTGGTGCCGTTCGCCAACGTCGCCGGGGGCGTAGGGCGATGAACATTACCGCGGCATTGGCTTTCGTGGCGGGATTGGGGATTCTCCTTAAATCTCTGACTCTTCCGGATGCTCCGATGCAACCGATTCTAGCCGTCAATCCTCAAAGCTTCGCGAAGGAGAATATCAAGATGGTTCCTGGAACGCACATTCGCGTTCTGAGCGATGAAGAGTTGGTGGCAATGTTTCCCGATCGTCCCATTGCGTTGATTGGTCCCCCGGAGCATCGGCAGTTGATCTTCCTGGACGAGCAGCAAAAGCCGGGTCTGCGCGACGCGGTGAATTAAAAGACGAAGCGGCAATAGGTTGCCGATCACACCTTTGAGGATCAGTCTCAAGCTTTGATATCGCGTGAGCGATACCGTGCTTACGCGGGGAGGGCTTTAACCAGCTTGGCGTCGTTGCGTTTCAGGAATTCCTGGACGCTCACAATATTCATCATTTGCACGGGAACCCGTTTTTGGTTCTTCAGTTTGAAATGCTTGAATTGGGCCAGAAACTTGCCGACTTGAACGATGTGGATATGACCTTCGCCCACTCTCCAGAATTGTCCGTTCTCCAAGGGTCTAAGACTTGCGGCTTTCTTTGCGGAGGGTTTTTTTACGACTTTCACTTTCGCGTTCACCTTCATCAGACAATAAATTAGAGGTAAATGTTCAACTGTAATGCGGTTTTCAGGCCGCCCATGGTTGAAGGGGAGAGAAATCGATCAAGCCAAGGACGCGAGCCCTTTGCAACAATCTTTCACAAGTAAATCCAAAAAACGGTTGGTTGCGGGCAGCAATATCGCACGTATCTGAAATTTGTCACTGGAAAACTAATACCTGAAGCAATCTGAAAACAAAATAAAAGCCCTGCAAACACAAAGTATTTGCAGGGCCTAAAGTGGAGCGAGCGAAGAGACTTGAACTCTCGACGTTCACCTTGGCAAGGTGATGCTCTACCAACTGAGCTACGCTCGCGTCCGAAAGCGTGACTGAAACTATAATAAAACGTTTCCTTTGCAAGACTTTGTTTTTCTTTTGTCCAAATCAGCAAAAAAGTCGATCGGAAGGACGAGTTCCACCAGTCCCTGACTCTTCCCCTACCGGATGCCAGGAACAAGGCTGTTGCGGGAGATTGAATGCGACTCGTGGAACTCTTCCTGCCGAGGTGATAATAACCGAGTGGTTACCTTGGAAAAACTCGGCAAAAACGTAACGTTTTCGCCGGGAAAACGAGATTTCTCGGTAGAAACAGCTTTGTTTTTGCCGTCCGCGACGTTTTTGTCGTCTCTCCCAAGATGGGAGCGACGACAAAACCAGTTTTCCCGACGCTCCCAAGATGGGAGAGTCGACAATTCTAGTTTTCCCGGTGTTCCCAGAATGGGAGGTGCATGAATTCTAGTTTTCTCGGCGTTCCCAAGATGGGAGAGGCAACAAATCTAGTTTTCCCGGCGTTCCCAGAATGGGAGGTACATGAATTCTAGTTTTCCCGCCGCTCCCATCACGGTAGAGGCGAGAAAAACGTTCCTGACGACAGAAACAAAGCTGCGTCGGGTACGAAAACTAGTTTTTTCGGCAAAAACAAAGCTGTTTCAGTCGAGAAAACTAGTTTTCTCGG
>JAQGOU010000189.1 GCA_028293445.1 Verrucomicrobiales bacterium | reverse complement strand
GAGGGTGGTAAGGAATGCTTCGCGCTGAGTGCAACCAAATCTCCCGTGACGTGCCACAGATCTCCGTCATCGCTCACCCAAACGTAAAGCTCACTTGGCCAACCAACCCCGGACGCCGCCGCCGCTGCCGTGTTGAACGAAACCCCGGCGATGGGTTGATTGGTTTGCAAATCGATTGTGATGACCACCGGTGATTGGCCTGACCAACCGACACAACCGGGTTGAGTCCAAAAGAGGTCGGAGACTTTCTTGCCGTCCGTTAGCTGAGTGCGATCTCCTGCTTCGGTGCAGGCCGGGTAATTCGGCGCGGGTTCCAGGGTGTAGGGCTTTTCGAGCGCGATGTTAATTGGCGCGCATTGGCCGAATACAGAAGAGAAAGTGTTAAGAACAAAGAGCCAAAGAATTGCGCGATGCATGGTGATCTGCTTCTGACGTGCCCGACGATGTCGACATTCACGAGGAAGTGCTTCAAACAATGCTCGAGATCTTGCGTAACCGAATGGCCGGTTCCTTCAACAACCGGGACTCCGCGAGGTCTACTTCAAATTCCGCGATCCAATCATTGTGCTCATCTGGATCGACGAGGACTTGTTGCACCTTCAACGTGCGCTTGTCCTCGGATGGAACCACGTAGGTGTGGCGAAGATTGCGCGCGTTGGGATCGAGACAAATATATTTGTGTTCGACGTAATAAGGCTCGATCGCCTGTTGCAACCGCGCAGCTGTCCACGGTTCGCCTTCGGGTTGATCCAGCGACGTGAGGGTCGCCAGGGCGGGTTCGTAATCGCCAATCACAATCCCGCGCAGGACTTGAAAAATACGATTGCGAATCGTGGCGGTGAACGCCTTGGTGTCGCGCGTAATATCAGCCGCTGCTTCTTCAGCACCTGGTGGACGCACTTCAGGTTTCTCCGCGCCCGGTTTATAGTTCGGATCACGCATCTTTTCCCATTCATCAATGAGACTGGAATCAACCTGGTGGATCATCGTGCCCAGATAAATTTCCATTTCACGCACCGTGTCATTCTTCGCGGCGTCCGGGACGGTTTGCGTCAGGACTTTGTGGGCACGTGAGAGATGCCGCAGGAGGACGCCTTCAGCGCGGTGCAGTTCATAATCTTTGATGTAATCGGCAAAGGAGCGGAACTGCTCGAACATTTCGCGGACGATGGATTTGGGACGAATGTTCTCCTGTCCGACCCAGGGATGACGATCGGCAAAAGCGTTGAAGCTGGAATAAATAAACTCACGCTTCGGTTTCGGATATTCGCATTTCTCCAGTTCATCCATTCGTTCCTGATATTCGATCCCTTCCATTTTCATGTCCGCCATCTTCTGGTCTTTAACTTTGTCCAGTTGCTTGCGGAGAATGATGTCGGGATCTTCCAAGATCGATTCGACCAGCGTGATCAGATCCAGGGCGTAATCCGGAGCTTCGGGATCGAGCAGGGGAACTGTTTCGAGCAGATAAAGCGATAGAGCCTGGTCCATCGAGAAATCATCCTGCAACGAAATGTTCACGCGCAGATAAACGCCATCAGCAGTCTCGGGGATGAACTCAATTACCTTTCGATCGACCAGTGAGCGGAACAGTTGCCAGGCGCGTTTGATGTGAGTTTTCTTGGCCTTGGGAGTTTCATGGGAATTCGCTATCAACTCGCGCATGGCCCGGCAGCCATCGCCTTTGCGACTGAGGACATTCAACAACATCCCGTGCGTAACCTGAAACCGTGAAGTCAATCGCTCCGGCGGCGCAACAATCAAGCGGGCGAAGGTTTGTTTATCCCAGTTAACAAAATTCTTTTCGGGCGGTTGGCGTTTGACGACTTTCTTTCCGTCCCGTGCAGATTTCTCCGCGAGTTTCAGATTCTCGACCACATGCTCGGGTGCCTGGGCAACCACCCAGCCGATATCATCGAACCCTTTGCGACCGGCGCGTCCGCCGATTTGATGAAAGTCGCGCGCGCTCAGGATCCCGGTCTTTTGCCCATCGTATTTGCACAAACGGGTGAAGAGCACCGTGCGGATCGGGACATTGATACCAACACCGAGCGTGTCGGTCCCGCAAATCACTTTGAGCAGACCTTTTTGGGCCAGCTGTTCTACGAGAACACGATACTTCGGAAGGAGTCCGGCATGATGCAAACCGATCCCGTGTCGCAGCCATTTCTTGATGTCGGGTCCATAGGGGCTGGTAAATTTTACTCCTTCCAGCGCCTGCGCGATTGCCGCTTTCTCCTCGCGCGTGCAAACGTTGATGCTTGTGAAGTCCTGTGCGCTTTGCGAGGCCTCGAGTTGGGTGAAGTGCACAACGTAAACCGGGCTCTTGCCTTCTGCCGCGAGACTTTCGAGTGTTTGCGCGAGCGTCAGTTCGGAGTAGCGATGCTCCAACGGAACAGGCCGGTGCGTGGAAGAAACGGAAACTGTCGGACGTTTGTTGAGCTTTGTCAGTTCCTCCTCGAAGAACACCGTGTCGCCGAGGGTAGCGGACATGAGCAGGAAGCGGGTTTGTGGAAGTGTCAGCAGTGGAACCTGCCACGCCACGCCGCGCTCGCGATCGGAGTAGTAATGAAATTCATCCATGACCACGTCCTGCACGTTGGCCTCGGGACCTTCGCGTAACGCAATGTTAGCGAGAATCTCTGCGGTGCAACAAAGGATCGGTGCACCAAGATTGACCGATGCATCGCCAGTGCTCAGGCCAATGTTGTCCGGACCAAATTCTCGGCACAGCGCCATGAATTTTTCATTCACCAACGCTTTAATTGGACACGTGTAAATGGATCGTTTGCCTTGAGCCAACGATTTGAAATGCAATGCAGCCGCGACCAGCGATTTGCCGGAACCAGTGGGCGTATTCAGAATGACGTTCTTCTCTTCAAACAATTCGAGGATCGCTGATTCCTGCGCTGGATAGAGCTGGAGATGCTTGTGCGCGACGTATTCGAGAAAACGATCCAGCAGCAGGGAATTGTTTGGCGTCTCGTTTTTGGGAATAAGATCGTACAGCGTCATAGTTAGAGCGCGCGTAATCTACGGGCAATCGTGCGGATTGAGAAGAGTGATACTGAGGCGTGTTTCCTCACGCCCATAACAGATTACTTTGGCACGGCAATTCGCCACTTCGGATCGACAGCTTGGCTCGGTTGCAGCCAAAAGGAATCAAGGGTGTTGGTCCCGCTCAAGAACCAGGTCCAGAGCTGACCCGCTGTGTTTTCGAACAGCAGGTCGGGATTACCATCGTAGTTAAAATCGTTAAGTGCCACCGCTTTCCAGGCCGCGTCGATGGAAGCTCCGCCGTTCAAAACATTGGTGCTCGTGAAATTCGTTCCGTTCATACACCAGACGGACAGAACATTACTGGTGCTTTGCCAGAGAAGGTCCGCCTGACCGTCGCCGTTGAAATCATCAAAGCCAATCGGTTTCAGGGAGAGCGGTACCGCTTTGCCATTGTTCAGTTTGATCTGGCCGAGGCGATTGGTTCCATTTAAAAACCAACACTGCAGCAATCCCGTGCCGTTTTGAAAAACGAGATCCTTTTTGCCGTCGTAATTCAAATCGGTCATCCCGATGACCTTCCATGTCGCACTGCTACCAAAGGAAATGCTCTTCTGAAAATTGGTTTTGTTCAGCAGCCAGATGGAGAGATTACCCAGGCCGTTTTGCCATAACAGATCTGCATTACCGTCAAAATTAAAGTCATTCAGTGCCACAAGCTTCCATGCGGTCGATTGCGTTTTCGTCGCCGCGACACGATTCGCACCAAGGAAATTAGTGCCGTCCATCAACCAGGTGCGCAGCCCGTTCGTCGAACTGATCCAGAGTAAATCAGCGCGGCTGTCGCCATCGAAATCCGGACGTGTCGGATACAATGTGAATGTGCCAAAGCTCCCTCGTGTATTAGTGTAACTCCCGCTGGTAGGTGTGGTGAACGAAAGAGTGATCGTGGCGGAGCCGTTTGCATCGACGATCGCGATCGAGGCACTGATCGGGCTGCTCCTGGAGTAGGTAAAAGTTCCAACGGTTTCGAGGTCGGCTATCCGGGAGACAAATGTGTTCGAAGCCGGCGAGGTGATGAACACCAGTTCGTTCAAAACAATTGTCCGTCCCTCAAATGACGGCGGCGTGAGTGAACCGGTTTGGTCCACAGCCACTTTTTTTCCAGCGATGGTTAGAGTCGCCGAGCGGTCAAATTTATTGGTATTGGGTGCGACAGAAACGACGACGTCGCCTGTGCCGAAACCAACCGCACCGCTGACGATTGAGATCCAGTCATTACTGCTCACGAACGTTTTCCATGCCGCACACCCAAAAGTGGTTACGGTCACGGTGTCATTGCCACCACCGATTGAATTGAAGGAAAGGTTGGTGGTTGAAAGAGAAAAGCTATTTGTCCCCAACGCGCTATCCCGGCCGATGATTCGTGCCACGTAACGCCGTCCCAAACCATCGTAATTGGTGAATGCCCCACCGAGATAGATACGGCCATCATCCATTTGAGCGATCGCGTTCGCGCCGGGGGAGTGGCCCGATCCGGGATTGAAATTCTGATCGACGATGCCGCTGGTGTTGAGCAGGACAATTCCTGTCCGTGCCGAGCCGTGAAGTTGTTCCTCATTGAAATCAGTGAATGTTCCGCTGGCGAGGACAGAGCAGTCATCTTGCAGGGCAATGGCAGTGATCGTCGCATTTACTCCATTGGCACCGCTGCCAGGATTGAATGTGTCATCGAGACTTCCGCTCGAGAGAAGGCGGGCGATGTGGGTTCGGGGCGTGGTGTTATAGGTCGTGAAATCTCCGCCGATGTAGATCAAATCAGCGCTATCGATCGCAATGGTGCGGACCGTTCCGTCCACACCTGCACCGGTATTGAAGTTACTGTCCAACGTTCCATCGGTTTTGAGTCGGCCGATTGAATTTCCGCCGAAGAGAATCTTGCCGTTGGATTGAAGGGCCAGCGATTGTATCGGGCCGGTGGCAGGAGGATTGAAAGAGTTATCCACGCTGCCGTTGAGGTTCAAGCGAGCGATGTTCGATCGAGCAAGTCCATTCAACGTCGTGAATGTTCCAGCGATAATGATTTTTCCATCAGGTTGCAGGACCAATGCATTTACAGTTCCGTTCGCACCGGTTCCGGGATTGAACGTCACATCCAAAACACCATTCGTGCTCAACCGGGCAATACCACCGCGCGCGATGTTGTTATATTTTGTAAATGCGCCAGCGATCAAAATCTTGCCATCAGGTTGCAGGACGAGCGACTGCACCGTTCCATTTGCGCCCGCGCCGGTCGTGAGTGTCGTATCAACCGCTCCATCGGCATTCAAACGCGCGATCCGATGGGTGGTCAAATTAGTAAACGTGCCGCCAAGAATGAGTTTGCCATTTGTCTGCAATGCCATCGTGAGGACAGAACCGGTGACCGTCCATTTGGGATTGAAAGCGAGATCTATACTGCCGGGGCCATTGTGATAAATGCCGGCGACTGCGCGAAATGCGTTAAGTCGTCCACCGCTGACGCATTTTCCAATAAGGTTTGGCTTTAAATCGACACTGTTGAGGATCGCGTTCTTGATTTGCTCAACGGTCCACGTGGGATGCTGAGCTTTCAGCAACCCGGCTACCCCTGCGACTTGCGGCGTGGCAAAAGAGGTTCCTGAATCTTGTCCGTAGCCATTGTTGCGTTGGGCGCTCCAGAGGCTGTCGCCGGGAGCGAACAGATCGACTGTTTTGGGACCGTAGTTCGAAAAATAGGCGATACCGTCATTGGAATCGGTTGCAGCCACGGCGATGATATTACGATTTGTCGAGCAGGCTGGATAACTCACCCAGGCATCTTCGTTGCGCGCCAGGTTATCAACGGCTGCGACGAGGAGGACGCCCGACGTTTCCAGGCTGTTGACCGCTGTTTGGAGAATGAGGCTGGTCGGTCCTGCGTGAGAGGCGTTGATAATCTTCGCGCCTTTAGTACGGGCATAATCAAATCCTTCGGCAATATCGCTGTTGAAACCGGTGCCAAAATTATCGAGCGTCTTCAGGGGCATCATTTTGCAATGCCAACAAACGCCAGCAATGCCGAGTGCATTGTCACCCTGGGCACCAATCACCCCGGCGACAAAGGTTCCGTGTCCTTCGTCGTCATCTGGATTGCTCGTGCCATAAGCGAAATTCCATCCGTGAACATCGTCGACATAGCCGTTGCCGTCATCGTCGCCGCCGTTCGCACCGTCGTTCGGATTACTCCAGATATTCGCCTGGAGATCGGTATGGTCGAGGTCGATACCGGTGTCGGAAATGGCAATGACGATCGTGTTATTTCCGGTCTGTAGTGTCCACGCTTCCGGGGCATCAATATCCGCGTCCGACGTGCCGCCGGTTTGGCCGGTATTGTTTAGATGCCACTGGGAGCTGAATTGTGAATCGTCGGGCGTCGAGGTCTTGTGGGAAACAAAGTCCGGCTCCGCGAAGGTAAAAATATCTTTAAACTGGGACAGCGTTTTCACAGCATCCGGAACCGCGTCCAGCGTGGCTTGCGGGAGGGTTACGAGATAAGTCGCTGAGTAATCGAGACGCAATTTGCGGTGAATCGTTCCGCCAACGGCATTGATCGCTTGCAACAGATCGGCTTCGTTCTTCCCCGCGACGAGTTCAACGATTACATGGTTTGCGACCATTTCCTGACGCTGGAGGAATGTCTCGGCTTGGGTAACCGGATCGCGTTCCCACAGTTTCTCCACGCGCAGAAATGGATACTTCATTTTTGTCTGAATCAATTCGACGCGGGTGAAACGGCCGTTGTCCATTGAAACCTCTTTGCTGGTTTCGAGCACGACAGACCCGGGAAAGCGTTCATCCGTTTTCGTTTGAGAGCCAACGGCGAGAGCCGGTGCTGAGGCTGGCGTACGTGTGAATCGGTTCGGAGCAATCGCGCTTGTCGGAGCCGATGCGTTTTCCGCTTTATCCGGTGCAGTTCCCTGTGGCAGCGAAGCGCGTTGACCTCGTTCAAAAAGAACCACAGACAGGAGAACGAAAAGGAAAGCGCCGAGAATCAGAGACTTCTTGTGTAATTTCATGAAGCTTGGCGAGGTTTATCGCCTAAAAATCAGCTTCATATTGCCTAAACCGGTGAATTCGGACAAGTTTATTCACCCCCTTTGGCAATCGTCTCAAAAGAGCGAGTTGCGGCTGAGCCTATGAATGGCGTGGTGGGAAAAATGCATATAATCCCTAAACTTTGTCCATACCGTTTCCAACGCTTTGCGTTAATCTTTGCGCACGAAAAATCCTCCTCTGTCATAAATCCGTTGTGATGTTTTTTTCGAGATACATGACAGTCCTCTTGTTGCTGATGCAATTCCCGTTGACGGCAGTCTCGTCGGGGGCCGCGCTGGAATACAATCGCGATATTCGTCCGATCCTTTCTGAGAATTGTTTTGCCTGTCATGGTCCGGATTCCGGAGCCCGCAAGGGCAAGTTGCGGTTGGATCGTTTCGACGACGCCACGGCGACTCGCGACGAAGGTAAACGCGCCATCGTCCCTGGTCAGCCTGATGCCAGCGAGTTGGTTCATCGGATATTCGCCACCAACGAAGAAGACCTGATGCCGCCGACCAAAACTCACAAAGTTTTAAAGCCTGAACAAAAGGAGTTGCTGAAACGTTGGATTGCCGACGGCGCAGAGTATCAGCCGCACTGGGCTTATATGAAGATCGTTCGTCCTGCGATAGCGCCCGTAAAGGATTCCAAATGGACGCGCAATCCGATCGATCATTTTATTCTTCACCGGTTGGAATCCAAGAACATCAAACCCTCAAGCGAGGCGGACAAACGCGTGCTCCTTCGCCGCTTGAGCCTCGATCTGATTGGACTGCCGCCGACGGTTGAGGAACTCAATGCCTTCTTAAAAGATACCAGTTCCCAAGCTTACGAACGCCAGGTTGATCGCTTGCTGGCCTCGCCTCATTTTGGCGAACGTATGGCGGTGCCTTGGCTCGACGTCGTGCGCTTTGCCAACACCGTCGGTTATCACGGTGACCAAAATGAAAACACATTTCCTTACCGCGATTACGTCATCGATTCGTTCAATAAAAACAAATCCTTCGCAGACTTCACGATTGAACAAATCGCCGGAGACCTTCTCCCCAACGCCACGCCGGAACAACAGACCGCTACCTGTTTCAATCGCCTCAATATGGTGTCGCGCGAAGGGGGCTCGCAGCCGAAAGATTTTCTCGCCCGATATACCGGGGATCGTGTGCGGACCGTCGCTGGGGCGTGGCTCGGTGCGACGATTGGTTGCGCGGAGTGTCACGATCACAAATTCGATCCGATCTCGACGAAGGACTTTTATTCCATGGGCGCATTCTTTGCTGATATTAAACAATGGGGTGTCTATGCGGAGTACCTGCCCTATACGCCTAATCCGGAACTGCACGCACTGGACTTCGACCATCACCCGTACCCGCCCGAGATTGAAGTGGACGATCGTTACCTGCAGAACCGCCGCAAAAAACTAATGCAGCAAGTCGAGAAATTGGTCGTAGCCTCTGCTGCGAATTTGAAGACCAACGCTTCGCAGAAAGCCGCGCTGGAGCAATGGCGTCGGAGTGGTCTTGAATTTCTAAAACAAAATCCCAGCGGTTGGATCACCCCCGAACCGGCGATCACATTCAAGATGAAGGGCACCGAGGCGGTCAAAGAGAATTATACCATCACGAATGCGACGGTTTCATTGAGCGCAATTCTCAAGGAGAACATCCAGCTCACGCTACCGGTTTCCGGATGGATCGCCGCCATTCGGCTCGAAGTCGTTCCGCAGAAAGGCGCGCTGTCGCCGCGAGGTCAATGGACCTTGAAAGGCGCCTCTGTCACCCTGGCAGGCACGTTGAAGTCGAAGGAAAACACGGAAACAAAACTGTCCTTCCTTTACGCCGAAGCCGATCGTAAACAACAAGACTATTTCATGGCGGAGCCGATCGCGGGAGTCACCGACCGATGGAGGACCTTGACGAACCAGGAGTTGCAAACCGCAGTCTGGTTGCTCGATCAACCCGTGCAAGCAAAGTCGGGGGATACGCTGCTATTGAATCTTGGCAGCGCGCAAATTCAATCGGTCCGCGTTTCCTTGTCGCCGTTTGCTGCCAATGAACCGCTCAATGTTGGCAGAGTGGCGACTTCGTTAACCAAAGAGTTGGCGAAAACCCGGCTCAGTAAAAATGTAACGACCGCTTACTTTCTCAGCACCGGTTGGGACACGAATGCCTTTGTGCAGTTGAAGAAGTTGAAACGCGATGCCTGGGAGTGTCGCAACGGACGCAGCCGCGTCATGGTGACAAAAGCAACTGAACCTCTGACCATCCGGGTGTTGCCACGAGGCAATTGGCAGAATGAAACCGGAGAGATCGTTCAACCGGCGACGCTTCACTTTTTACCGAAACCGGCGAATCCGGAGAACCGTCGACTGAACCGACTCGATCTGGCGCGCTGGATTGTTTCGCCGGAGAATCCTTTGACCGCCCGGGCGTTCATGAACCGGACCTGGAAACAGTTTTTCGGTACGGGGATTTCGGCGATGGTCGACGATCTCGGTGCACAAGGGGAATGGCCTGTTCATCCTGAATTGCTGGACTGGCTCGCCTCCGAATTCATGGAACCGGCGGTTCGTTTTAAATTAGCCAATCCTGTGAGCACCTCCGGGAACCGCGCTTGGAACGTGAAACATATGGTCAAGCTGATGGTGATGTCGTCCACGTATCGGCAGGATTCGAACGATCGCCGGGAATCGAACGAGGTGGATCCGAACAATCGTTTGCTGAGTCACCAAACGCCGCGTCGGCTGGACGCTGAATTCGTGCGCGACAATGCGCTCCTGATTTCGGGGCTGTTGGATCCGAGTATTGGTGGGCCCAGCACTCATCCGTATCAACCGGAAGGTTATTATACGAATATCCAATTTCCGAATCGCGATTACTTCCCCGAAAAAGATGAGCGACAGTATCGGCGCGGCGTTTACACCCATTGGCAACGTTCGTACCTGCACCCGATGCTAGCCAATTTCGATGCGCCGGCCCGCGAAGAATGCACTGCCAATCGCACGGTCTCGAACACGCCGCAGCAAGGGTTGACGTTGTTGAATGATCCGACCTTCGTCGAAGCCGCGCGGGTCTTCGCAGAAAGACTTTTGCAGGAGCCAAAGCAATCGGACGAGCAACGGATCGATTTGGCTTACGAAATGGCGTTGGCGCGAACCGCGAAAACCAAAGAGAGGGCATCACTCTTGAGATTTGTGGCCGAACAACGCGAGCACTACCAGGGAAACGTCGGAGAAGCGGAAAAACTCTCCCAAATCGGCCTGGCATCGGTTCCCGGAGATATCGATAAAGTGGAATTGGCCACTTGGGTGAATCTTTGCCGTGTTGTGATGAATTTGCACGAAACCATCACGCGGTATTGAGACTCCCCAGGCTCACTTTGTCGGCCTCGCTCTCTAATTTGCTCATTTCCGCGCTAGGCTTCGTCGTTTTCTCCTCCAAAAATGGGTTTCGTCGTAACTCTCTGAGCCTCGGCTATTTAAACTTGTTGGAAAGTTTTCCAAGAAGTTTTTAGCTTCTAAATCGGACCCGGAAAGTTTTCCAAGAAGTTTTTAGCTTCTAAAATGGACCCAGAAAGTTTTCCAGGAAGTTTTTAGCTTCTAAAACGGACCCGGAAAGTTTTCCAGGAAGCTTTTAGCTTCTAAAATGGACTCAGAAAGTTTTCCAGGAAGTTTTTAGCTTCTAAAACGGACCCGGAAAGTTTTCCAGGAAGTTTTTAGCTTCTAAAATGGACCCGGAAAGTTTTCCAGGAAGTTTTTAGCTTCTAAAATGGACCCAGAAAGTTTTCCAGGAAGTTTTTAGCTTCTAAAACGGACCCGGAAACATTTCCAAGAGTTTTTTAGCTTCAAAATTGTGCCTGGAAAACGTTCCAGATCCTTTTTAGCTTCGAAAATAGAGTCACGAAGAAAGTCTGGATGGAGGCTGACCGAACCACGCCGCTCACTTGCGCGATGGCACAACTCATGATCCTGTTATGACTTCGAATGAAGGAGTCTTTGGTTTTCGTCCGGTCCGTATCGTTGTGTCTTTTACTTGCCGCCTTTTCCAGCGCCGTTGGCTTCGCGACAACTTTTGAAGTCGGCCCCGGTAAAACTTTCAGCGCTATTGGACAAGTCCCTTGGGAAACTCTGCAACCGGGTGACACCGTCCTGATTTATTTCCGAACCAACGCTTACGCCGAAAAATTTGTCCTTTGTCGACAGGGAACCTTGGCTGCGCCGATTACGATTCGTGGTGTGCCCGGTGCCAATGGGGAACTACCGATGCTTTCTGGCGATAGCGCAACGACCCGCACGAATCTGAGCTACTGGGGTGAAAATCGCGGCGTCGTCAAAATAGGCGGCGCCAATAAACCGGCGGACACCGTGCCGCAGTTCATCACCATTGAGAATCTGGATATTGCGAGCGCGCGTGCTCCCTACACTTTCACTGGGGCAAGCGGAACGGTGCAGTCTTATCACAGCAGTGCCGCTTCGATCTGGATTGAGAAGGGAGCGAATATCACGATTCGCAATTGCACGATGCACGACAGCAGCGATGGCTTTTTTGTTTCGTCGACCGATACGCTGGCTTCGCAAAACATTCTCGTCGAGGGCTGTTACTTTTTCGGCAACGGAAACCTGAACAGCATCTTTGGTCACAACGTTTACACCGAAGCGCTCGGCATCACATTTCAGTTCAATCGATTCGGTCCACAACGAACCGGTTGTCTCGGGAATAATTTGAAAGATCGTTCCGCGGGATTGGTGGTTCGTTACAACTGGATCGAGGGCGGCAGTCGTGAGCTCGATCTCGTCGACGCGGAGGACAGTTCTCTTCTGCGTAATCATCCTTCGTATCGTTCGACGCACGTATACGGAAACGTGCTCTTCGAACCGACAGCGGCTGGAAATTCGCAAATCGTGCACTACGGCGGCGACAGCGGGACGACGGAGAACTATCGCAAGGGTAAATTGTTTTTCTATAACAACACTGTGATCTCGCATCGTCCCGGCCAGACCACGCTGTTTCATCTCTCCACCAATGACGAGCAATGCGAGGCTCGCAATAATATTTTCTTCACCACTAATTCCGGCAGTTCCATGGCGCTGGTGGACGAAATGGGAGTCCTGACTCTCTCGCACAACTGGCTGAAGAGCGGATATAAGAATTGTTTCTCTCCGCTGTTGGGGACGATTTCCAGCGACGGCACGAATCTCGGCGGCAGCGGCGACCCTGGATTCCTGAACGAAACGAATGCGGACTTTCACCTCGTGCAGAATTCAGTCTGTCTTGATGCTGGCGGAGTATTGACGAATGTGCCCGGAACGAATGCGCCGCTGTTTCAGTATCGCAAACATCAGGCAAGCGATCCGCGTCTGGTGAGTGGCGTTCTGGATATCGGTGCCTTCGAATACAGGTCGCTCATGGCGATTTGGCGCGAATCTCAATTCGGGACGAATGCTGCAAATCCACTTGTTTCGGCAAACGACGCTGACCCCGACGGCGACGGTGTCGTCAACTGTTTGGAATATGCGTTTGGGCAGAATCCTCTCGTTCGTACGACCAATGGACTGCCGGAAGCCCAGACCGTCATGATCAACGGTTCAGAATATCTGGCGCTCTCGTTTTCAACGCTCACGCCGCCGTGCCAATTGGCTTACACGGTGCAGACATCATCCAACCTGGTGAGCTGGCTCGATGGATGTTCCTTTTCTGACACGAGCAATGTCGTCTCCTCTGCGGACACGGTGGATGTATCACCGGTGGGTTCTACCAACAAAACGATTCGCTTGCGTAATCCAATCACTTCAGCCCAATTGAAATTCATGCGGGTAACGGTTGAGCCGAAGTAGTTAGGTCCTTGTCTCGCGGAAACGCATTTACTCTTTTCGATCGCCTCTTCTAAATAGCGGGAATGCGACTTCTTGCGCCGTTCCGTTTCATCCTCGTTGCGTGTTGGCTCAGCGCGTATTGCGCCGTGGCAAAAGGTGCTCCAGAGGCGCCGGTGGGTTTGATGTGTAATCTACTGGCCCATCCGGAGTTGACGGTCATCCGCGCTGACAAACCGAGATTCGGTTGGATCGTCAATGACACCCGTCGTGGGGCGAAACAATCGGCTTACCAGATTATTCTTTCTGCGAGCTCGGACGCTATTAAACAAAACCGCGGAGACCTCTGGGATTCGGGCAAAATGATTTCCTCGCAGTCCGTTGATGTTCCATTTGCAGGCGATTCGCTCGTGAGTTCGAAGACTTACTTCTGGCGCGTTCGGACCTGGGATGCGGCAGATCACGCGAGTCCCTTTTCTCGCATCCAGGAGTTTCGAATTGGAGAGAAATCAAAACCGGGAGTATTACCGCCGAAAGATTTCGCGAACCGTTATCCGAAC
>JAQGOU010000182.1 GCA_028293445.1 Verrucomicrobiales bacterium | reverse complement strand
GTCTCCTTAACCGACTCCGTTGTCACAGTGTCGTTCCTCTGCCGATCATTTTGTTTATTTTCCATCTCAATTATTTCTTGGATTCGATCTGCTTTTCCCCCTCAAGTCTGTAGATGGCAACGTGCTGGTTGTTCTTGACCACATCCCCCACGTGGAAGGTCCCTAAAACGGTGATCGGCACGTCCTTGATGGCGTCAATTCCTTTACCGACCATCTCGACCGTCACCCACTCGTGTACTTTGGGGGTCTTGCCATAGCAACAGAGCATCTGGTTGCGCATCAGCAAAAACTGCGTCACCAACCCGTCCTCATATCTGAGCGGAACCATGAAACCGGTAATTTCTACGAGAGAATTATTCAGAGATCTAACGTTGGCCGGAATTCCTTCCAGAACCTTTTCGATCGGGTCGTATGAGGAGAACTTGAAACCCGCCAAGAGATCGAAACCCAGCTCGATGTTTCCTCTCTGGTTCCCCTTGAGGTTCGATTTTGTGTCTGGAGCAGCGAGCGTCGTGCCGTTAGTCGTTGCTCCGGCGGACAATATTCCATTACCCGTCGATGCCGCACTGTTTGTCGCCGTCGCGGCGGTCGCATCGGCGGGAGCGGGCGCGTCAGGAACTGCTGCGTCAATAGCTTCTCCACGAATGATCTTCGCCTTGGCGGGTGCCTGCGCGGAGAGCGTTAGCGTGACTATCACGAGAAGCAGTGACATGACGATTGCTGCCAGAGGGCTGCGGCGATGAAGGCTGTAACATGAGCGTGTGTCGCCCGTTTGACTCTTGTTCGCGTTTTGAATTTTCATCTTGATCGGTTCCTTGATTCAGTGGGGAAATTAATGCTCGGGGACTGGTCGGACCTTATCAGCTTCCATACGATAAATATCGGAAAGAACGCCACTCTGGCGATCTGCGCTGACCCGCAAAACACCCCGAACCCGAACCGCGCTGAAATCGATCGGGGGCACTGGTGATTTCACATGCACTTTGATGAATTGATGCATCTCAGGGGTTCCGCCGAAACAACACTCCATCTGATCGCGCATCAAAAGAAATTCGGTCAGCATATCCTTTTCGTAGGTCAGCGGCAGCATGAACCCGTCGATGGTAACCAACTGGTTGTCGAGCTTTCGGATGTTGGCAGGACTCATCGCATTCACTATCACGTCTGCGGCCGCCGGGGTGTTAGTATTGTATTCCAATTCGGAAGTGAGCGGGAAAGTGAAGCCGCCCAATTTGTCGAAGCCGACGACAATTTCTTTCCCGTTCATTTTCACTGCCTTCGTCGTAGCGGAGACAGCATTCGTCTCGGCCGCGGCCGTTACCGCAATCGGAGTGGGTGCCGCCGCTTTTATCTCCGGGGCAGGAGCGATGGGTTCACCGCGAACGACGCGTTGCGCTTGCGCCGGGTAGAGCGCGCAAAAAAGGGAGAAGGTGATGAGAAGAATTCTTGTCATAGCTTGAGTTCTTTGGGCATGCGCAGTGATTGAAATATTACTTGGTCTTTTCATCGCTGCCTTTGGGGAAATTGAACGCGACGTTCGTGTAGGTTGCTGTGCGGATGGTGATCTCTTTGACGACCGCATCGAAGTTCGTCGTCGTCTTTAACCAATCCGCCTGGGCTTCAAACAGCGAGGTGTCGCCGATCTTCTCACCAGTGGCGCTGTTCGCCACGGGTTGGAAAACCAGATTCTCTTCGTGACCGGAGACCTGCGCTGTGACTGTCCATGACGGATCGGCAATGCGGATAAAGTTTTCCATTTCGCCATCGAGCACGAACGCCTGCATTTTACCGGCGGGAATATCGAGCGTAAACTCAAGATGATATTCCTCTTCCCCCAATTCCACCGGCGCGCCACCGTGCGGCGGGCGGTGTTCGTGTTTGTGAACGACCTCTTTTGTGGCCGTCATGTTTTCAGATTTGGAACAGCCGAAGAAAAATCCAACGACTACCGCAAAACAGAGGGGTGTAATGAGCTTCTTCATTGTGTTTATGAATGAGGAGTTAAGTTATCTGCGACGTCCGTTCGATACGCTTTGAACGCCGGAACGATTCCTGCCAGGGCACCGAGCGCAATTAATGCGGCCGGAGCCCAGAGCATGACGGCGTTGAATTTCCAGGGATCAATTAAGACGCCGGTTTGTGCCCGCATGATGCCAGCCACCACGGAGACAATGATGGCGTAGATAGCAAAACCAATGACCATGCCGAGCGCTGCAATGGAAGCTGCCTCCAAAAGAATGGCGGCAAAGATGGTCAAACGCCGGGCACCCAGAGCGCGCAAAATGGCAATTTCACGGCGGCGCTCGTTCATCGAATTATAAATCCCAGCAAGAATTGAGGCCGCCGCAACGAGGGCAACGAGATAACAAACGAGCGCGAGCACACGATCGAACCAGCCTATTTTGTCGAACATTTCCGCCATGACGCTGCCGATCGGCCACGCGAAGGTGAGCCGGTTGCCTTGCTTGTTATACATCATGTCCATCTGAAATCCGGCCATGGGGTTGCCCGCTTTCAGTTTTACCAGCACCGCACTCAGGTCGGTAGCGGCTTTGGGATCGTGTCCGCTCATGCGCTGAATGCCCGCCACGGGAATCCAGATCACGCGGTCGGCCGGCGTGTTCGAAGGTTTGAGAAGGCCGACGACGATGTACGTTTCGCTGTGCTGGCTTTTTTCATCGAAAATCAAACCGTGAAAGGGATGAAACGTATCGCCGACTTTGAGTTTTAGCTTCCGCGCCACGAAATCGCCCACCACCGCTTCACGACGTCCGGCCTCCAACCAATCACCATCCTGCAAGGCGAATTTTTTCCCGGGCGCGTACTCGGCTTTATCAAACAATTCACGCGAGGTGCCCACCAGTCGGTAGCCAAGATAGTTGTCACCGACGGCGAGAGGCACAGCCAATTCCACGCTGGGGTTTTTCTGAATCTCTACATAATCCGCCCACGCCAGATTTCCTGGTGACGATTCCAAATGAAAAATCGCGTTCAGGACCAGTTGTA
>JAQGOU010000179.1 GCA_028293445.1 Verrucomicrobiales bacterium | reverse complement strand
CTTCGGATGCCGAGCGGGCGGTCATCCGTGAAGACCTGGAACGACGAATGATTTCCATTACCCATGATTAGATAGAACTCCGCTTCCGCTTTTCTTCCCGGGCCGTAGCATTGGTCAACTCGAGGTTTCCAAACCGTTGAACATCGGCTAGTTTACCTTAGTTAAAAGGAGGAATGATGCAGACCACCCAAGTTGCGCAAGCTATATGGCCACAACTGGTTTCTTCTGAAGAATGGAATATCTATCAAACCGCGCTGGATGCCGTGCGCGCGACGAACGTCCCTTTCATGTTTGGTGGCGCATTTTCCCTCGCGACTTACACCGGCATCTGGCGCGATACCAAAGACCTCGATCTCCTGATTCTGCCTGAGCACCAGGAGGTGGTCGCCGACGCACTCATCTCTGCTGGCTTTAAAGATTACTATGAAACGCTGAGCTACGATCGTGGTTGGATTTATCGTTCCTTTCGAGACGGATATATTGTCGACCTGATCTGGCGGATGGCCAATCGCCGCGCGGATGTAGACCAAAGCTGGTTTGAGAACGCCCTGCCGGTGGCGGTGGGCGAGCAGGTTTATCATGTCGTCGGCCCCGAGGAATTGTTGTGGCACAAAGTTTACGTCATGCAGCGCGAACGCTGTGATTGGCCGGATGTGTTTAACCTTCTTTATTCCGTTGGTCCGCGACTGGATTGGAAACGGGTCGTCACGCGTTTCGGAAAAGATGGCGCTCTCCTGAACGGCTTGTTGAATCTCTTCAATTGGCTTTGCCCGGGGCGCGTTGCTGAGTTTCCTGAATGGCTGCGGAAACAATTTCATCTGAAAGAGCCAAAGAAGGACGCAGTGATTGCAGACGAAGCGAACGTAAAATTTCTGGATTCGCGGCCATGGTTCGCCGCCTTTCGATCTGACCTGAACCCGGTGAACCTTTAAAAGGAGGAGAAGCATGTTAGTCGGCGCGATGAATCATCCTGCGGAGAATGTTATCGACGAAATCAAGTGGATGGCAGAAATGGATTTGGATTTTGTCGACCTCACGCTGGAACCCCCTGAAGCTGCAGTCTGGAAAGTCGATGCCAACGCAATTCGAAAGGCACTGGCTGATCATGGTCTGGATGTAATTGGGCACACCGCGTATTATCTTCCGCTCGCGTCACCTTTTGAGAGTCTGCGTCGCGCTGCGGTGGAAGAACTAAAACGTTGCCTCGAAGTCTTCGGAAAAGTCGGGGCCAAATGGATGAACCTGCATCCTGATGGCAAAGCTCCGCTGCACGACAAAAATTTTCATGTCGAACGCAACTTGCAAACGCTCCGTGAATTGTTGCCGGTGGGTCGCGATTGCGGTGTCGGATTGATTATCGAAAATCTTCCCGGCAAATGGAACACCGTCCTGGAACTGTCACGATTGCTCGAACCGCTTCCTGAAATCGGCCTTCATCTCGACATCGGCCATGCGAACCTGATGGTGGAAAAAAACACGACGGAGGAATTGCTTTCCATATACGGGCCGCGCCTCCGCCACGTGCATCTCCACGACAACAAAGGCGGGTCGGCGGATCTGCATCTGCCTCTCGGCAGCGGCACGATGGAGATTCCCTATCACATTCGGTCTCTCAAAAAAGCCAAGTACGACGGCACGATCACGCTGGAGGTATTTTGCGAAGATCGTCATTACCTGGAATACAGCCGCGACCTGCTCCGCCACTGGTGGGAGGAACTGGCGGTGCCGCCCCCGGAGAAACCAAAACTGGCTGTTACCACGACCGCCTCGGGACAGTATTCAACCAGTAATGCGCGCAGTGAGGAATAAATCAGCGCCCAGTTGTTTCCATTCTACATCGTGCAGCAACGTCTTATCGGCGGCCTTGAGCAACGCTTCACCAGCAACCCCTTTGCGGGCATCGCGTCCGCACAGGATGGTCGGCGCGTAAAAGAAAGCCACGCGATGAACGAATCGCTGGCGCAGGAACAAAGCATTCGTTTCACCGCCACCTTCGACGAGCAGGCTCGTGATGTTTTCTTTGCCCAACTTTTTTAAGAGCCAGTGCAAGTCAATCTTCCCGGCCTTCACCGGCGCGACGATCACGCGCACTCGCTCCGACATCCTGGAAACAAAACTCTTCGGAGCCCGGTCGGTTGTGACGATTGTGGTTAAGTGCTTCAGGTCATCACTCACCAGCTTCGCCGTGAGCGGCGTTTGACCGCGCGGGTCCAGAACAAGTCTTAACTTCTGAGGGCCGACGTTTGGCTTCGGCCCTCGCACGGTCAGGCTGGGATCGTCGAAGAGCACGGTATTAATCCCCACGAGAATAGCATCAACGCCTTGTCGGATGGTCATCGCGTGCGCGCGCGATTCTTCGCCGGTGATCCATTTTGATTCTCCGGCAGCGGTGGCGATCTTTCCGTCCAGGGTCATCGCAGCCTTCACGGTGACGAATGGGGTGCGATGAACAATCCAATGATTAAACGCTTCGTTGAGCGGTTCGGCCTTTTGCTCTTCGATGCCGTGCACCACCTCCACGCCGGCGTGTTTGAGGATTTCAAAACCTTTTCCGGCATGGTTGGGATTCGGATCGGTCCCGGCGACAACCACGCGCTTGATGCCCGCCCGAAGAATGGCGTCCGTGCAAGGCGGCGTTCGTCCATGCGTGCAGCACGGCTCAAGAGTTACATACAGCGTGGCGCCGCGAACGTTGTTCCCTTTCTTCTCTGCATCGAGCAACGCTTCGATTTCCCCGTGCGGCCCGCCGGCACCCCGATGCCAACCACGTCCAATGACTTTACCTTTTTTAACGAGGACTGCGCCGACGAGTGGATTGGGAGAGACTTGACCGTAGCCG
Organism: Verrucomicrobiales bacterium; assembly: GCA_028293445.1. Taxonomy (GTDB): domain Bacteria; phylum Verrucomicrobiota; class Verrucomicrobiia; order Limisphaerales; family JACDHS01; genus CBHWET01. The sequence continues at coordinate 6,073 of JAQGOU010000179.1, read as the reverse complement.
CGTTGAGCCAGGCGTAAGGCCAGGCGCATCATCTTCACATTGGCTTTGGTAATTTTGTCAGGCACGCCAAAGCATGTTTACAACAGCGACCGCCTCTCGAATAGAAAAGTTTTCTGCACTCGACAAGATGGCGGCGAGAATTTCAAATCGTCGCATGGCACTGACACCTTCCACGATGCTCCCACTCGGCACAGTCGCGCCGGATTTTCGACTGCCGGGAACCAATGGAAAAATGGTTGGGCTTTCCGATGTCCCGAATGCGAAAGCCTATCTCGTGATGTTCATCTGTAATCACTGCCCGTACGTGAAACATATTCGCGACGAACTGGCCCGGCTTGGGAAGGACTACCAGGCGCGCGGCGTCGCGGTTTTTGGAATCAGCTCCAATGACGCGAACAACTACCCCGCCGATGGACCGGAGAAAATGAAAGAGGAAGCGGAGTTGGCTGGTTATACCTTTCCTTACCTTTTCGACGAATCACAAGCCGTGGCCAAAGCCTATCGCGCCGCTTGCACTCCTGATTTTTTCCTGTTCGATGCTGGTCTCAAGCTTGTCTACCGCGGTCAATTGGATGACAGCCGTCCGCGTGTCGCCACGGTTCTTCCTGTGACGGGCAAAGATCTTCGTGCGGCATTGGACGCGGTGCTCAGCGGCACGCCTGTTTCGCAGAATCAGATTCCGAGCATGGGTTGCAACATCAAATGGAAGCCGGGCAATCAGCCGGATTATTCTTAGACCGTGAGTAAAACCTTTCTCGGCATTGAAATCGGCGGCACGAAATTGCAGATCGTGGTGGGCGATGCTTCGGCGAAAATCCTCGAGCGACGTCGAATCGCGGTTCACAAAGAGGAAGGTGGCGCGGGCATTCGCCGAGAGATCGAGACGGCGCTGGCGGAACTTTTGCCCAAGACTAAACCCGCGGCCATCGGTGTCGGTTTCGGCGGCCCGGTCGATTGTCAGACCGGCAAGATCTGTTGCTCCCACCAGATTGAGGGTTGGTCTGAATTCCCGATCGGCGAATGGTTGCAATCGATTGCGAACGTTCCGGTGCGAGTCGACAACGATGCCAACGTCGCTGCCTTCGGCGAAGCGCTGCATGGTGCGGGAAAAAAATCCAATCCTGTCTTCTACGTGACGCTTGGTAGCGGTGTCGGCGGCGGCCTGGTGGTGGATGGAAAAATATTTCATGGCGCAAAGCCCGGCGAATCAGAAATCGGTCATCTGTTTCTGGACCAAACGGGACGGACCGTCGAATCGAGTTGCTCGGGCTGGGCGGTGGACAAGAAGATCCGCGAAGCCGTCGCCAAAGATCCTGAAACCATTTTCGCGAAACTCATCGGAACGCGATCCGGCGGCGAAGCGAAGTATTTAAGCATCGCGCTCGAGCGGCAATATCCCATTGCGCAAAAGATCCTCAAGGAGACAGCAGGGGACCTGGCCTTTGCTCTGTCGCACGTGGTTCACCTGTGTCATCCGGAAATCATTATCCTCGGTGGTGGTCTATCACTCGTCGGTGAACCGTTGCGTTCCGCTGTGGAAAAGTCTCTCGCAGCCTTTGTCATGGAAGCCTTTGCTCCCGGTCCGAAGATTTGTTTGGCCGCTCTCGGGGAAGATGTGGTTCCCATCGGTGCATTAGAACTGGCTATTCAGGGGAGTTAACCACGGATGGACACAGATGAACACGGATAAGGCGGCTGCAGACAGGAGGGTATGTTGCGTGGCAATTCGCACTTTGCCAGTGATCTTTTTTTATCCGTGTTCATCTGTGTCAGTCAGAACTAGATAGTTGCTGCACCGCTCGCGGTGCTATCCGTGGTTAAAAGCCCTTTTACTTTTGATCGGTGGCTACGCACTTGAATTGAAAAAAATCTGAATTACACTTTCGCCCCATGAATCAGTGGATCACCGATTACGTCCGTGCACAAAAAGCCGCCCTCGATTCCATTTCCGTCGATGGTGTAGCCAAGATTATTCAGACGCTGCAACAGGCGCATAAAGAAGATCGCCAGATTTTTATCTTCGGCAACGGCGGCAGCGCCTCGAACGCCTCGCACTTCGCCACTGATCTGGGCAAAGGTTCCTCCGACAAACTCGGCAAACGTTTTCGCGTGCTCTGCCTCAATGACAACATCAGCTGGATGACCGCCATCGGAAACGATTACTCCTACGAGGATGTTTTCGTGCGCCAGCTCGAGAACTACGGACGCAAAGGCGACATCGCCTTGACGATCAGCGTCAGCGGCAATTCGCCCAACTGCGTCAAAGCCCTCGACTGGTCGAAGAAGAATGGTTTAACAACCGTCGCCCTCGTTGGAGCCAAGCGCGGACGCCTCGCGGAAATCGCCGATCAAGTCGTGGTCATCAACGACACCCATTACGGTCGCGCCGAAGATGCGCAAATGGGAATCCTGCACATGCTCTGCTACGCCTTCATGGAGCTGCCGCAATTGAGTAAGTAACGACATTCGTTGCGAGCGAGAATCCGGTAAGCTCATTACCGTCTCATCCCGGCTTCGTCCTTTCCCTGCCTGTTTGGCCTCCGCATTATCCCTCGCCCCGCGGGAATGGTTCCTCTTATGCGGCTCGATTGGAGTGGGTCGTCTCGCGGACAAGACCCCCTTACGTCTGGCACATGGTGAACTAAGATCGAGTCATGAAATCCCAGATACTTACAGTTACTCTCGGGCTCGCTCTCTTCGTCTCAAATCTATCAGCCGGTGTTTTCAGCATCGGCGGGTTTTCTTTCGATGAAAAGAACACGGTGACCCACGGTCTCATCGCTCAGGGCAGTTCTCTCCGCGGCCACTCCAGCAGTCGCTTCGGAATGTTCAGCCCGGATTACATTTCAGATCCCAACGTTTATACGAATCACTTTGCCAAGTTCAACCGCTCTAAAAGCATTGGACGCCTGATGGGCATGCACAACAAAGACGGACTGGGGACCGACTTCGCCCGCGCCATTTCATTGCCGACCACTTTCGACGCGTCGCCCCGACCGAACACCGACCGCTACGTTCTGCAATTTGCATGGGACGAAGGTCAAACCTTGCAGAACACCGCTGGCAACGACTTCGTCATTTTTGAATCAGCCACGTGGGAAGGCTTTGCCGTGGCCGTTAAAAAGGAAGGCAGCACAGAATTCAGTGCCTACCGCTATCAATTCGCCAACTCCCACGATGAGCTGCATGTAGCCAATGCCGCCGCATTCGATCTCTCCGACTTTGGTATCGCCGACGGCGCCAGGATTTCCGCCATTCGCATTTGTAACCTGATGAATTCAAAAGGTGTCGCCGGTGCCGATAAAGTCGACGACTCGACCGGGCAGGGCAAAGTGATTTCAGAAAAGGACCCCGGTTATGATAAAGCTTATGTGTTGCGCCAAAAGCTCGGCGGTGAAGAATTTCCTGCGGACCAACTGGGTGCTGACATTCTCTACGTGACCGCCCTCCACAACGTTGAACCCCAGAAGCCGGCCGCCCCGCTTCAGTTGACGCCCTCGCAAGAACCGTCCGTTGCTTCTGTTAATGTGAGTGAATAAAATCGCTCCCTGGGCAGAGAGGATAACCTCTCGCCCGGCCACGAGCGTCTACTTGTTACTTCTTCTTTCCGGTGGCCTCTGAAGAGGCGGGATGATTTCCGTATTGTTCCCCCAGCCCCGCTGGCCCCACCCATGCTCAGGGAATCCGCCTGACTGCCGGCAGGTTGACTCCAGGGTGAAGTAAGGGGAAAATCAATTCTTCGAAATGCAAAAAACTTCAAATCTCAAACCCGTTGTTTTGTATGCGGAGGATGAGGACGACGCCCGCGTTCTTTTGACGCGCGCCTTCCTCAAGGGGGGAGTCAACGCAGTAGAGTTGGTGCAAGTGAATGATGGGTCTGAAGTGGTTCGCTACCTTTCCGGTGAGGGCCAGTATGCTGACCGGACAAATTTTCCACTTCCTCATTTATTATTGCTCGACCTGAAGATGCCCAGGCTTTCCGGATTTGACGTCCTGGAGTACCTCCGCAAGCACCCGCAGTTTCAAACCTTTCCCGTCGTTGTCTTTTCATTTTCTGATAATGAAGCGGACGTCAAAAAGGCCCATGATCTCGGATGTCATTTCTACGTGATCAAGCCAGGTGTCTTTGGGACGCTGGTTGAGTTCGTCAAAGCCATCGAACTGGAATGCCTCGCTGCGACACGACCGGAACAAGGACGTGGGGACTCCATGATTTCTCGTTTCGCTGTTTTACCCAAGAAGGCAAGTCCAGCGAGCTTTCCAGCCGTCGGGAACGCTTCCGCGCCTCTAGTTGAATCGAGCGAAATCTTTCGGTTACTCGTCGCGCAAGTAAAGGACTACGCCATTTTCATGCTCAGTCCGGAGGGGCGCGTGCTCTCCTGGAATGAAGGAGCCCGACGCATTAAAGGATACGAGCCCGGCGAGATTATCGGGAAACACTTTTCCACGTTTTATCCGCAGCAGGACAAGGAGAATGACAAGCCGCAATTCGAGTTGCGCATGGCAAAAGACATGGGGCGCTATGAAGAAGAAGGATGGCGCGTCCGAAAAGACGGTTCGCGTTTTTGGGCCAATGTGATCATTACGCCCATGCATGGCACTGATGGCAAGCTGATCGGCTTCGCCAAGGTGACTCGCGATCTGACCCAACGAAAGCTTCAGGAGGAAAGTCTTCAAAATTTGTTGGATACCGAAGAGCGGTTCCGGCTCCTGGTCGACCAGGTCAAGGACTACGCCATCTTCATCCTGGACGCCAAGGGGAACGTCAATACCTGGAACCAGGGCGCGAGACGCCTCAAAGGCTACACCGCTGATGAAGTGATCGGTCGACACTTTTCGATATTTTACACGCCGGAAGATATTGCCAGAGACCACCCGGCCAAAGAATTGAGCCTGGCCATTCGTGATGGGCGCTATGAAGAAGAAGGCTGGCGCGTGAAGAAGGATGGTTCCCGGATGTGGGCCAACGTTGTCATCACGGCGTTGTGGGATAAACGCGGAAATCTTTCCGGGTTCGCCAAGGTCACCCGGGATTTAACGGAGAAAAAGAAGGAAGAAGATGCTTTGCGCCAAAAAACTGAAGAACTGGAATCGTTCGCGCATACGCTTTCGCACGATTTACGCGCTCCACTCCGGTCGATAGCCGGTTTCGCCCAAATTCTCACGACAGACATGAACCAAATGTCGGAGCAGGAAAGAACGACCTGTGCGCAGAAGATCTTCAACGCAGCGCAACGGATGGAAATCTTGATCAAAGACGTTCTGCAACTCAGCGAATTGAGTCTTGCCCATCTTTTGCTGGAACCAGTGTCTTCGGAGGAAGTGGTGGAGGAATGTTTAAGTCTGCTGGAATCTCAGGTCCAGAAAACAAAAGCGCGCATCGAAATCAAAACGCCTCTGCCCGTCATTCGCGCGAATCGAACGTTGTTGATTCAGGTTTTCTTAAACTTGATCTCCAATGCCCTCAAATTCACCCGCAAAAACCATGCGCCAAAGATTCAAATTTACGCCACAAGGATGCAAGATGGCCGGTGCGAGATTCACGTAAAGGATTTCGGCATCGGTATTCCAGAACCACTGCACCAATCGATTTTCAAGCCCTTCGAGCGCGGGGTTGTGGACTCCGACATTAGTGGAACGGGGATCGGCCTGGCTGTCGTTAAAAAGGCCGTGGCAAGAATCGGCGGAACGGTGGCCGTACAATCCCAGGAAGGCGAAGGAAGCGACTTTATTGTGACCGTTGCCTGCGAGCCAGCTTCCTCACTCGTCGCTGCAGGCGAAAATTAAAGTGGACTCCTGCTGTGCCAGCCGCAGACGCCAATCAAGGATTTGGTTTTTATTGCCAAGGAACGCTTTTGAAAAAATTGAAAGCAAGGTTTGGTCGACGCACTCTCCCTCACCCTAGCCCTCTCCCGCTGGGAGAGGGGATCGGAGGGCCCTTGGGTTGCACGGGGTCTCGGACAGCATGGACGCCCTGGCGCGGACTGAATGGTTTAAAAGGACGGAGGCGCAGGTCCCCTCTCCCAGCGGGAGAGGGCTAGGGTGAGGGAGAAAATGCTCGCGTATCGACGTT
>JAQGOU010000151.1 GCA_028293445.1 Verrucomicrobiales bacterium | reverse complement strand
AATCTTCCTTGGTGCCCAAGGTGACGAGGGCCATCACTTGAGTTTCACCACGGGCGAAAATAGCGGAACCGTGCGTGCGGGGAAGAACGCCAACTTCGGATGAAATCGGGCGAACCTGATCCATCGGACGGCCATCGAGGCGTTTGCCTTCCATGAGCAATCCGCGGATGGCTTCCTTCTGGATGTAATACTGCGCATCTTTCAGGACGAATTCCGTGACCTTTTCGGCACCGAATTTTTCGACGAGCTTCTTGCCGACTTCGGCGAAGATCGCATTCACAGACGCTTCACGAGCCAATTTGGCTTTCGTCAAGAGAGCGGGAACGATACGGTCGCCAGCCAATGCTTTGGCTTCCTTGAGGATTTCTTCCGGAACGATGTTGACCGTGATCTCGCGTTTTTTCTTGCCCGCTTTTTTGGCGAGTTCGATCTGCGCTTCGATGAGCGGTTGGCAAGCTTCCTGACCGAACTGAAGTGCGGCGCTGAATTCAGCTTCCGAAATTTCGTCGGCGGCACCTTCAAACATCACGAGATCGGTGCGACTGCCGACATAGACGATGTCCATGTCGCTGTCCGCCATCTGGGCGTGCGTCGGGTTGGCCACGAACTCACCACCGATACGACCGATGCGAACGGCACCGAGAGGTCCGTCCCACGGAATGTCGCTGACCATCAGTGCAGCGGATGCACCGACGATGCTCAGGATGTCCGATTCATTTTCGCCGTCGGCACTGAGCAACAAGCTTTGAACCTGAACTTCGTTATACCAACCTTTAGGGAACAACGGGCGGATCGGGCGGTCGGTGAGACGGCTCGTCAAAATTTCTTTTTCCGTCGGGCGACCTTCACGTTTGAAATAGCCACCGGGGAATTTTCCAGCCGCGGCCGCTTTTTCGCGGTAATCAACGGTTAAAGGAAAGAAGTCCTGGCCGGGTTTGGCTTTGGACGCAGCGACTGCCGCGACGAGAATGATGGTTTCACCGAGTTGAACGGTAACGGAACCGTCGGCTTGTTTGGCAAGTTTACCGGTTTCGATGTGGATTTGATTGGCTCCACACTTGGCCACTACTTTTTCTGGCATATGTTTCTGAATTTACCTGCCAGCCCCGAGAAACTTCAATGAAGTGCGAACCGTAAAAATCGAATGATCACGATCTTCGCAAGGTTCAGCCCTGAAAAGATGTAGAATGCACCATTCAACGATTCACGATTGATTCGCAGCTCATTGAAATTACCCAGCGCCGGCAGGATTTTGTTTTCTACGCGATAGGAATAAATTGGAACGCTCGCGCTTCCGCTCCAACAAAATACAGTTAAGAACCGGCAGCCGCTTATTTGCGCAACTTAAGTTTTTTCGTTACAGCCTGGTAACGGGAAACGTCTGTTGTGTGCAAATAATCAAGCAAACGGCGGCGTTGGCTCACCATCATCAGTAATCCACGACGGGAGCTGTGATCCTTGTTATTCTTCTGAAGATGTTCGGTGAGCGAGTTAATACGCTCGGTCAACAAAGCGATTTGAACGTCCGCAGATCCGGTGTCCTTTGCGTGCAACTGAAATTTTTCGATCATTTTACCTTTAACTTCCATATTCTTGTTCGTTTTAAAGAGGAAAAAAGATTAAGCTCAAACTGGCGGCTGTAAAGGACTTTTCTTGGTTAAAATCGGGACAGCCGGAGCGACGCCAACGCTCAATCTGGACAAAAAAAACCACAAAACCATGAAACTTAGGCCCGGAATGGCCTGACCGAGCAGTAAACAGACAAGCGCTTCGGATCCGACCCGCCCAGAGATCGAGAAAACGGGCTTAAGTCCGCAAGATGCTCATAATCAGCTATATAACCGACCCAATATTATTATTAGGTCTTTTTTAGCTTCTAAATCCGACCCTATATTATTATTGGGTCCGTTTTAGCTTCTAAATCGGAGCCAATATTATTATTGGATGCATTTTAGATCCTAGAACGGACTCTATATTATTATTGGAGGTCTTTTAGCTTCTAAATTGGACCCAATATTAATAATGGGTGCATTTTAGCTTCTAAATCCGAGCCAATATTATTTTGGACTCCGTTTTAGCTTCAAAACTGGCGCCAATATTATTATTGGGTGCGTTTTAGCTTCTAAGTTGGACCTAATATTATTATGGGATGTTTTTTTGCTTCTAAAATGAGCCCAATATTTTGTCGGATGCCGTTTGGCCTTCCATTCGACAGAAAACACCCTTCACACCATGAATTGCATTCCGAAGGGCAGATTGGCAGGATGCAAAAGCGCTCTGCATCGATCCGGAACCGGACCAGGGCGGCGGGTCGGTGAATTGTAAACCTATTGTCGTGAAGAAACTAAGCATTATCACCCCTTGCTACAACGAGGAGGAGAACGTCGAGGAACTCCATCTGCGCATTCGGGATATCGCTTCAAAACTCCTCAATTACGATTACGAGCATATCTATATAGATAATGCCTCAACAGATCGCACCCCGGCGATTCTCAGAAAAATCGCCGCGGCCGATCCGAAAGTGAAAGTGATCCTGAACGCGCGCAACTTTGGCGCGATTCGTTCTCAGTATTATGGGTTGTTGCAGGCGACCGGGGATGCGGTGGCGGTGCTCGCATCGGATTTCCAGGATCCTCCAGAACTCATTCCAACCCTGGTGGCAAAATGGGAGGAAGGATTCAAGGCGGTGGTCGGCGTCAAAAACGAGAGCGAAGAGTCTCCGCTCTTTTTCTTTTTTCGCCGGTGTTACTATAAATTAGTGCATCGTTTGGCGGAGACGGAAACGATCCAGAATTACACAGGTTTCGGGCTGTACGATAAAGTCGTCATCGATATCTGCCGGAAACTGGATGATCCGTATCCTTTTTTCCGCGGACTCATTTCGGAAATCGGCTTGCCCACAGCCATCGTTCCGTATTTTCAACCCTCGCGCAAACGGGGTATTACCAAAAACAATTTTTACACACTTTACGACATTGCGATGCTTGGAATTACGAATCATAGCAAAGTGCCTCTTCGGATTGCGACGATGCTCGGATTCGCGATGGCGTTCTTAAGCCTGTTGACCGCGATTGGTTACCTCGTTTACAAGCTGCTGTTTTGGGATCGGTTTACCCTCGGCATGGCACCAGTTGTCATCGGCTTATTTTTGTTTTCCTCCGTCCAACTGTTCTTCATCGGCATTCTTGGCGAATACATTGGAGCGATTCACACCCAGGTGTTGAACCGACCACTCGTGGTGGAGAAAGAGCGGATCAACTTTTAATCGCGGATCAGGAACCCCTAATCCTTCCATCCGCTGAAGATGACGATCGTCTCAACATCTTCAAAACGATTGACTCGTTGATTATTGTCCACGGGCAAAACCTTGCGTTCAAGAGCATGTTGCTCCATGAACCATCCGGTCTGCATCGACCAGACCTTCACAAATTCTGAACTCTGCCAACCGTAGTCCGGATGTGGCGCGGGAATCCATTCGGGAGGAACCGTCGTCGCTCGTTGAAGTCCTCCCACAACTAACAGTTTGCCACCGTTGCGCAGGGTTTTTTCAATTCTCTCGTAAGTTGTTTTCAACGGCTCGCGCGAAGTCATCAATGGCATGGTAGCCGAGAAAGAACGACCCCGTTCCTCATCTGGCACCACAGGCAAAATCGACCAGGGCGCGTTGCCCTTATAATAATATTGAAATGAAACGACCTCCCAGAACGGATTCACCAGCACCAGATCATCAGCAGAAGCCGTTTTAGAGACCTGGTCCGCGGCAATATCCATAGTCGTCCTCCGCATGTGCGCATGTTTCCACACCGGAGCAACGCCCGCCACCACCACAAGACCCGCGAGCAGCAAGCGCAATTGTCTCACGCGCAGGCGTTCGCCCAACCCCGAAATTGACATCTCAATCGCAATGCCAAAAAGTCCAAGAATCGGAATGTAGTACCAGGACTGGGTCGAAAAACCTGCTTTCCTCGCAAAGACGTAGCAACCGATTGGTGCGATCAGGGCGGCGGATGAGGCATACAGACTTCTATGAAAGGCATCGCGGTTTTGTTGGTGCGCCCTGGACAACCGGTAGTAGACCGGAAGCGCCAGGCTCAAAACATAAAGCTCGACGAAAATCGAGAGCGAGATAGTCGAATCGAATCCTTCGCTGAACCGATTCCACAAAAGAGCAGCATTCACGTCTGGGATGGTGAGCAGCTTTGCGGACTCACTATATTGAACAATTACCGGGCGGTATGGAACCATCGAGAACGCAGCCAGAATCCCAATTCCGATGACGATCACTCCGCGCCAACGGCGTCCACTCACGGCACAGACGAGAGCTCCTGCCACACAGATCGCAAGAATCAGATAACTTGATTGGTAGTTTGATTGCGCAGCCAGAATCGCCGTGACGGCAGCGATGACGAAATTTTTCAGCCCGCCTTCCTCGCAAAACCTCCATACGAATCCGAACAGCAAGACCACCAACAGCATTGCCAACGCATACGCTCGCAAAGAATCTCCCCAGTAAAAGACAGCAGGGTTGAAAGCAATGAGCGCGATGGCAAGAACGGGCGGCAACAATCTGGCTGTTTTTGCGGCATACCACAGAGAAGCAATTGCTCCCATTGAGAGCCACAATCCAAAACTGCGAATCCACACCTCTCCGGAACCTCCGCCCAACAGGTCCCATAATCGTAAGAGAACAACCCAGAGGGCCGGGAACGAATCAGTGAATAGACCGTTGAATACGTCTGACCAGGATTTTGCTCTCGCCAACAGGATACTGCTGCATTCATCCCGCCAAAAGGCGCCAGCATTTTTCTGCAATAGGAAGTGAAAAAAAGCAGCCAGCGCTATCAGGAATACCGCAAAGAAAAGTTCAACCCGGCACAACCTCGTTGGGGCGATTACTGTTTTTACTTTCTCAGGCTGCATGATGTTGAGATCCGAAAGTCCGCTCGCCGACGCTGGAAGCGCCTAGATAAGACTCGCCGCAGCTGATTCTCAAGACGAATCGCTTCTCGAACCAATTGCTGCTCATTTAGGCTGGCCGTGTAGCCGTTCCTCCAAAGTGCTGCCGTTCCTTACCATTAAAAAGAAGAGCCCATAGTCCGCATCTCGTTGTGGGCGGTAATAGTTCTTTTCAATCCACGACAGCATCGGATGCCCCTCTGGAATTTGTTTAATTGAAAGTTTCTCCACGACCAACAGGTCAGGCGGATGTGCCTGCAGTGACTCCATCGTCCCGCGCAACAACTCCGCGGACAGTGGTCCTGAGAATAGACCGTAATCAGATAATGCCCCCTGCGGGCGCTGTTTGGTATCCATGTATAACTGCACCTGGCTTCCAAGCTGCCAAAAGGTTTCACCCGGCTTCAGCAATGCTTTGATCTTTTTGGCGAGGCGATCCGTGGTGACAAAAACCTCACCGTATTTCACAAACGACAATTCAGTGGGAGACTCAAAATAAGCGGGGGCTTCGATCGCAATCAGCAGCAGTGCCAGGACCGGCGCACCGAAACGATACATTTTGGCCTTCACTGTTTTTGTTTGTCCAAATGACTCCAGCGCGGCGACCGTGCCGAGAATCAAGAACGGAAACCAAAGCTGGTAATAATGCGGATAGAAACGTCCTGGCAATGCCACTGCAACCTGGGTGCCAATAGCCAACGCGGCCAGGAACGCTGCGCGAAAGTATTGACGCTGCATCCACATCCGAAAGGTTCCAAACAGCGCCGTCAATATCAACGGGGTCAGCCCCAATAGACCGGGCGACAAAAGGGCCTCTGGATTCGTCAGGACTGAAAAGAGATTCCGTTGTGTGTTGCCGGAGTAGTGTCGATTGTAGGTGAAGAGACAATTAATGACGCTGTCCAATCGGGCCGTTGCTGCGAAATAGGCGAACATCATCCCCCAGGCAAGAACTCCGATTCCGCCAATAATCGCCATATCCAGCAATGCTGTTTTTCGGGTTCGTCCTTCACGCGGCCAGTAGACATATGCGAGCAGAACGAACGCTGGAATCAGGACGACAACGTGCTTGTAAAGACTCGCTGCCGCAAAACACACCCCCGCCAGGGCCGCGGGACACCAACTCCATCGTGCAGCTGATTGTCGCAGAAGCGCAGCCAGAGCAATAACTGTCCATGCGTTGATGAATACCTCGGAGTTCGGCTGATTCGCTTCCAGCTGCAAGTGTCCACTGACAATCGTCCAAAGCGCAGCCGCCCAAAGTCCCGCGCGATCTCCGAATGTTCTCCCGGCAAAATAGAATCCCAGCATGGTGACGATTGCGGCAACCACGCTGAGCAAGTAGATCTGCCGACGTCCGTAGCCTGCGATCCACTCGGCAATCCCGTAGGTCACATGAATGGCCGGCGGCTTTTGGTCGAGCAACACGCCGTCGTATAAGCGCTCACCCGAAAGGACCTCGTGGGCCATGACGGCATACGTCGCTTGATCCCGATCCGTGGGCTCGTTGTAATTATGCAATCGCGTTAATGCGATCAACGCGGCGAAGCCCAAGAGGAGAAGCCATGTCACGCGTTTGGGAATACCCGACCCCATCCCGTTGAAGGTGTTTTCAGAAGAAGCAGATGATTTTATAAACGAGCCATCCATAGATCTCGTTAGTTTCTCCCCTGCCCTGTTGCCACCGTTCGTTTCAAAACATAAACCGCTTCCGTTGCTCTGTTAAAACTCGTTTTCTGATCAAAGCGACGCCAGTAAAGTTCCGGGCGATAAGTATCCCGCCAAAAAACATCGATCAAAGCTACCTGTCCATAGGATGCAGGAGGCGACACGTGCTCCAGCTCTTTTGTCACGCGCTTCATCTGCGGGCCGAAAATGATGATGTAATCCGGAGGCACGCTTCCCAAAAAATGAATTGGATCGAGGGCCTTTAGTTCCGGCTGGGATGGATCAATTAGCTGCCAGGCATACGTTGGTTGTGGCGCATGAAACATCAACGGATACGTCATCTCATCCGGGACAACCCACACCGAGGCGCTCGCCGGAACGTTGTCGCGGACCCACGCCGCTGTTGGTTTATACGTATCCAGCGGCGGATGCATCAACTCGCCGACGTATCGAACCACCGTTGAATGGAAATAGAACGGACGCAATGTGACGCCTTCGAGGAGATTTGAGCCGAAGGCAAGAATCGCCAGCGGAAAAGCGATGCATGGCGCTTTACGTGTGATCAGAATCAACACACGAACGCCGATGAAAATACATAAAGGGATGATTGGTGCCAGATAACGGATATCGGAGTGGTGTGTCCCTTCGTCCATGACCTGCGGTGAAAGTGCGCTTGTCAGGACCACGTAAACCACGAGAGCAAAAAATGACCGCAACAGCCAGAGGTCACGACAAAACAATGCCACAAACGGCGCGAGCAACAGTAGGACCCCCGCGCCGAACTCACAGGCATTGAGATCGAAGAAGCTGATGCACATCAACCAGACTTTCAGGGACTCGGTTGCAGATAAAAGCCCGGCACTGTTGCCGGTCTTCAGCGGATTCCAAATGCTGAAGATAATTCCAGCGACGACGATTTGCGGAAGCAACAAGGCTGCCCATTCTTTCAAGTTCAGGCGGCGGCGTTTACGTCCCCAGATGGCGTAATCGAACACGAGGCAACCATACAGCGCAAAGAAGTTCATGTAATTAGCCGCAAACAAAGGGATGGAAAGAAGAGCGATCCAGATCAACTCACGCATTCGCCCGGTCCAGTTCAGGTAGAGATATGCGATCGTCGAGGAACAAAGAATCGCGATCCCGTAATAGCGGCATTGCCTAAAAAAAAGAAACAACGACACGTTTCCAATAATCCCCAGGATGAACAAAATCCAAACGGACACCTCAACCTTTTCCTTGGACAGCCAGCGCAGCACCAAAAGAATCCAAAGCATTCCACAAACAGCGAACGGCAAGCGAGCCGTCAAGGCGCTCTCTCCAAATATAAAAAACGAAATGGCCGTGACGTAAGCAGGCAACGGAGGAGTCGAACGGTCGTGCAGATCGCTCAAGAGAATCCCGTGCCGATAGGCGACCAGATTGTGATCGATAACGGCAGTAGTATCGCCGGAACGCAAAATGCCTTTTGCGCTCAACGCCACCACCGCTTCATCGTCCCACAGGCTGTAATGACCGAGCCGGAAAAAAAGTAAAACAGACGCGACCACTGTCAAAGCGATCGCCAGGGGGCCAATTACTTTTTTAAAATCAGTCATCGGCTTCAAGCACCGGCGTTTGGAAAACTTGCCGGCGGCTCATTTGAAATCATTTCAGAACGGCATTTTCTGGCAGAGGTCCTGACATGCCATACGAGAACTGTCAGGTACGCGATCAGTGAAGAAATAGATATCCACTTTCCGACAGTGAACGCTTTCGACGTGTACTCAACCCGCAGTCGGTGGTGCCCCGCGGCGAGCGGCACCGCACGCAAACAATAATCTCCCGGCAATAAATCATAATGCGCCTGACTACTGCCCGGCAAAGAACGCGCGTGCCAACCCGCTGTGTAACTGTCAGTGATCAGCAGGATGGCGGCTGATGGCAATTCAGCTTCCAACTCCAGAAAATCGGTAGAGTAATCCGTTAGCTTCACTGTGCCGTCCACTCCATTAGCATCCGGCAATGGACGCGGATCACTTTCAAGAATCACTTCGGCACGCGGATCGAACGCGCTGTCCTCCAGTGCAGCAAAGATTCGTTTCTGCTCCGTAATGACGCGGTAACTCTTCACGAGTTGAAAATGCGGCAAGCTATCCGCGCGTTCAATCAAGTGTAGCTTCCCGCCACGTTGGGACACGGCATACTGGCATCGCAATGCCCGAAAAAAAGGAGTCAGCCTGAACACATCGAATTCCGCCGCAAATTCCGGTTTCACTTTTTGCGTAAACGCCATGAACTGCGCATAGCGCAAGGGAATCCCGGGATCGTTCCCCCAAATATCCTGCTGACCAAAATACATGGGAAGGTTTCGCGCAATGGCGAAGTTCAAGCGACCATCCCCCAACGGTTTCGCAAAAAGGTCACGCAGTTCTGACAGCGATTGCGCGGCATCGAAGGTGTCGCGGGTGCTCCGGGCGAACACGAACATTTCGACGACGCCGATCATCACGAGGAGAATTGCGGAGCGTCGGGAAAACTGAATCAAGATCAACACCACAGCGATCGCCGCAACTGTTCCTCCCGCCACCAGCAAAGAATGAGCAGCATGAATTCCCCATTGCCGAACGGAATCGGCATCCTTGAAAAGAGTAAGCAACACGGTCGATTGCTCAGTGGCGCCCACCATATCGGTAAAACTCCGCCACAAAGGACCGCCGGCCGTCGCGGAGTGTTGAATGCAAACCGACCCGACGATGAGACTGACCGCCAGTGCGACAGTTGCGTAAATCAACGGACGAATGGGTCTGCGGCGCTGGAGGATATCATCAAAACCCATCGCCACCAAAAGTGAAAGAAACATCGCCGTCAAAAAGATAAATTTCGAGTTGCTGCGAAACTTATTGAAGCCAGGAACGTACGCATAGAGTAGATCAAATAGTTTGGTGTTGGCTCCCAGGGCAAACACGCAAGACAGCAAGAGCATCAGGACAATCAGATTGCGCTGTTTCTGTGACCCAACGATGGCGCCATAACCTGCCAGCACAAAACCGCTCACACCACAGAAGAGGCACATCTCCCAGAAAAGCCATCGTCCCCAGTAAGGAACCTCTTTCATGTTTCCGAAAAAATCCGGGGCGAGAAACGTCAGGAAATTCTCAGGCGGAAAAGAAAAGCTGGAGGCGAAGTTCGGCGACAATCCAACGCTCCGGATAGATTCAGCCGTGGCCTGCGCCCCTGTAAACAACTGCACAGACGCGAGCAACACCGCACCGATGTAAATCATCGTGAAGCAAAGAATCGTTTTTTTCTTCTCGGCACTCTGGCCCAGGCGGAAGAGGACATAGATGCCGGCAATGAAGGATGTGTAAAAAACATACTGTGGATGTCCCGCCAAAATTTGCATCGCCAGGGCAAAGATTCCTAACAAGGTCCAACCTCGCGACGGTTTGTCCAGGGTTCCATCAACTGCCAGGAAAAAAAGCGGTGCCCATATCATGGTGCAAAGATTCGAGAGGTGACCCGCGTAGATGTGAACAAAGTAAGGACCAGAGAACATCCAGATGACGCCGGCTAAAAAGCAGGCCAGCGGATGCAGCTTACGATACGAAGCCCAGAGATAAACAAAGAGGCCCGCGAGAAACACGTGCAGCGCGATGCTGTAGTTGATCGCCGTCGTCAGGGGGAGCACCAGATATAAAGCGTTCAGCGGATACAGCAGCGCCGATTGAAATCCACCGAAGTAAGGCGCTCCGCAGAAAACGTAAGGATTCCAGAGCGGGATGTGCCCTTGTCGCAACTGCTCAAAGCCAAATTTTCGCCACGAAAGGAATTGCCCGAAGATGTCTGTCCCGCCGTTAGAGAGAACAATTTCTTTGGAGGTGAACAAAACGTCGCCAAACATCAGCAGCGTCAGGATCAGGTAACCCGCTGCTGCTAGAAGCAAAGCGCGTCCGGGCGATAAAGTCTTTTCAGAGGATGAAACCGGTTGTGAGGTTTGAGCCATGCAGGAGGCGTTACGTGGCAACCGAATTCTTGCGACGTTCCCTGTAGACACAGGAGACGGTATCAAAGAGTTGATCCACGGTGATCTGCTGCATGCAGATATTATTTTTGCACGCCGACTGCCGGTTGTTGTAGGCATTCACGCATGGACTACAAACCACGTTCGCATACAGGACCGTGCTACGCGGCGTACGTGCGGCAAAGAGCGAAGGAGTCTCCGGACCAAACAGCGTCACCACATTGATCGGTGTGAGAGACGCAAAGTGCGCCGGACCGCTGTCGTTCGTGACGAGAATCTCCGAGTGGAAATAACAAACGAGTAATTGTCGCAAACTCGTCTTCCCCGCGAGTGAAAAGGCCCTCGTCGAACCAATCTGCTCGAGCATTCCGTTAACCTTCACCGATTCAGAACCAGTCCCGGTGAAGGCGATGTGCAACTCCGGAAATGTTTTCAGTAATCGCTTGGCGAGTTCCACATACCGCTCATTGGGCCAGCGACGCAACGGCAGCAAATCGCTCGCATTCGGATTCAGGAGAATGATCGGCGGCGTTTTTTCGAGGCGCGTTTCGCGACGCAGAATTTCCTGCACTGCCACGTGCTCTTCCGGTTTCGTGGCGAATTGTGGAAATGATTCACCGATACTTGGTGGATGCATGTCAAAGGTCGGAAAACTATCCGGATCCTTTTGCACCGACTCCACCATCAACTGAAAAATTTGGCTGGTATGCAAATACGGATTATAGAGCAGCCGATGCGTCATCAGATTGCCGCGATAAGGTCCTTCGCCAAAGTAAGTATGAAAACCAATCCGCGATTTTGCACCACTCAGAAACGCCACCGCCGCCGAACCCCGCGCAAAAAATTCCATATCGATCGTCGCATCGAAACGTAACCGCCGCATGCGCAGGACCGCTTGAATGCTCGACGTGATGAGTTCAGGAAAGCTCTTGAACGAGATCGCGATGATGTTCTCTTTCGGGATGAGCTCCAGGGCCTCAAGAATAAATCGATTCTCGTCGAAAACAATGAAGTGAACATTTTCACGGCCCACCATCTCAACCGCTCGAACCAGAGCGGGATAAGCCAGCACCGTTGACCCCTGCTCTGCTAATTTTACGAAGAGAAGATTTTTCGGCGTGCCAACGCGCTTGGGCCCGAACTCCGTCAACTTCCGGAACATCGTGAGCATGAAGCAGAGCGGTATCCCCATCCACCGGTCAATTTTCTGCAATGCCGCAACGTTCATTTAGTGAATTAACAATGAGACTGGCTGCGCGAAAAGCAAGTTTCAAGCCTGAAGCAGCGACGACACCTCAGAGGTCATGTGTTTTCACCGAATCGACGCTACGCCATCAGCGGATGGTTTTTAACCCTGCGCTCTTCTAAAACCTAAGGACGACTGCGCGATATGGAACCTCTATGAAACTTAGTTTTCGGCCTTTAGCAGCCTTGCGTGCGCGTCTCTTCTACGGCCTGTCTTTAATTCTGGGTTCGTTCTTCATGTTCTCCGCCACCATCCTCGCAGCAGAAAAAGAAACGGAGACGATTTCCGTTGATGAATTGAAAATGCTCTCGCTGGAACAATTGATGAACATCGATGTCATCTCTGTCGCAAAACATCCACAGAAAATGGCGGTCGCTCCGGCCGCGATTTCTGTCATCACGCAAGACGACATTCAACGTTCGGGCGCCACCAGTATTCCAGAAGCATTACGCATGGCGCCGGGCTTTGATGTTGCTCGCATCGATGGACATCGTTACGCAGTCAACGCCCGTGGCTTTAATAATGAGTATGCCAATAAACTGCTGGTATTGATGGATGGACGCTCCATCTATACGCCGCTCTTCTCCGGCGTATTCTGGGATCAACAGGATATGTTGATGGAAGACATCGATCGCATCGAAGCCATCCGGGGTCCGGGCGGCACGTTGTGGGGCGCCAACGCGGTGAATGGCGTCATTAATATTATTTCCAAAAGCGCGAAGGATACGCAGGGAACACTCATCAGTGGCGGCGGTGGAACGGAAGAACGCTGGTTTGGCTCCGTGCGCTACGGAGCAAAAGCCGGTGAGAACACCTATCTTCGCGTTTATGGAAAAACCTTCGACCGCGATGATCTTGCCGGTGGCGATCTGGCGAAGGGTTGGCAACATAATCAGGGCGGCTTTCGTCTCGATTGGTCTCCATCGGATGACAATGCGGTGACGTTCCAGGGAGATATCTATTCGGGAACGGCCAGCGAAACCGATCTTCTTCCCCTCCCCTCGCCTCTTGCGCTCTCTCAAGCTCAAAATAAAAAGATCGATTACCATGGTGGAAACGTCCTCAGCCGCTGGACGCATACCTGGTCGGAGGAGGCGCAGAGCCAACTCCAATGTTATGTCGACCGCATAGACCGGGACACCTTGACTGACGACAAGCGAACGACTGGCGATCTCGATTTTCAGCATCGCTTCGCGGCGGGCGAACGCCAGCAATTTATCGTCGGAGCTGGCTATCGTGTTTCCAGCGACGACACCGAACCTGGCAACATCGTTAATTTCACGCCGGTAAGTCGCACCACCCAACTCTTCAGCACGTTCGCGCAGGACGAGATTAAACTCGTGCCCGAACAGTTGAGTTTCACGCTCGGTACGAAATTGGAGCACAACGATTTTACCGGCTTCGAACTACAACCGAGCGCGCGACTCGCATGGACGCCCAACGCACGCAACATTCTTTGGACCTCAGTCTCGCGCGCCACCCGAACGCCCTCGCGTTTGGATAACGATGTGAACACGCGGGCCGCCACTGTGCCTGGACCTGTCGCGATTCGCGCCGCGGGAAATCCCGACATGGACTCCGAAGAACTGATTGCGTATGAGCTCGGTTATCGCACCGAACTTCACCAACGGGTGACGCTCGATACTGCCGTCTTCTATAATGATTACGATAAACTGAGCAGCCAGGAGTTCGGTGCTTTTAATCCTGCGACAACACCGCCGACCCAAACACTCTTCACGGGCAATGGCCTGCGCGGAGAAACGTACGGAGTGGAATTGTCGCTGCGATGGAAACCAACGGCGTGGTGGACGTTGCGCCCGTCCTACACGTTCCTGGAAATGCAACTGCACACCAAACCGGGCAGCACGGATTCCACCACCGAAAAGCTCACCGAAGGGCGGAGTCCACATCATCAGGCATCCGTTCTTTCCTCGATGACCTTTGCGCGGAAATGGGATTTCGATGTCTGGGTTCGTTACGTGGATAATTTGTCGAGCTTAAGCATTTCCAGTTACGTCACCACGGATGTGCGCGTCGCGTGGCGTCCCACAAAACATTTGGAACTGGCCGTGGTCGGGCAGAATTTATTGCAGCCGCGACACCCGGAATTCTTCGAACAAACCTTCGGCGTAGCCGGTCGCCCTGCGGAAGTAGAACGCAGCGTTTACGGAAAGATCACCTGGCGCTTTTAGCCGCATAAAGCCGGATGAGCTTTCGCGGGTTCCGCCAATGGAAACTCGCGTTCATCTGAGCAATTCCTATCGAACAGTGCTTAAATAATTTCGTCGCGCAAATGGACCCGCGATGGCAATACTTCGCGCTCAAGATGCCACAACCTGTCGTCGAAATTTCAAAATCCAAGCTGCTTCCGATCGGCGTGCTCTTGATGCTGTTTGGCATCATGGGGCGAGCACCGTTGGTGAAAGCAGTCTCCGGCATGGAACAAAGCGGCCTGCGAAACATTTTACTCCTCGTCGCTGGCGATGGCCTCGCAATCCTCGGGCTCGCGGGTATCACCTGCACTCTTCTCGGCTGGTTAAGGAACAGAAACTCACAACGTCTCCAGAAAAAAAGTGCCGCACAACCACTCGACACCTGATTTTCAAAAACAACATTAACTCTCTCTTATCATCCATGAACTTCTATCGTCTCCTCTTCACCCTGGGCGTTGCCTTCGTCTTCCTCACTCAACCGGTTCGCGCCGAGGAACAGAGCGCCGACCAGAAAGAATTCACCGAGACGCTCGCCAAGGCTGAAAAAGGCGACGCCGAAGCTCAAGGGAATTTGAGCTACTA
>JAQGOU010000122.1 GCA_028293445.1 Verrucomicrobiales bacterium | reverse complement strand
CGTTTACGGAATGGAAACTCCGCAATCGGCGTCGCCCAGACCGTTTACGGAATGGAAATTCCGCAATCTGCGTCGCCCAGGCCGTTTACGGAATGGAAATTCCGCAATCAGCGTCGCCCAGGCCGTTTACGGAATGGAAACTCCGCAATCAGCGTCGCCCAGGCCGTTTACGGAATGGAAACTCCGCAATCGGCGTCGCCCAGGCCGTTTACGGAACGGAAACTCTACGAAATGTTCTGTCCACCACGTTTATGGAGTGGAAATCTCACAAAATGTTCCGCTGATAGCGTTTTCGAACGGGAAGTTTCAAAGTTTGCTCGTTGGCGGAGATTTCCAGGACGGAACGCCTCGCGTTCGATCCGGGAAGGTGATTTCCAACGTGGGAATCTGGATCATCGGCTTAAAAACGCATTTTTCAGCTCCGAAGTCTGTTCTGCGGCCCCAATCCCAAAGGGATTGCGTCCCAAAGCCCAGGGTTGTCCCGCTGAACGGGAAGCTACCCTGGGTAAACAACGGAGGCATCATCAACCCCAACGGGATTGCGTCCGGGTTGCGGATGAATCGATTTCCAGTGACGCAACCCCGTTGGGGTTGAACACCAATACGACATCTTTACCCAGGGTAGGATTCGCCAACCATGGGCTTCGTGACGGAACGCCGTTGGCGTTCTCCTCCCGAATATTTCCACGAACGGTGAGAAAACTTAAACGCATCGACTGCAAATTACGCTGGGGAACGATTCTCCCTCTCCTCGGGAAGAGGGCTGGGTGAGGGCGAGCGTTTATCAAACTTTCCAATAGCATTATGAGCACCACGCCACTTACAACGCCTCACGCGCCGCCCATCCAAAAGGAAACCACCGTGGGCAATTATTTCGTTTCCAATTATCCGCCGTTCTCGTTTTGGAAGCCGGAGTTGCTACCGGATATTTTCAATGCCATCGAGCATCCGCCGCGGCCGAATACGCCGCTCGGGATCTACCTGCACATTCCGTTTTGCCGGAAGCGTTGCCATTTCTGCTACTTCAAAGTTTATACGGATAAAGATTCTTCCGAAATCCGCGCCTACATCGACGCGGCGCTAAAGGAACTTTCCATCTACGCGAAGAAACCAGTCATCGGCGGACGCAACGCAAACTTCGTTTATTTCGGTGGCGGCACACCTTCCTATTTGTCAGTGGATCAACTGAAGTATCTCACCGACGGAATGAAAGCGTTGATCCCGTGGGATGGCGTCGAAGAAGTCACTTTCGAATGCGAACCCGGTACTCTCACGGATCATAAGCTAAAAGCCCTCCGTGAAATGGGCGTAACGCGGCTGAGCCTCGGAATCGAAAACTTCGATGACCACATCCTGGAGATCAACGGACGCGCCCATCGTTCGAAGGAAGTTTATCGCGCCTACGGTTACGCGCGCGAACTTGGGTTTCCGCAGATCAATGTCGACCTCATCTCCGGCATGGTCGAAGAGACCGACGCGAACTGGGTCGATTGCGTGAAGAAGACAATTGAGCTCTCGCCTGACAGCGTGACGATTTACCAGATGGAGATTCCCTACAACACGGCGATTTATCAGCAGATGAAAGCCGAAGGGAAACTCGTCGCGCCAGTGGCCGACTGGGATGTGAAACGGGAATGGGTCAAATATGCTTTCGCTGAATTGGAGAAAGCCGGCTACACCATCGCGAGCGCCTATACGGCGGTGAAAAGCAAAGAGAAGACGAAGTTCGTCTATCGCGATAAACTCTGGGCGGGTGCTGACCTGCTGTCGCTCGGCGTCGCGAGCTTCGGGCACTTCAGCGGCACGCATTACCAGAACCATCACGACTTCGAACACTACGTGCAAAAAGTGAATGCGGGCGAACTGCCCATCTTCCGCGCGCTCACTCCCACGGACGAAGAAAAATTCATTCGCGAATTCATCCTCCAATTGAAGCTCGGCAAAAACCGTTTTGATTATTTCCAAAACAAATTCGGCATCGACCCGCGGCAGCGTTTTGCCGTGCCGCTACAAACAATCCAGGACTGGGGCTTTGGAAAAATCGACGGGGAGAGCGTAAGTTTAAACAGAGACGGCTTGCTGCAAGTCGATCGCTTGCTGCACGAGTTCTTTTTACCGCAACACAAGAACGCGAGATATGCTTAACATCGCCAAACCAACTTCGGGACCGTTCGCACCGCGGGCGACCTATTCGCAAATTTATCCACTCGACGCGTTTTACGAGAAACGTGGCGAGCAACTTCCCGTGATCGGTCAGGTGATGGGTGATGATATCCCGGAGCCATATAAATCGTTACTCGTCCACGACAAGGATATGACGTCGACGCTCCTCGCCTTTTACAAAGACCCGATTCATATCGAAGTTCTGGAGCGGCACGTCTTCGAGAACGAATATTTCCGCGAAGTGGTGTTGAAGCTAAACGGCAGTGACAAGCGGATCGAATTTGGCGCCATCAAGATCATCCTGGACCTGTTCCCCAACGATGCACAGCAGGAGATTCTCGAGGCGAAACGGCCGCTGGGTCACATTCTGCACCACCACAACATCCCGCACGCGAGCCGTCCTCAGTCCTTCCTTACGATCACATCCGACGACTTCATTAACCGCGCTTTGAAGCTGGAAGGAAAGCAATCGCTCTATGGCCGCCGCAATACACTGGTGGATCCATGGGATCGTCCACTGGCCGAGATCGTGGAAATTCTCCCTGTTTGATTTTCATCTCGACCCACATGAACAATCAAAATCATTTTGACGCGATCATTATCGGCGGCGGCCCCGCGGGTTCGAGCGCCGCAGCCATTCTCGCCGAAAAAGGCCATCGCGTTCTCGTGTTGGAACGGGAAAAATTTCCCCGTTACCACGTGGGAGAATCGCTTCTACCCTTTACCTACGAACCTTTGCAACGCCTCGGCCTCATCGAACCGATGAAGCAATCGCACTTCATTAAAAAGTACAGCGTGCAGTTCGTATCGCCCTCCGGCAAAGCGTCACAGCCGTTTTATTTCTTCAATCGTTACGATCGCGAGACCGTGGCGCAAACCTGGCAGGTGCTGCGTTCTGAATTTGACGAGATGCTACTCAACAACGCTCGCAAACGCGGCGCGATCGTGAGCGAAGAGATGGAAGTCAAAGAATTGCTGAAGGAGGGAGAGCGTGTCGCGGGAGTTCGTGCAAACAACAGGAGTGGCAAAACCGAAAACTTCTTCGCTCCGATCACTCTCGACTGCACCGGCAAAGATTCGTTCGCTGCAGTCAGGAATGGCTGGCGTCTAGCGGATCCCTTCCTGAAGAAGGTTGCCGTTTGGACGTATTACAAAGGAGCCAAGCGCGACATGGGAATTGATGAAGGAACTACGACCGTCGCGTTCGTTCCGGAAAAGGGCTGGTTCTGGTACATCCCACAACATAACGATATGGTTAGCGTTGGCGTCGTGGCAGAAGGTAAGTATCTGACGCGTGGCGGCGTGAAAGACCTTGGACAAATCTTTTCCCGCGAAGTGGAACAGAATCTTTGGATCAAAGAATATCTCTCCGAAGGAAAACCAATAGGCCCCTATTACGTCACCAATGAATTCTCATTCCACTCCCGCTTCTGTGCGAGCCCGGGGTTGGTCCTTGTCGGCGACGCCTTCTGTTTCCTTGATCCGGTTTTTTCCTCCGGCCTGATGCTCGCGATGAAAAGTGGGGTGATGGTTGGCGACATTGTTTCTGAAGCGATCAAGGCGAATGACTTTTCCCCCGCCCGCTTTGCTGATTACGGCCACTACATGCGTGAAGGCGTCGAAAACATGCGCAAGCTGGTCTACGCATTCTACGATCCGAACTTCTCGTTTAAGAAGGTCATCGATAAATATCCGGAACTCGCTGGCGACATCACCGATTGCCTTTCGGGCGATGTGAATAAGGATTTTTCGAAACTGTGGACTGCGATTCGCGAGTTCTGTCCCGTCCCCGATGATCTCCCCTATGGACAACCCCTTTTCGAAACGGTGAAGTAATCGGACTGACGGATGAACATCGTCCAAATCACACCCGGCGCCGGAAAGATGTTTTGCGGAAACTGTTTTCGCGACAATGCACTTGTCCGCTATCTGCGCACTCTTGGGCACAGCGTGACGATGGTTCCGCTTTATCTCCCGATGAATCTGGACGAGGAATCGCAACATCGTGCGACTCCGATTTTCTTCAGCGGCATCAATGTTTATCTCGGACAAAAATCAGAACTGTTCCGCAACGCGCCGCGCTGGCTCCGTAATGTTTTGGCGTCGCCGAAGCTGCTCGAGCTCGCGGCGGTTCAGGCGGGTAAGACGCGCGCAGATGGACTCGGCGAGATCACGCTCTCCATGCTGCGCGGCGAAGAAGGCAATCAAGCGCGCGAACTCGATGAGCTCATTGCCTGGCTCAAGACGAATGAACGGCCAGACGTAGTTTCTCTTTCGAACGTGCTGCTCGTGGGCATGGCGCGAAAGATAAAAGCAGAGTTAGGCGTTCCCGTGATTTGTTCCTTGCAAGGAGAAGATTCCTTTCTCGACGGGTTGTCGCCGGATTTCCGCAAACTTGCCTGGAAAGTAACCGCCGAACGTGCACTGGATATCGATTACTTCATTGCGCCGAGCCGCTACTTTGCCGAGTTAATGTCGCGCCGACTGCATATTCCTCACGAGAAAATCAAAGTCGTTTATAACGGAATCAATTTGGAGGGTTTCAAAGGATTAAGTGCCCAGACCGCGACGCCAACTCTAGGCTATTTCGCGCGGATGTGTCCGGAGAAAGGTTTACACCTGCTCATTGATGCGTTTCTTGAATTGAAGAAGCGTGGCCACACCGACTTGAAATTGAAAGTAGGCGGGAGCTGTGGTCCGGCCGATGAACCATTCGTCGCGGAGCAACGGGAGAAGCTCAATGCAGCGAATGTGTTGAGGGACGCTGAGTTTTTTCCGAACATCACCCGCGATGATAAAATCAAACTCCTTAGTTCATTGACCGTCTTTTCTGTGCCGGCGCTTTATGGTGAAGCCTTCGGCTTGTACATCATCGAAGCGATGGCTGCCGGGATTCCCGTTGTTCAACCCGACCACGCAGCGTTCCCCGAATTGCTTGAACTTACCGGTGGAGGGATTCTGACGTCCCCCAATGCGACAGCCCTCGCCGATGGCATTGAATCACTGTTGCGAAACCCCTCGAAGGCTCGCGAATTGGGTGAAGTCGCGCGGAAGAAAACTCACGAGGAGTTTAATGCGCAACGGATGGCAGAGCATTTTTCGAAAGCGTGTGCACATGCCGTTGCGCAATTTCCGATGGCCAATCGCAAATGAAAAGTTAGGATTGACCCATGCCTTACGAGTTCAAAGTAGTGCGTCGCGTAGAGTTTTCGGAAACCGACATGGCGGGGATCATGCACTTCTCAAACTATTTTCGTTTCATGGAAACCGCCGAGCATGGCTTCTTTCGGTCTCTCGGCCACTCCATCGTCACGCGCAATATCGAAACTCCCGTAGGCTGGCCGCGGGTGCATGCCCAATGCGATTTCAAACAACCGCTTCATTTCGAGGATGAAGTCGAGGTGCACCTCATCGTCGTGGAGAAACGATCAAAGGCACTGACGTATCTTTTCCGTTTGAAGAAACTCAATGCCAATCCCCCAGTTGAAGTCGCCCGAGGAAAAATAACGGTCGTCTGCGTCACGCACATCGATGGAAAAATGTCCGCGTGCTCCATCCCCAAAGAACTCGCTGACAAAATCGACGTCGCGCCGACAGAGCTCGTTGGCTAACCGCGCATCGAAGCCACAGGCTCGGTTAAGATTGCATGGTTCTTTCTCAGCGTTCAGCGTTCGCGCTTTTCACTGAAATTTGAATTTCGATGCGCGTTCCTTTTCCCGGTTCGCTCGCAATACAAAAGCGGCCGCCCACCTCTTCTATGCGCTTGCGCATGTTGGTCAATCCATTCCCAAAGACACTGGTCTGATCATTCGAGAAACCCTTACCGTTGTCCTCGATCGCAAGCGAAAGGCGTGTGCCATCCACTTTCAATCGGATCCACACTTCGGTGGCTTGCGCATATTTTGCGATGTTGTTCAACGCTTCTTTGACGACGAGATAAACATTGTGGCGCATTTCTGAGGACGCAGGAAACTCCGGCAGTTCGTCGGGTAAATCCAACCGACAGCGGATCGATGCTTTGCCCAGAAACTTCACCGCATATTCAGTAACATAAGAAATCAAACGCGCGGAATTATCGTGACGCGGATTTTCCGCCCACACCAAAGCATCCAGGTTTTGGGCCAGGTCGCGCACCGACTCCGCAATTTCACGCCCGTTGTTGGCGGCCTCTTCCTTCGTGGAACTGTTTTGGACCTTTTCAGTTAATAACAACACTCCCGTCAGGCCGGCTCCGAGGTCGTCGTGCATGTCCTCGGCAATGCGAGCCCGCTCCTTCTCAATCGCGTTTTGCTGTTCCAGCCTTTGGACCCGCAGCAACATTCGTCGCCGCGTAATCGATCGTGCCCACGCAGCCACCACAACAATACCTGCGGCGAATAAGAACATCTTGAAGGTCAACGTCTGCCAAAAGTGCGGTTGCAAAATGAAGACGATGCTCATTCCCTTTTCATTCCAAAGGCCATCGTTGTTACAAGCAATGACGTGAAAGGTATAATTGCCGGGCGGAACGCTGTTGTAAAAAGCGGCATGACGCGTCTCGGCGTCGGTCCAATCGGAATCAAATCCCTCCAATTTATATTTGAAACGATTCTTTTCGGGCGAGCAATAGCTCAAGGCCGCGTAATGAAATTCCAACTCACCACGACCGGGTTTTATATTCAATGGTTGAGGCTGGGGACTTGAAGTTATTCTCGGGCCCACTTGCAACCCGTTACCTTCAACAGGCCTTTTATCAGCAAGGATTTCGCGAATGACGACAGGCGGCGCTTTTTCATTTTTACCGATTCGAAGCTTAGGATCAGTCATCGCCAAACCTTTGGTCGTCGCGAACAGGAGACGCCCATCGCGGGTTTGGATCGCTGAAGGTTTGGCCACGCCGACGCACACCTGGCTAAACATGCCGTCGGCTTTGCCGAAGAGGGTGTAGGAAATTTTCTTTGAAGTTCCCGCGTCAAACCCATCAAAATCTTTTTTCTTCGCGCGCAGAACACCGCCGGCGGAGGCAAGCCAAAGATTCCCATCATCCTCGATGATCTCAACGATACTTTCATCCACAAATCCGTTTTGGCCAGAGTAGGAAACAAAATCAGGTTGCGACGAACCTTGATCCAAATTGTGTTTTTTCCGACTCAGCCCTTTGGCCGTTCCAATCCACAGCTCTTGATCCTTGTCCTCGTACAAGGACAAAATCGTGTTATCACAAAGCCCGTTAGTTTTTCGGTAAGTTCGGAATTTATTGTCGCGCCATGAGGAGAGTCCTCCATCCGTGCCGACCCAAATCGTTCCATCCTGCGCGCGTAACAGACAGCGCACATCCTGTCCGGCAAGCCCTTGTCGCGTATCCAAATAGGAAGCCCTTCCATTCTCCAATACGCCGAGTCCAGAAGAAGCGTGACCGAATAACATTCTGCCGTTGTTATCCTCCAGCAACGCGCGAACGGCGCTCCGCATCACATTCTGTTCACGCCCGAAGCGTTCAGGCTTTCCATTTTTCCAATGATAAATTCCTCCCAGGTAATCTTCGCCAAACCACAAACTTCCATCCCGCGCGCCATAAATAGCCAGCACGAGGTCATTGCGAAGACCTGGCGTATTTGCCGTGGAAAAGACCGTCATCTTGTCATCGTGCCAGCGGTGCAGTCCCCCACCCCAGGTTCCAATCCAGATGGCTCCTTCGCGATCCTCGAACACCGAGGTGACATTATTATGAGCCAACCCATTCTGCGTGCTGAGTGTCGTAAACTGCTGCGCATTCAATTGATAAAGCCCATCCTTGGCTCCCACCCATAAATTGTTTTCCTGATCTTCAAAGAAGCAGAGAATCTGGTCGCGTGGCTCCGCTTCCGTCCTGGTTTCAACAACGATCTTTTCATTCACGAATCGGGCAAGCCCGCCATAAGTGCCGATCCATAGAATTCCCCGCCGATCCTCATAAACCGCTGTCACAGTATTATCCGGGAGTCCATTGGTTTTCGTGAATTGCGTGTACTTCCCATCCTTGAACCGAAGGAGACCCGCATTGGAACCAACCCAAATGCTTCCATCACGACGGCAACAGGTCGCACGAATAAACTCCGGCCTGAAGACATCGAAACTCTGATTTGTCACGGCGACGCCATTCTTGAGTAGAATTACGCTGTCCGAAGCGCTCACCCATAAATCGCCGTTGACCGTCCCGGCCATCGAACGAATGGAATGAATGGCCGTGTTCCGTTCCAAAATTGAAGGGGAAGAAATCTTCCCAACGAGCGAAACTTCGCTGCCACGAATACGCACGAGACCAAGACGCGTGCCGATCCAGATATTTTCCGCGTGATCGCCGTTGATCGAAAGGATCGTGTCATCCACCTCGACTGGCATCTTGAAGGTCGCCCATTTGCTACCCTTCGATTCGAACAGACCCTGCGCGGTGCCAACCCAAAGATTGCCGGCGGTGTCAGTAGAAACGACATTGATTTGTTGGGTTCGCCGATTGCCTTCCGGAGCAAGCGTCACGAATTCAAACTTCTCTCCGTCAAATCGCGCGAGTCCACCCTGTGTGCCGATCCACAAAAAACCATCGGGAGTTTGCGTCACGGAACGAACCGTATTTCGAGACGCGTCGTCACTGACCTGCCACAACCGTGATTTAAACGGAGGAAAAAGGTTCCGCGACTCAGCTCGAACGAAAACGCTAACGAACAGGATGAGAAGGGTCGCGAGAAAACGAGAAACATGAGATTGCAACGACTCCCGCTGGTTCTGCATCCACGAAATGCCCGGCAGCATTGTGTCATTCCGAATTTCCTGGCGAACAGCCATGATGTTTTGGGGTCAGTTGTTGGATCGTAAGATAACGAACTCCCGACAACAACGACGAAAAATGGGGCAGGCTCTGGCCACTAATCCAAAGCCTGCCCCTTCCTATTCCACCTGGAAAGGTTTCGTATTTATTCGCCGGACGAACTCGTCACTTCGATGATTCGGAAGTAAGTATCCGTTCCGTCATTCGTCACTTCGACAGATGTGGACGTGTCCGTTGCAGTCTCGGTTTGCACGGTTTTCCATTCACCCGTCGACGAAGACCTGGTCTGGATGGAGTAAGTCACGCCGGGTTTTGAATCCCATGCCAATGTCGAAACATCTCCACCAGCAACGAAGCCATCGGTGCCTTGCGTTCCCAGCGCATCGGAAGTCACCACGACGGTGAGCGCCTTGGAATCGT
The DNA here is from genome assembly GCA_028293445.1 of Verrucomicrobiales bacterium. Taxonomy (GTDB): domain Bacteria; phylum Verrucomicrobiota; class Verrucomicrobiia; order Limisphaerales; family JACDHS01; genus CBHWET01. The sequence goes on along the minus strand of JAQGOU010000122.1, from coordinate 640 downwards.
TCTTCACGAGGGCTCCATTGGTCGGGCTGTCTTGCGCCGTCACCGTGATGCTGTTTGTAATTCCCGCGTCACCTGCACCAGGTGTCCACGCAAACGCACCTGTCACTGGATCAAGCACCGCAGTCGGATGAGCTTCCGAGAAGTCAGCATCCAATCCATAGCTGATGCCAGCCCCAGGATCGGGATCTGTCGCGCTCGCTGTATAGGTCAACGTGCTGTTGGCCTTCATGGTTACGGTTCCTGGCAGAGCCGTTGTCGTTACCACTTGGAAGTTATCCATGTGAACGGTGTAGGCGCCCGTTCCACCTGCGCCAATTAACGCGATGTGTTCCAGCGCTTGTTGGCCGGGATTCAAAATGCCGTTACCGGTGAAGCTCGCTTTGGGCTCGTTAGGCATATCGAATTCCAACGTCGTCCAGGTGTTCGCATTCACTGTTCGTGTCGCTTGCGGACAACCACTGACCACACTGCTCGCGCCAACGAATTCGATCGTTCCAGTGGTTCCACCATTCGCGCCGTTTTCAGCGGTGGTGCCGGTCTCACGAATACCCAGACAAACCTTCAAGGCCTTGTCCGTGTAGATATCGAATTTCAACCGGGCACTCGCATTGAACGCCGGGTTTGGCAGATACGTCGTGTT
>JAQGOU010000105.1 GCA_028293445.1 Verrucomicrobiales bacterium | reverse complement strand
AACTTGGCGAGGGATGGCGGCAAGGGAACATTCGCGCCAATTGAACCTTGAAGTTTGGGTGGTCCACTTTACCGTTTGCTTCGTGCTGTCTGAGCGACCATGGAAGATTGAAGCCGTCATGTTCTTAGTGATCGGCCTTTTCATTGCGATCGCCATCGGCGGACTCGCTGTGCAAGTCGTGGAAAAGTTTGGTGCCGACATTCCAACCGGCCCACGCCAATTCATGGAAACAGTCCTGCTAACGACCTCGTATCAAGGATTGGGCTTTCTCCTCGTCACTTTATTCTTGTGGCTGCAAAAAATCCCCTGGCGTGACGCCTTTGGTTTGAGATCCGGGCCATTCTCCCGAGTCGTCCTGCTGGGCGTTACGGCAGGATTGATCGTATTGCCTTTAGCTTGGGGATTGCAGGAATTCTCGGCCTATCTTTTCACCTACTTTGAAGTGCAAACGGCGCCGCAGGAGATCATCCAAAAACTCCAATCGGGAACAGAAGCACCTTCCCATCAGCTTTATTTGTTCGTGGTAGCCGTCCTCGTGGCGCCCGTGATTGAGGAAATTCTCTTTCGCGGCATCTTCTATCCAACCATCAAGCAGTTAGGCTTTCGTAGACTCGCGTTCTGGGGGACGTCGATCGTCTTCGCGGCGATCCATAACAACAAACAAGCGTTTCTGCCATTATTGTTTTTTGCTGCGATCCTCACTTTGCTTTACGAAGAAACGGACAACCTTTTAACGCCGATCATTGCACACAGCACCTTCAACGCCGCCAATTTTCTCCTGCTGATTTTTAAAGACCGGATCATGGATCTGTTTAAAGCTTTTTGATGAAAGAATTCGCCCTTATTGCCGAGTTAACCCGCTCACTGCCGAAGAACGACACCGTGGTCGTTGGCAGCGGCGATGATTGTGCTGTCCTGGATCTCGGACTGCCGGATCAATTTGTTTTGTTCAAGACCGACGCTGTCGTAGAAGGAATGCATTTCCTGACCGAATGCGAACCGGAAAAGATCGGACGCAAAGCGTTGGCTCGCTGCTTGAGCGATATTGCCGCCATGGGCGGAGCCGCGAGCAGTGCTTTGGTCACCATTGCGTTGCCCAAGAAGTTCGACGTTGAATTCGTGAAGCGCATCTACACCGGCTTGAATGAAATTGCCGCGGCTCACGGCCTGGCCATCGTAGGCGGCGAAACAACGACCAATCCCGAACGTGTGTTGATCTCGATTTCGCTGCTGGGATTGGTCGACAAGAAGAAATGCATCTTGCGATCTGGCGCCAAAGTGAATGACGCCATCTTCGTAAGTGGCGAACTCGGCGGATCACTCGCGGGTCGGCACCTTGAATTCGAACCGCGGCTGGCCGAAGCGAGATGGTTGGCGCAGAATTTCCAGATCCATTCCATGATCGACTTGAGCGACGGATTGGCCAGTGATTTACGACACATCCTGCACGCGAGCAAAGTGGGGGCAGACATTCTCGCGAGTGCGATTCCAATCAGTCGCGCAGCAAAACTTCAGGCCCGCGCGGAATCCTCTTCCAAACCGCCGCTTCTCTCAGCGTTAACGGATGGTGAAGACTTCGAATTGCTTTTCACGGTGAATACGAAGGATGCCGTGCCTCTGCTCGACGGGTGGAAAAAGGAATTTCCAAAGACGAAACTGAGTTGCATCGGCAAGATCATTGCCGGGCATAGCCTTAAGCTGCACGACAAAGGTGGGGTGCGTGAACTATCCGCCAAAGGGTACGAACACTTCGCATGAAGTCCGTCCTCACGCGCAGCATCGAGGAAACGCAAGCGGTCGGCGAAGCCTGGGCACAGCAGGCCCGCGCCGGCTGGATCATCGGGTTGCGCGGGGATTTGGGCGCTGGAAAAACCCAGTTGGTCAAAGGCCTGGCGCGCGGCCTCGGTATCACCGAAAAAATCAGTTCGCCTACCTTTGCACTCGTGAATGAATATCAGAGCGGACGCCTGCCTCTCTTTCACCTCGATCTCTACCGTCTGGATTTGCGTGCGCAAATCGTTACGGCCGGGCTGGAAGATTATTTTTATCAGTTCCGCGGCGTGACCGTGGCGGAATGGATTGAACGTTGGATCGGTGACGCCACCGCTCAGGCTTCAATGCCCGCAAAGGAAAACTTCCGATTGGTTACAATTGAACAAATGAGCGAAAACGAGCGCCGTATCAGCTATGAAGATTTTGGCTCTTGAGTTTTCTTCCTCGCAACGCAGCTTCGCTATCCTCGACTCAGAAACGAATCGGGTTGCAGGGTCTGCGGCGGAAATGGGCGGACGTTCGACCCGCGCTTTCGCGTTGATCGAACAGGCGCTGCAAAAGGCGAACCTCACGCGGGAACAGATCGATTGTCTCGCGATCGGGATTGGCCCCGGTTCCTACGCGGGAATACGCAGCGCGATTGCGCTGGCTCAAGGCTGGCAGATGGCTCGCGACGTAAAGCTGATCGGCCTCAGTAGCGTGGAAACGATTGCGTCCGGGTTACAGCACCAGAGGAAGTTTGGCCGGACAAATGTGGTGATCGACGCGCAACGCAATGAGTTCTATCTCGCGACCTACGAAATTTCCGCATCGATGCTGAAGGAGAGTGAAGCCTTGAGAATCGTGAGCGCCGATGAAATCCGTTCCCGCATCGAAGCAGGCCAAACGGTTGTCGGCCCGGAGCTGGAGAAATGGTTTCCGCAAGCCACGCTGGTCTATCCCGAAGCTGGCATCACTGCTCGTCTCGCCACCATGTCGAAGGCCTTTGTTTCCGGCGACAAGATCGAGCCGATTTACCTGCGCGAAACGACCTTCGTCAAAGCGCCTCCGTCACGGATCATTCCCTGAGCTTGCCGAAGTTTGTCAACGCGGTTTAAATTACTGTATGGAATCCCACGAGCTACTTAGAGAAATCGTGCAGCGACACGGCGCGAAAGAAATCGCGGCCAAACTCGATCTTTCTGTGCAACGTGTTTATCAATGGGCGGACGATCCTCGCGGCAGTGGCACGACCAATCCGCTCGATCGCGTGGATCAACTCGTGAAAGCAACCGGCGACACCAGAGTGGCGGAATGGATTTGTGAACGCACGGGCGGCTTCTTCATGCGCAATCCGCAACTGGAGAAAAACCGATCGGTCGCACTCACCACAGCTTCCAATGTTTTAATCCAGGAGTTTGCTGCGATGATCACGTTAATCGCTGACGCCGCGGTGGACGGAAAAATCACGGCGGATGAAACGGAAGACATCCGCACGCGATGGGAACAAATCAAGTCCGTCAGTGAACACTTTGTCCGTTGCTGTGAAGACGGTCGATTCCATCAGGTCTATTCGGCGGAGAACGGGCCGGGATCCAAGTCGCGGTAATTGTGTGGCATTTGGAGCTGTTTCTGGCTGAATACGCCGCATGACTAATGGAAATTTGATTCTGTGGATTTATGTCGGGCTCCTGCTCCTGGGCGGTTTCATGGGCTTTATCAAAGGTCGCAGCAAAATCTCCATTATCGCTGCCGTCGCTTTCGCAATCCCCCTCTCGCTTTGCGCCGCGCAGGTGATCAAGCAACCGCATGTGGCTGACATTTTGATTGGTCTTCTTTTGGTTGTTTTCGGAATGCGCCTCGCCAAGACCAAGAAGTTCATGCCGAGCGGATTCATGTTGATCATTTCAACCGCCGCACTCGTCGCGCATCTGCTGGTGAAATAATTCTCTTGCGGTAATTTCTCCCGGTGAATTCGTCGCTCCCGATCTGGGAAATCCATCCTGAAATCATGGCCACGTTGCGAACGCGCAACCGCCTGGTTCTTGTCGCGCCCACAGGCTCCGGAAAAACGACGCAAGTGCCGCAAATGTTGCTCGACGGCATCACGGAGATTTCCCCTTCTCTTGCGGACAAGAAGATCATCGTCCTGCAACCCCGCCGCGTCGCTGCCCGCACCGTTTCGGCTCGGGTCGCCTGGGAACGCAAAGGTCAACTCGGACAAGAGGTCGGATACCAGATCCGTTTTGAAGATCACACCAGCCTTGGCACCCGTATTTGCTTTGTTACCGAAGGTATCCTGCTGCGCTGGTTGCAAGATGACCGCTCGCTGCGCGATGTGGGAATGATTCTTTTCGATGAATTTCACGAACGCAATCTGCTGAGTGATGTGTCGTTGGCTTTGGTCAAGGAATTGCAACGCACCACGCGTCCGGATTTGAAGATCGTGGTGATGTCCGCGACCCTCGATGCCGAACCGGTGGCCAAGTATCTGGACAATGCGTCGATCCTGGTTTCCGAAGGGCAAAGCTATCCTGTGGAGGTCAACTTCCTGTCGCAACGAGATGAACGTTCGCTCAGCGATCAGGCCGCCGATGCCGTTGAACAAATCGTCAACTCCGGGGCAGAGGGAGACATTTTAATTTTCATGCCAGGGATGGGAGAGATCAACGCAACGATCAATGCCATCCAGTCAGCGCGAGTGCGTGAGAAGCTGGCCTTGGTTCCGCTCCATGGCGAATTGCCACCGGATGATCAGGATCGTGCGTTTACTCCAAATCCGCTGCGCAAGGTGGTGGTCTCGACGAACGTTGCAGAAACATCCGTGACCATTGATGGCATCCGGCATGTCGTTGACGGCGGTGTCGCACGCGTTGCGCGTTACGATGCGGAACGCGGCATCGGTACTTTGTTCATCGAAGAAATCAGCCGTGCCTCTTCCGATCAACGGAAAGGCCGAGCCGGTCGAACCGCCCCGGGGACCTGCTACCGGCTTTGGACCGAGAGTAATCATTTGAATCGTCCGGAGCGCAACACGCCGGAGATCCAACGCAGTGATCTCGCCGAGATCGTTCTGCTGCTCCATTCGCTGGGGATCAAAAAGGCATCGCAATTTGATTGGCTCGATAAGCCCGATTCCCAGGCGGTGGAACGCGCCGAAAATCTGCTGCACACGCTTGGCGCCATTGATGCGGCGACGGAACAAATCACGGCAGTCGGCCGGCAGATGCTCCGATTACCCATGCATCCGCGTTATTCGCGCATGCTGGTGGAGGCGGCAAAACATAATTGTGTTCGCGCGGCAGCTCTCTGTGCGTCGCTGGTGAGTGGACGCGATATTCTCGTGCGACTCGGGCGCGACGAAAAGCACATCACGGAAGCGCGCGAATTATTCGAGGCGAACCAGGAATCCGACTTTTACACGCTGATGCGCGCGTTCGAGTTCGCGAAGAAAAATAATTTCAGCGTCGAAGCGTGCCGGAGTTATGGAGTCCACGCGCAAATCGCCCGGCAGGTAAACCAAACCTACGAACAGCTTTTGGATGTGGCTGCGAAACAAAGGCTGCTTAAAGCGGACGACACCAGCGCTGGAACCGACGCGTCGAGTGCAGTCGCGAGCGCGTTGCCACAGTGTCTTATGGCCGGTTTCATCGATCAGCTTTGTAAACGTCGCGATGCAGGAACGTTGGATTGCGATCTGACCGAGGGACGACAGGGAACGCTCGTCCGCGAAAGTGTCGTGCAAAACTCGCCGTTGTTTGTTGCCGCGAGTATTCGTGAAGTTCCAACCCGTGGTTCAGAAAACCTTGTGCTCCTCGGATTAGCCACGGCGGTGAAACGGGAATGGATCGAGCAAACGTTTCCTGAGCAGCTTTTCATTACCGTGGAACATCTGTTCGATCGCACCCACAAACGCGTGGCCGCCGTAAAGATGGTCCGGTTTCACAATCTCGTCCTTCAATTCGAGCATCAACGCGAAGTCGACCCGACGGAATCAGGTCGATCCCTCGCGGAGGCTTGTCGCAAAGGTTATTTTGAACTCCCGAACCTGAATCATGAAATCAAACAATTCATGAGCCGGGTCAATCTGTTGTGCGCTGTCTCACCTGAATTGGATTTTCCCAAGTTTGATGAAGCGGCGATTATCGATTGCCTCGCTCGATCCTTCAAAGGTTTGACACTCGTCAAGGAAGCTCAGGCTGCGCCCTTGCGAAACGCATTTTTTACGCGCCTGGCGCCTGAACAATTACAATGGCTGGATGAATTGGTGCCGTTGTCAATTCCCTGGCATGACGGAAAGAAATTAAAGCTGCTTTACTCAGAGCAAGCCGTCGATGAAGACGGCGAGCCCAATTCGCCGGAATTACAGGTCAAGTTACATGAATGTTTTGCGGTAAAAGAACATCCTCACATCTGTGAGGGCAAGCTGCCGGTGAAACTCTGGCTCTGCTCACCCGACGGCAAGCGAATCGAACCGACGTTCAACTGGCCCTCGTTTAAGTCGTTAACGTATCCAAAGTTGAAATCATCCTTGCAGAAGAAGTTCCCCGGAACACTGTGGGTATAAGGTGCGGTCGTCCTTTACCATATAACCCTCATGCGGTTGACGTCCCCGCCGCGTGAGGGCACGCGGCCTACAGGGTGCCTTTTGCAGCCGACCGCCCTCGGTCGGCGGGCATTGGTATCTACACAAGTCGAAAGACAAGTTAGATAAACACTCGCCCTCATCCTAACCTTCTCCCCCGAGGAGAAGGAACAGCGTGCGGACGTCTCTGGTTTTCGTAGGACTGTCCGTCAAATCCGCCGCGTGAATCTTCAAAAACGTGGACGAACAATTCTCCTTCTACTCAGAGGAGATATCCGGGGTGAGGACGAGCGTTTATGATGCGCCCCGTGCAAAACAGCCAAACAATTTCCACATTGTCATACGGAGCTTCTTGTGAGTAGGATATTAGGATGAAACGGTGTATTGCCCTCGTCCTCCTGACCTTTGCCATGGGGGTTCTCGCGACGACCTCGCATGGTCAGTCCTATAGGCCTTGTTTTGACGATCCAGCTTTTGAAGAATCGTCCTATGCGACCGTTGAATTTGAAACGCCTCAAATAATTTCCGGCAACCAGGTCATTCCGCAAATCGAGAAGCCAATCTTCGAGATCGCGTCCTTTGACAAGTCTGTATGGGAGAGGTCTGAATGGATCAGCCCCCAATTTGTTATCCCCGAGTTTGACAATGCCTGCCAAAAGCCGAGCGCCCCCGCAGCCCCGCTGAAGATTGTGTGGTTGAGTTCCTATCAACCTGGGAAAACACGGCTAATGCAGCCGCTGGCTGGAAAGCAAAATCAAGTGAGCACAGTGAGCAAACCAATCGATACTCGCTTGCTGGCATTTCACCGGAGTCGATGACATCGATATTTTGTCGCACTCATCCGGAATTTTTCTCCAAAACCTTCTTAACGATCGGCCGATAATTAGGCTGGTTGCATCATAGCTGCACCATGGGTGGGTTTCTCTACATCGCGAAGGAATCATCAGAAGCAGTTGAAGCAGTTGCTGCCCGTTACCAGACCTCCCTCGAAGCGCTAAAATGCAAAGGGCTGCGTTTGAAACACACGATAGCCCAAAATGGCTTCGTGCTTTTCCTTTTCGACAAGGCGCACGTTTCTTCCGATAATTTTCTCTCCCTGCCCAATGACGATTTCATTTGCGCCACGGGAACGTTTATCTATCGACAGCAAACCGGGGCTAAAGGGTTGCGAAATTTGTACGATGATTTCTCGACTACTTCCAAAGTCTTCAATGATCTGCGCGGTCATTTTTGCGTTCTTTTGCGGAAGAATGGGCAATTGTATATTTTCAATGATTTCGGGGGAGTTTATCACGTGTTTGGTAATCCCACGCGAACCGTCATCTCGAATTCATTCCTGGCTCTCGTAAAATCTCTTCCAAAGAAGAGTGTTTCCACGCAGGAACTTTACGAATACGTCCTGTTTGGTGGAATGTATGGCGACAAGACGCTGATTCGTGAGATCACGCTGCTGAATTCACAGCAGGTTTATCAACTGCCCGACCTCAGCTCGCATCCAAAATCAATTAAATCGCCAGTCAGGGATTCTTCCTCCAATTCGGATCTCGTTGCATCCACTGCCTCCGAACTAACCAGCTACTTCGAAGTCCTAAAAAAGAATTTCGGCGACGATGCCTGTTCAGGTTTATCCGGTGGATACGATTCCAGGCTGATGCTGGCCTTGATGCGCAAAGTGCGTATCAATCCCAAATTGTATGTCTACGGAGCGGCAGATTCGTTGGATGTTCGCATTGCCCAGGAAATTGCCCGCAGTGAGAATCTTCCGATCAGCTATTTCGATCGCAAAAACGGAACGCCTGTCTCGCTGGATCAATTTCGCGAGACTCTGCTCGAACAATTTCACTTCGTCGATGGACGCGGCGTCAGCGGGACATTCAGTCACGGAACCGACGCCATGACACGCAAGGCTCGCGTGGAAAGTGCGCCGTTGCACTTGAATGGAGGCGGAGGAGAAATCTATCGCAACTTCTGGAAGCTTCCCGATCGCAGTCTTACGGCTGAAATGTTTGTCAGGATTGTTTATGAACAAGGGGTAGCCCACCGACTCCCCGCGTTGACGTCTGAATTTAGTCCGAAAGGATTTTTCGAAACGTTCTCTGACAAGATCAAGGTGGCGGTGGGAGCCAAGGACGAGAAACTGACTCGCCCCATGATCGAATCCGTTTATCCAGCGATTCGATTGAAGTATTGGATGGGCTCAAACAACAGCAGCAATAACTTGCTGTCGTATTCGGTCACCCCTTTCGCGGAACCGGCGTTCACCATCCCGAGCGGCGACATTCCGTTCCGGTTTAAATGTCATGGGCAATTTGAATCGGCCTTGATACGCGAATTGGATGTCAAGCTGGCAAAATATCCCTCCACCTATGGATTTAATTTCTTTGACCCGATCAGCTGGTCGGCGCGGGTGAAAAATCAATTCCGGTATCAAACGCGCTATTTCCTCAGGCCTGTCCTTCCCACAGCGGTCTTTACCAGGATCATGCGGCGACAGCACGTTTCAAGTCTCCCGTATTACGCCGAGCCTCGGTATCTAAAACAGATCTTCCCTGAGACCGAGTTTGCGATTAGCCAATACATCGATCTGAAAAAGGTAACTGACGCCGAGCAACTGAATCGCGCCCTAACCGCGGAAATCGTTCTACAAAATTGCTTTTGAACCTGGTGACGGGCTAAAAACAGTCCCAAGTTCGGTCATTCTCCAAAAAACGGCGTTTTTTCGACTATTGCCATTTTCGGGTCACTTTGGCGGTTCGAGCGACCAAAATAGAAATTTTTCTAGAAAAAAAATGTTTTTGGTCGCTCTACCCTCCACTTTGAGGAATTTTTCTTCCGCAATACC
>JAQGOU010000104.1 GCA_028293445.1 Verrucomicrobiales bacterium | reverse complement strand
AAGAAGTCGGTCGTCTCGTGGTGGAAACAACCGCGAAAGTCACCGGCAAGGTGTTGACCGCCGACGACCAAAAGAAACTCGCAGAAGAAACCAGCAGACAATTAGCTGCTTAATTTGATTTCAGAGCCGAATGCGAATTCGGCGAAGTTCGAATGAAAATTTCCAAACAAAATCGACGCGACGCCAAGCAGTTGTTCCGCGGCAGCTACGTCAACGGCCTGTTTGATAATGCCCGCGCGCTGCAAACCGTGACCGAAGTGTTGACGGTCAAGCCGCGCGGTTATATGGGGATTTTAGAACATTTCCAGCGCCTGATTAAGTTGGATGAAGCCCGGCGCGCCGCGAAAATCGAAAGCGCAGTTCCGTTGACGCCCGATGTCGAAAGCACGTTCAAGACGAATCTGGAACGTCGTTATGGCAAAGGTCTCCAGTTTAGCTTTGTGCACAATCCGGCTCTGTTGGGCGGAGTTCGCGTGCAGGTGGGCAGTGATGTTTATGACGGCAGTGTTGCCGCGCGGTTGAATAATTTAAAAGACAGTTTTTAATGCAGCGCGGACTCGAGCGCTGTCCCCAGCGTAACGGAACGCAAACCAAAATTTATGAGTAACTTATTGCAAGAAATTGAAGCCAAGATTTCCGGAGTTAAAACCGCGGCCGCCAAGCAAAACGTTGGCACCGTGCGCGAAATCGGCGACGGCGTGGCCAAGATTGAAGGCCTGACCGACGCGATGCTCAATGAGATGATCGATTTCGGTGACGGCATCATTGGATTGGCGCTGAACCTGGAAGAAACTGAAGTTGGCGCGATTATTCTCGGCGACTGGACCAAGGTCCGCGAAGGACAGGAAGTCCGCACGACCGGCAAGTTGCTGCAGGTGCCCGTTGGACCTGGTTTGCTCGGCCGCGTAGTGAACTCCCTCGGCCAGCCGCTCGACGGCAAAGGCCCGGTGAAGAGCACCATTTCTTATCCCGTTGAAAAGATTGCGCCTGGCATCATCAAACGTAAATCGGTGAGCCAACCTGTGCAGACGGGCATCATGGCAATTGACGCGATGATCCCCATTGGTCGTGGTCAACGTGAATTGATCATTGGCGATCGTTCCACCGGCAAGACGACCATCGGCGTGGACGCGATGATCAACCAGGCCCGCATCAATAAGATCGGTGAAGCCTCTGGGGATAAAGATTTTCGTCCGCTCTATAACATCTACGTCGCGATCGGCCAGAAGCAGTCGAACATTGCGCGCGTGATCAGCGTTCTCGAGGAAGCCGGCGCGATGCCCTACACGATCATCGTCGTAGCCTCTGCCGCCGATTCCGCCACAAACCAATATCTCGCACCGTTCGCTGGTGCCGCGATGGGTGAATGGTTCATGGATAATGGCAAAGACGCTCTCATCATTTTTGATGATTTGTCCAAGCACGCTGTCGCTTATCGCCAGGTTTCGCTGATCTTGAAGCGTCCGTCTGGTCGTGAAGCGTATCCCGGTGACGTGTTCTATTTGCACAGCCGTTTGCTGGAACGTTCCGCTCGTGTGAGTGAGAAATATGGTAACGGTTCGTTGACTGCCTTGCCGATCATTGAAACGCAAGCAGGCGACGTCTCGGCTTACATCCCGACGAACGTCATCTCGATTACAGACGGTCAGATTTACCTCGAAACCGATTTGTTCTATCAAGGTATTCGTCCCGCTGTTTCCGTCGGTTTGTCTGTGTCGCGCGTCGGTTCCGCTGCACAGATCAAAGCGATGAAACAAGTTGCCGGTCGTATCAAGCTGGACCTCGCCCAATACCGCGAACTCGCGGCCTTTGCGCAGTTCGGTTCTGATCTTGATGCGAAAACGCAGGCGCAACTCGAACGCGGTAAACGCATCGTCGAAGTGTTCAAACAACCGCAATACAACCCCATCCTCGTCGAGATCCAAGCGGCGATCTTGTGGACTGTCCAAAACGGTTTGATGGACGACGTTGCGGTGGACAAGATCAAAGATTTCCAGGCCAAGCTGACGGATTATCTCACCAACCGTAAATCGGATTTGGTTGAGAAGATCCGCAAAGAAAAAGCGCTGACCGATCCGCTCATTGCCGAATTGAAAGCAGCGATCATCGAGTTCAAGCAAACTTACAAATAAGTTGCCATGCCGAGCACACGCGACATACGCCGACGGATTAAGTCGGTAAAAAATACAGCGCAGATCACGAAGGCGATGCAGATGGTCGCCGCGTCGAAGATGCGTAAAGCGCAGCAGGCTGCCCTCGCGGGCCGGCCTTATGCCAGCTTGATGAACGAAGTGCTCGGGGAAGTCGGCGTCGATGCCACAGACTTTTCGCATCCCTTGATGGAAGTGCGTGAAGTGAAGAAACGGGCAGTGATCATCGTGAGCACGGACAAAGGGCTGTGCGGTGGTTTGAACGGAAACTTGCTGCGCGAAGCGGCGAAGTTCGATACGAACACGACGGTCTACATAACGGCGGGTCGTAAAGCATCACAATTTATTGCGCGCACCAAACGCCAGCTTTCCGCCGAGTTTACCTATAAAGATGCGCCACTGTTCAGTGAAGCGCGGGCGATTTCAAAGTTTGCCCAGGAACTCTTCACCAAGGGCGAAGTGGATCAGGTGGACATTTTGTACACGAATTTCATTTCAACGCTGAATCAAAAGCCGCAAGTCCGTCAGTTGTTGCCGATTGGCGAAATCAAGGGCGTGACGGCAGGTGTTCACGGCGCCGAGGAATCTGAAGCCATCAAAGCGAGTGGAGTAGAATTTCTGTTCGAGCCGAGCGCGCACACGGTGCTCGGCGCGATGCTGCCGCACAGTTTAAATTTCCAGGTGTATCAAATCCTGCTTGAAGCCAAAGCTAGTGAGCACAGCGCACGAATGGTGGCGATGAAGAGCGCGACCGACAACGCGAAGCAACTCGTCAAGGATCTTACGCTCGAATACAACAAGATCCGTCAGGCGACGATTACGAAGGAACTCCTCGAAATCACCAGCGCCGCGATGGCCATGAGTTGATTTCGATTCTGAATCTGTTTTGAAAAGGCCGAGCTGAACAGCTCGGCCTTTTCGCTATCGGTAAGATGGATGGGATGTGGGTCAGGCAAACCCTTATACTGCTTGAACTTCTTCGGTTTCTTTGTAACGCTGGTGCAAATGCTCCACCTTCGACGATCGACCGCGTTTGCTTCGTGCGTTCGATTTTGCATCGCGTCGTATCGATCTGCCGTTTTCGTTGGGCTGCTATTCACCGCGTTCGGGGCTCTGGCTCAACGCCCGCTCGGCACCGACGTTTCTCACTGGCAGGGGACAGGCCTCAATTGGAATACCCTAAAAAATGATGGCATTTCCTTCGCCTGGGGCAAGGCCAGCCAGGGAACAACGTATGTGGATGACACGTTCAAAACCAATGTTACGAAAGCCAAGGCATCCGGCATCGTGATTGGGGCTTATCACTTTGCCAATTACGACCAGCATAAGGGTACCGATGGTGCAACGGACGAGGCGTACTTTTTCTGGAGCACGATTAAGAATTACGTCAACACCAATGGTGGGGCCTACCTGATGCCGATGCTCGATGCGGAAAACATTAGCAGCACCAATGGTCCCTCGCAGTCGGGCTACACCAAGACCACCTTTTCCCAATGGGTCAACGCGTTTTGCAACACCCTCTCCAATAATGCTGCGGCCTCAGGCGTGCAGATTCGACCGGTCATTTACACCGGCACTTCCTTCGGCGGCACCTGGCTTAACAGTACCGTCACTAACTGGATTCCCTGGTATGCCAACTGGCCTGCTTCCCCCAATGCGCAAACCGGCGCACCGAGCAGCACCAGTCCATGGACCAGTTGGACAGTATGGCAGTACGCCGATACCAATTGGTCTGGCGGTGATTCGGATGTCTTCAACGGCACGACCAACCAACTGATCAAGACTCTTGTAATTGGTGGTTCCACGACTAATGCGCCCTTTTTTATATCTCAGCCATCGAGTCGTTACGCGGACCGGGGCAGCTCAATCACGATGAGAGCGCCCGCCGGGAACGGGCCGCTCAAATACCAATGGCGATTCAACAGCGTGAATATTTCAGTGGCCACAAACAGCACACTTACCCTCGCCAATATTCAGGCCACCAACGGCGGTAATTACACCGTCATCGTTTCTAATTCCTTTGGCAGCATCACCAGTGCTGTGGCAAAGCTGACGGTTAACGCGCTTTGGGCTCCGGTATTCTCCGACACTTTTGACGCAAATTCCTCTGCCAACTGGACCCTCAATCGGTCCTCCACGAACACACGCGCCACGTTTGTCTATGATTATTCCGCCTTGGGAATTGCCGCCGCGCCGAACTCGACGAATGGCACAACGAAAGGTCTACGCATGGAGGCTAATCTCTCAACCGGTGTCGCCGCAGCCCTGAGCTACTCGCCCACGGGACAAAGCTTCAGCGGAGTTTACCGGCTTCACTTTGACATGTGGATCAACGCCAATGGACCTTTCCCGGCGGGGGGCACCGGGTCCACTGAAGCCATTACCGCAGGCGTTGGAACCGCTGGTAACCGTGTCGAATGGGGCGGCTCCGGCAGCACGGCAGATGGTGTTTGGTTCATGGCGGACGGGGAAGGACAAGGCTCAACGGCGCAAGGGGATATCACTGCCTACAGTGGCACCGCGCTTCAGGATGACTCCTCCGGATCATACCTCGCAGGAACCGATGGGAGCGTTCGTTCCTGCACCAGCCTCTACTACGTGAATGTTTTCCCAGGGAGCCAGACCCCGCCACCATCGCAGAGTCAAACGGGTTCCCTTGATCGTGGCACAATGGGGTTTGCGTGGCACGATGTCGTGATCAGCAAAAACAACAGCGTCGTTGAATGGATCATCGACGGACTGAAAGTCGCTTCCGTCACCAACGCTGCTATCACGGCAAGTAATGTTTTCGTGGGCTATTGGGATCCATACAATTCGGTTTCATCCAGCACCAACCTAAGCTTCGGACTCGTCGATAATCTCCGCGTTGAGGTGCCTGTTGTTGGGCCGGCGATCACCGGTTCACCGCAAAGTATCACGGTCAATCAAAGTTCGAATGCCACGTTCACCGTCACTGCGACTGGAACGCCTTCGCCAACGTATCAGTGGCTGTTCAATGGAACCAACATCGCGAATGCCACCGCGACAAACTACACCAGGACGAATGTTCAGCCTGCGGACGCGGGAACTTATTCCGTCGTTGTCACCAATGCAGGTGGTTCGGCAACAGCGAGTGCAACACTCACCGTTAATAGTTTGCCCACAATTACCACGCAGCCGACAGATTTGATTGTAAATGCCGGGGCGCACGCCTCTTTCTCGGTCGGCGCGAATGGAACGGTACCGCTTACGTATCAATGGCGTTTCAACAATACGAACATCGCTTCGGCCAACGCCACTGGTTATTCTTTCACCAACGCGCAATCGATCCAGGGCGGATATTACTCCGTGATCGTTTCGAACGTCGCCGGTTTTGTGATCAGCACCAACGCCCTTCTGACGGTCACGCAAATGCAGTTCGATCGTTCATCGATCAACGTGAACAACGGCATATTGCAGTTCAATGTTACTGGAGCGCCGGGCGGCGCGTACGTGATTGAAGCGTCAACGAACCTCGTTGACTGGGATTTCGTGGAGACGCTTACCAACAGCAATGGCACGCTCACATTTGCTGATCCGTTGGGCACTAATACGCCGGATCGTTTCTATCGCGTCAGCGCGCCACGCTAAAACCTCGTGACTTTCGGTTTGCTTCGTCGCAAATTCGGCCAGCTTGAAAGGCATGAAAGAGCAATCTCCAGTTTCCCGCAGCGGCCGTTTTGAAAGCGGTCCCGGCGCCGATGTCGCAAAATTCACCGAATCCATTTCGTTTGATTGGCGGCTATGGGAATATGATATTTTCGGATCTATCGCCCATGCCACCATGCTCCAGAAAATCGGCGTGCTGACGTTGGCTGAACTGACCGAGATCAAGAACGGGCTGCAACAAATTGGCGGCGAAATTGCCGAAGGGAAATTCAAATGGAAGCCCGAGCTGGAAGATGTTCACATGAACATCGAAGCGGAACTGACGAAACGAGTTCCCGCCGGGGCAAAGCTCCATACCGGTCGGTCACGAAACGATCAGGTGGCGTTGGATATACGTCTTTGGCTTCGGGACCAGATTATCGAATTGATGCGAGAACTTCGCGGATTGCAAAAAGCACTCGTGGAACTTGGGGAGAAGAATTCTGATGTAATCATTCCCGGTTATACGCATTTGCAACGGGCGCAACCGGTTTACTTCGCCCACCATTTGCTCGCCTATGCGGAAATGTTTGAACGTGATTACGCTCGTCTTAACGATTGTTTTACGCGGGTGAACGTTTGCCCGCTGGGAAGTGGCGCCATCGCTGGTTCAACCTTGCCGCTCGACCGGGAATTTGTCGCCGAACTCCTGCAGTTTGTGGATGACGAGGGAGAACCGAGGTTAACGCAAAACTCAATGGACGGCGTGAGCGATCGCGATTTCGCCATTGAATTCTGCAGCGCTGGAGCGCTCGTGGCGGTGCATCTATCGCGTCTCGCCGAGGATATTATTCTCTGGGCCACCACTGAGTTTAATTTCATCAAAATCGCTGATGCTTATACGACGGGTTCGTCGCTCATGCCGCAGAAAAAGAATCCGGATATTGCCGAGCTGGCGCGTGGAAAGACGGGACGCGTCGTCGGGAATCTGGTTTCGTTACTGATGTTATTGAAAGGTCTTCCCATGACCTACAATCGCGATTTGCAGGAAGACAAAGAACGTCTCTTTGATACGGCGGACACCGTGCGTTCGACAGTTCGTCTTACGGCCGCGATGCTGCAGAATACAACGATCAATAAAGAGTCTTGTGCCGCTGCGGCGAGCGATCCGGCCTTGCTGGCCACCGATCTGGCGGATTATCTCGTGAAAAAAGAAATGCCCTTTCGTCAGGCACATCATGTTGTCGGCAGCGTGGTGGCTTTCGCTGAGAAAGCGGGGAGACCGCTGAATCAGCTTACGGTCGCGGAGTTGCATTCGCTGGATCCAAATTTCTCGGAAGACGTTTTGCACGTCTTCGATCTGAAACGCGCCATGGGCAAGAGAAATTCTACCGGCGCTCCTGGAACGAAAGAAGTCGCACGACAGCTGTCACTTTGGAAAAAGAAGTTTCTCAGTGAAGATCTAGGGACGGCGTAATTCCGGATTGTAGCGTTCAAACCATGAGCAATGTTTCCTCAGACTTGCTGACCGGATTGCTCAAGGACGTTTCTCGCACGTTTTATAAAACCCTGCGGGTCCTGCCCTCGGCCATTCGGCCCCAGATAGGATTGGCTTATCTTTTGGCCAGAACGACGGACACCATTGCCGATACCGACATCGTTTCCCGGGAAAATCGGCTGGACGCATTGACCCTGCTCCGGGAGCGTATTCTTAATACTGGTAAAACATCTCCTCTTCAATTCGAGCGGCTTGCGGAAAAACAAACCTCTGGAGCCGAGAAGACCTTACTGCTGCGCAGCGAAGAGAGCGTAAAAATCCTTTCGACGTTTTCCGAAGCCGATCAGGAGCGTGTTCGAGACGTTCTGAAAACAATTATCAGCGGACAGGAGTTGGATTTAAATCGGTTTGCCGCAGGGACGGCAACAAACATTGTGGCGCTAACGAACGACGCCGAGCTTGATGATTATACGTATCGTGTCGCGGGTTGTGTTGGTGAATTTTGGACCAAAATGTGTCGTGCGCATTTATTTCCGAACGCTCCACTCGATTACGATCTTCTTATCAGGAATGGCGTTCGTTTTGGGAAAGGTCTTCAATATGTGAATATTCTTCGCGACCTTCCCAAAGACTTGCGTCAAGGACGCTGTTATTTGCCGAAAGACACCCTCCAGGCCGCCGCACTGAAACCATCCGACTTGCTTTTACCAGAGGTGGAGGCTCGGTTCCGCCCGCTCTACAACAACTATCTTGATCGCTGTGAAGCGCATCTGGCGGTTGGCTGGAGTTATACCAACTCCTTACCGCGAAATCAGCTGCGGGTTCGCCTTGCGTGTGCCTGGCCGGTCTTAATTGGCGTGAAAACCGTGGAAAAGCTTCGACGTGAGAATCCGCTTGATGCCACCAAACGAATTAAAGTCGGTCGCGACGAAATCCGCAGTATTATTGTCAATTCCATCGCGCTCCTTCCATTCCGGCGGCACTGGGAAGGCCAATATCACCTCCCTGAGGCTCCATTCGGTAAATAAAGTTGCTTCTGCTACTATTTTCCTTTAGAACTCGCGGGATGCAGATTAAGAAATTTGTGCTGATGGCCGCTGTCGCCGGCCTTAGTTTGACCTTACTTTTTGGGCAGAATCCAGATGTAGATTCACAACGCGGTGCCCTCGACGTTCTGCGTGAGAAGCGGATGCAGTTGGATAATCCTCAAACCGTTACACAATCGAAGATTTTTATTCTCCAGCAAAAGGACTTTGAAGCCAAAGCCGAAGCTGCCCGGGCACGAGCCGAAGAGGCGAGAAATCGCGCGAAAGCTGCGAAGGCCAAATCCGCTGAACCTCCGACCGCCACCGAAAAATTGAATCGTCCTGCCTACGAGCAAAAGCGGCTTGAGTTGACGGCTGAACAAAGCGAAGCCGAAGCGGAAGTTGCTCAAGCGGAAGTAGAGGCGGCCCAGTCTGAAGTCGATGCGCTCAAATCAAAAGTAGCGGCTTCAAAAGCAAAAGCCGACGAAGTGCGCACATCTCCCTACCGCCGCGCTCAATCAAAATATTACGATGCCCAGTGGCAGGAACAGTTGGAAAAGAAGACCTTGGAAGAACAAGTCAAGGTGTCCAAAGAATCCGCACTGAAAGCCAAAGTGGCTGCTGAAGCCGCGAGACGCGCCAAGCTTGCGCGTGATAATGCTCGCAAGAGCGCTCTGGCGATGTCCAAGAAATCTGGTACGCCCGTGGTTGCCCCTTCTGCGAACGATGAAGAAATGGCCCGCCGTGCTCACGAACTCGAATTAGTCCAGGCGAGAGCTGAAAAGGACGCAGCCGCAGCCCGTGAGCGTGCGAAAAAAGCGCAAGTATCCGAAACGGTGAAAACGAGCCCGCCAGTTAAAAAATCTGTCGAGGCCTCCGTTGAAGCCAGCAAGTATCAGGAAGAAGAAAACCGCCGTGCGTTGGCGCAGAAAGAGGCGCGTGAGGCAGATCTTAAGGTTGAAGCAGCTCGCAAACAGCAGCTGGAAATCGAGCGTCGAGCCGAAATGCTCAATGCCGAAGAACGTAAGGCGAAAGAGAATGCTAGAAAATACCAGGAAGAAGAAAATCGCCTCGCCCTAGTGCAAAAGGCCCGCAGCGCAGAGATTCAGGCTGAAGCGGCTCGTAAAGAAAAACTGGAAATCGCCCGTCAGGCCAAGGAACTCGAAGCGGAAGAGCGCAAGGCAAAAGCAAAGAAACAAGACAAGGCGCCTGTTGCCGCTCTTCGTTCTGCACCGGTGCAGCCGAGCGAAGTTGAAAGCGATGTTCAGGCCAAGGCCATGGAAGCTTTGCGACGCAAGCAGGCGGACTTGGACGCCCAGGATGCTCAGGCTAAGGGAGTGACCCCTACGGCGAAAACGGCTACGGCAAAAACGACTGCCCCTGCCGTAACGACTACTCCGAAGACTGTTCCGAGCAGCGATGTTTCAACCGAATCAAATGCCACAGAAAAGGCGCTTGAAGCTCTTCGTCAGAAACAAGCAGCACTTGATGCTGAGGAATCTCAGGCCCGCGTCACTGCAATGTCGGCCAAGGAACGCGCCAAAGCGGAAGCAAAAGCGCAAAAGGAACGTGATGCCCAGGAGAAGGCGAACGCGAAATTGACGAAAGCCCAAAAGCCCGCTCCGGTCCAAACCGAAGAACCCCCGGTAAAGAAACAAGTTGTTTCCCGTCCAATTACGGAACCGAAGACCAAAGCGGATGAACTTGACCTTGCGGCCCGGAACAAGAAATCTCAACAACCCCCCGTCGAACGTGTAACCACGCCGCGGGTTGTGGTTAATGCTGGCGAAATCGAAGCTGAAACCAAGAAACTCCAGGAATTACGTCAACGTCAGGCCGACTTGCGCGCTCAACAAATCAAAATCAAAGCTGATTTGCAGAACGCTGTTCGCAATGGTTCCGACAACAAAGGTAAGACCGACGAAAGTGGTGTTGAACTGATCGTTGATAATCCCGCATCCCGCCAAAACGGCACTTGGATGACGGGCAAGACCCGAGGTTTCTACGGAGCCGACTACGTCTGGAAGGGTAAGGGCACGGGTAGCAGTTATGTGAAGTTTGTTCCAGTCATTCCAATGGCCGGGGATTATGAAGTGTACGAATGGCACGTCGGCGGCACGAACCGTGCGTCAGATACCCCTTACATCATTTCCTACAGTGGTGGAACACAAACCATTCTCGTTAATCAACAAAACAACGGTGCGAAATGGAATTTGCTGGGTAAGTTTAACTTTGCCCAAGGATCATCCGGTGAGGTTCGCATCACGGACGGAATTTCAACGGCTGGCCAGATGGTGATGGCTGACGCGCTCAGGTTTGTCGCCGCAGGCAGCGGATCGGGTGCGACGGTGGCGGATGCTGGTTCCAAAGAAATTGAAGACCTGCGCAAGCAGCAGACCGACCTGGACGCTGAACTCGCCACGTTGAAGGAATCGATCGCAGCAACTGACAAACACATTGCCACAATGAAGCAGGGCGAAGAAACCGCCCAGATTGAAGCCGCCGAACAGCAGGCGATCAAGAATGCTACCGCAGCCAAGCCGCAAACGACCAAGATTGCGGCAAAGCCAGAGCCCAAGAAGGTTGAACCCAAGAAGACTGCTGCGAACAAAAAATCTCCCCCGACTACGCTCACTGCCGAGGTCACCGCTGCACTGACTCCCAAGGAGAAAAAACTCGCTGAGATTCTCGTGCGTTACAAAAATGATGAAATTACGCCGCACGAATATCATCAGATGCGCGCCAAAATCATTGCGGAACCGTAATCGGTTCTGTATCAATTCGCCCGCTGGCTTTCACGCTGGCGGGCTTTTTGTTTTAGCTTTCGGTCTGAAACTGAAAATCCCATAATCTAATTCCAATTATACATGCATTCTTTTCGTTACGTTCGCGGAAAACTTTTTTGTGAAGGTGTGGCTGTCGAATCCCTCGTTAAAAAGTTCGGCACACCTCTTTACGTCTATTCCCAGGAGACGCTCACCGACCATTATTCCAAATTAGATCAGGCACTCGCGCCGCTGGATCACATGATCTGCTATGCGATGAAGGCCAATTCCAATCTCGGGGTGATGCGCACGCTCGCGAATCTTGGCAGCGGCTTTGATGTTGTCAGTGGTGGTGAATTACAACGCGTGATCGCGGCAGGTGGTAATCCCAAAAAGTGCGTCTTTGCTGGCGTCGGCAAAACGGAAGAAGAGATCGAGTTCGCGCTGCGGAAGGGAATCTATTCCTTCAACGTGGAGAGCGAGCCTGAAATCGCGCGTATCAATCGCGTGGCCGCGCGTTTGAAAAAGATCGCGCCGATCGCCGTGCGTGTGAATCCAAACATCGATGCGCACACCCACGCCAAGATTACGACCGGCACTTACGAAAACAAATTTGGGATTCAGTTCGAGCATGTCGAAGGCGTTTATGCCCGGGCCAGCAAATTGAAGAACATCAAATTGCATGGGTTGCAAATGCACATCGGTTCGCAGCTCACGCAGGTGACGCCGTACGAACTCGCCGTTAAAAAAGTCGCGCCGATGGTCAAAACACTGGCGGCACGATACGGCTTCGAATTCTTCAGCATCGGTGGCGGTCTCGGTATTGTTTACAAGCCGGCGCTCGCCAGTGGCTCGGCCGCATGGTGGAAATCTTCCGAGGCAAAAGGCATCATGACTCCGGCGACCTACGCCGAAAAACTCGTGCCGCTCCTTCAGCCGATCGGTTTGCGCATCCTTGTTGAGCCAGGCCGCTTTATTGTCGGAAACGCTGGCATCTTCGTGACTCGCGTTGAATACGTGAAGAAAACCGGCAAGAAGAATTTCGTCATCGTCGATGGCGCGATGAACGATCTTATTCGCCCCGCGTTTTACGACTCGTATCATGAGATTCTTTCGCTCTCCGAGAAAAAGGGCGCGACGATCTCTTCCGATGTTGTCGGTGGCGTTTGCGAATCGAGTGATTTCTTCTGCAAAGATCGCGAGTTGCCAAAGGTCGGCGATGGCGATTATCTCGCGCTGCTCAGTGCCGGTGCTTATGGCTCCGTGATGGGTTCGAACTATAATTCCCGCGCACTTGCCGCTGAAGTGCTCGTAAACAAAACCAAATTTGCTGCCGTCCGCGAACGGGAAAAGCTCGAAAGAATCTGGGAGCACGAAAAGATTCCAGCCTGGCTCAAATAAAGGCTGAGCTTTTCGCGCGGTTTGCAGGAGCGGTCGCCCGCGAAGATTATGAAAAAGTTGATCGCTGTTTGCTGGTTGGCTCTCGGCAGCCTGAGCGCTGTCGTCGCTGCAGATTTTGATGTCCGGAAGCCGGAGGAGTTTCAAAAGCTCCTCCCTTCCGGCGCGAAAGTGGAGAAGCTTTCCACTGGCTTCGGCTTCCTCGAAGGGCCGGTGTGGGTTTCACGAAGCGGCGGTTTTCTGGTCTTCAGCGATATCCCCGCAAACGAACTGAAGAAGTGGACCGCCAAGGAAGGTGTTACGACTTACCGGAAGCCTAGTAACAACGCGAACGGCAACACCATTGATCGGAAAGGCAATCTGATCAGTTGCGAGCACAGCGGTCGAAAGGTTGTCCTCGAAAACAGCAAAGGTGAAGTGAAGCCTCTCATTGAGACCTTCGACGGCAAGAAATTCAATTCCCCCAACGATGCCGCTGTTAAGTCTGATGGGACCATTTGGTTCACCGATCCCGACTATGGCCTGGGCAAGAATCCTCACGATGTGGCTGGGCTCTACGTTTATCGGTTTGACCCAAAATCCCATGAGGTCCGTGCGGTCATAAAAGATTTTGATAAACCGAATGGCCTTTGTTTTTCACCAGACGAGAAAAAACTATACATCGCTGATTCGGGCAAGCCGCATCACATCCGGGTATTCGACGTGCAGAAAGACGGCACACTCGCGAATGGAAAAGTTTTCTGTGATATCAACAGCGGCGTTCCTGATGGAATTCGGTGTGACAAGGAAGGAAGGGTTTGGTCGAGCGCCGGCGATGGCGTTCACATTTTTGCGGTAGACGGTTCGCTGATTGCAAAAATATTGGTGCCTGAGGCACCCGCGAATCTTTGCTTCGGCGGTAAGTCAGGAAAGACCCTCTTCATTACCGCCTGCACATCCCTTTACGCCATCGAGACGACTGTTAAAGGGGCACCGTAATGCTGAATTTGCCAGTCGCTCCCATTGAGCGGAGCGCCGAGTTCCAAGTCGACTTCCAACGCTCGACTTCTGACGTGCACGTTTTGCCTTCATCGCGACTAAGCCGGTTTGGAAACCGGCGCTCCGCTCGAAATGCGCGCTCATTTTTTCGTTAAGCCTCAGGTCACGGTCAGGCACCACGACTACTTCCCCTTCTTAAACGGACGCAACGATGATTCTTTGACGGGAATCTTTTTAAATTTTCGCGTGAGATCCACCAGTGACTGCTCTACACCCAGCCGCTCCAGGCTCGAGGCTCCGACGAACCCGACACAATCGGTATGTAGATTGATATAAGCCGCATCTTCAGGCGTAGCGATGGGGCCGCCGTGCGAGAGGAACACAATATCCTTGCGCACCTTTTTCGCGCCTTCGATGATTGCTTGAGTCCGTTTTACCGCGTCATCCATGGTGCAAGCGGCACCTTTCACTCCGATCGAGCCGCCGATGGTTGTGCCGACGTGTGCGATGATGCAATCGGCTCCGGCTTGGGCCATGGCTTTAGCTTCCTCGGCTGTCGCGACATAAACGCACGTGAACAAATCCATCTTCCGGGCGAGCGCGACCATCTCGAATTCTTTTTTCACGCTCATGCCGGTTTCTTCGAGCACCTGTCGGAATTGACCATCAACGATGCAATGAGTTGGAAAATTATTCACACCGCTGAAGCCCATGTCTTTGACTTGCAGAAGCCAGTGCCACATGCGACGGCGCGGGTCGGTGGCATGAACGCCACAAATGACGGGAACCTCTTCGACAATTGGCAACACTTCGAACTCGCCGATCTCCATCGCGATGGCGTTGGCATCGCCATACGACATGAGGCCGCAGGTCGAACCGTGACCGGCCATGCGAAAGCGCCCCGAATTGTAAATGATGATTAAATCTGCGCCGCCCTTTTCGATGAACTTGGCGCTGATCCCGGTTCCTGCGCCGGCAGCGATAATTGGTTCGCCTTTCTTCAGTCGGGCGCGGAGGCGTTCGACAACTTCTTTGCGGGTGTAAGGATTTCCTTTTCCAGTCCAGGGATTTGGCATAACAGGGCCAGACTTTGAAGATTCGAACCGGAATTTACGACAAAAATTCTCGCTCGATGCATAGCAGGCTGTTGAAAAATCCTCCTTTCTCGTAGGAGACGAGGTGACGAGTCTCAAATTTCCTGGGTTTGCAGAGAGAAGTTAGAGACTCGTTACCTCGTCTCCTACTTTTT
>JAQGOU010000078.1 GCA_028293445.1 Verrucomicrobiales bacterium | reverse complement strand
TTTAAACCACCCGTCAGCGTTCCGATCCAAAGGGTATGGTCCCGATCTTCGTAGAGAGAATTAATGGCATTGCTGGAGAGTCCATTCGTGGTGGTAAAAGAAATGAAGCGACCGTCCTTGCGAACGGCGAGCCCATTGCCTGTTCCCAACCAAATGTTTCCCTGATGATCTTCGAGAATGGTCCTGACCATGTTGGATGGTAATCCGTTCGTAGTGGTAAAGCGGGTGAGCTGGCCATCGCGCAACAAGTCCAGCGCCGTGGCCGTACCGATCCAGAGGTTGCCTTTGCGATCCTCATGAAGGGCCTTGATGGCGGCGTCCGGGAAGTCCATGTGAATCGGTTTTCCATCTTGCAGCCGAAATAGTCCGCCGTCGTAATCTGTTCCGAACCAAACATTCATGTCCGCGGTGACACAGATTCCTAAAACCAGGTCACCGGAATAATTCGTGAAGAGGCCATTCGCGTAGCGGTTCAGACCGCCGCCCCAGGTGCCGATCCAAAGGGTGCCTGTGCTGTCTTCGCACACGGAGGTGACGTTATTATGTGTGAGGCCCTCCTGCTGGGTGTAAGCAGTGAAGTCCCGGTTTTTGATTCTGCTCAAGCCATCTTTTGCGCCAATCCAGAGACTTCCCTCGTGATCTTGCGAGATTGAGTTCACGGCATCATAGGGGGCTCTTTCCGCATTCAATTCCTTGTAGAACGAGATAGAAGAGCGGAAATTCGGGTCTGAAGTTTTCAGGTGCCCGGCTTGCTTCATGCGATTCAATCCGCCATACGAACCGATCCACAGGTTCCCGCTTCGATCTTCGAAGATGGAGGAGACAATGTGATCAGCCAATCCATCATCCTTGCTGAATGTGATGCACTTGCCTTCTTCGAACAGGGTCAATCCCCGGTTGGAACCGAGCCAGACATTCCCCTGACGATCACAATAGACGGATCGAATTGAGTTGTTCGGGATCCAGTTGTTTGTTCCCCAGGATCCCGTGTTTTTGTTATTGAACAGGGCCCCTGCATTATTTCCCCAGCGAAAGACTCCCATTCCGGTCGCAAACCACATGGTTCCATTTTGATCCTGACAGATGGACCTGACCGCCTCGTTGGGTGGCCATTGTTCCGGAGTAAAGTTGCTAAACTTGCCTGCTTTGTATTGTGACACTCCCTTCGTTGTGCCTATCCAAAGGGCGCCATCTTTGTCCTCGAAGAGACTTCGTACCTGATCATTGGTGAATCCTGCCTCTCGGGAATAATAATAAAATGTCCCATCCTTCAACCGGTTCAGACCGCCATCAGTGCCAATCCAGAGGCTACCATCCTTCGTTTCACAAAAGGCGGTAAAAGAGGTGTTCTTGAATTCGGAGACGTTTTGCGGATCGAACACCGTGAACGTCATGCCATCGAAACGAGCCAAACCTTTCGGCGTGGCGGCCCAAACATAACCATCGCGGGTTTGCAGGGCGGCTTGGACACTGTTTTGCGGCAAGCCTTCGTCAAATTGCCACGCGTGATGCAGATAGGCGGTATCGACCTGGTTGGTAACACCGGAAGCGGTCATACCCCCGATGAGGAGGCCTGCAAGAAAAAGACAGGCGCTATGGAAGCGGGCGGTCATTAATTTATCTGTGCGATTTTTAGGCAATTGACTCATTTGCCGTCATCTCGTGCTTTGGAACATGGGCTCAAACCGACCCATTCGCGTGTAATTCAGTTTTACTTAGACGTGTTCACACTTGCCTTGGCAGGATATGTGCCAGTTTGCGCCCTGCATGAGAAAATGCCCAAACTCCGGCAAGTGCTCGCCTGCATCCGGGAGAATGCAACTCTTTAAATCTGCTTGACGGAAGGGGGGGGCGTGGACGCGATCGAAAAAACGCCGGGTCTTTTTGTCTTGTCGCCGGCGGGTTTGAAACGGTTTCTATAAAGCTCGCTCAATTGGTGGCCGAGAGTTTTCCACGAAAGACGTGAGCACACGGTTTCCAAACCTTTGACTTTTATTCGTTCACGTAGCGATTCGTCCTGCAGGGCGCGCGCGGTTTGATTCACGAACTCTTCAGGCGTGTCGCCGAGAAGGATGTCGTCGTTGTGAACAAGGCCGAGACCTTGGGCGCCGATGGTGGTGGAAACGACTGGCGTTCCCATTGCCAACGATTCCACAATCTTTAAGCGCGAACCGCCGCCGATGCGGAGTGGCACGATCTGCATCCAGGCGCGTCGATAAAATGGGCGCACATCCGGAACGCCGCCCGTGACGATGACGTTGGTTTTTTCACCATACTTTTGAATTTCCACGACTGGGTTCTTCCCGACAATGAGGACCTGGAGATCCGGGATTTTAATGCGGAGCGCGTCGTGAACGTTGGCGAAATACCAGCGGAGCGCGTCGATGTTTGGATTGTAATCCATCGCCCCGCAAAAGAGGACGGTCGGCGAAGCGGCGCGCGGGACCGTTGATGAAGTGGGATAGAAATAATCGAGGTCCACACCATTCACGAGCACCTGCACGGAGGCGCTACGGCTGATCCAACGACGCACAAAGATTTCGTCGTCGATACCGCAGACCACTTCAAGCGAGGCACGGCGGGCAACCGCTTTTTCGTAGAGCAACATTTTGGCGTAGCCCTCGTAGCGCAGCAACTTTGTCTTCCACGAAAAATTCATCCGGTTGTGTTCGGCCAATTGAAATTGTAAATCGACACGGCTGCGATCGATCGAGAGTGGAATGGTGGTGTTGCGCTTCAGAAAATATTGGGCGAGCACAATATCGCAGCAATGGACGAGATCATAATGGCGCTCGTGCAGGATGCTTTCGATTTCCTTGCTTAAGCCCGGGACGCTCCAATGCGCGATGGAGGTCGGAAGTGAATTGCAGAGGCGATTCGGAAATAGCCGTGGCCAGTCGGGATGTTGGAACGGCACGAGATCGACGCGTTTGCAAAACTGTTCGAAGACCGCCTTGTGTTCCATGCCTTCACCCTTTTCGACGAGGGCAAGGAGATCGACGTCGTGCTCACGCGAGAGTTCGCGCAAGAGATGAAAGGTGCGTTGATACGTCCCGCGATCGAGCGGGTAGGGGACGTAAGGATAAAAAACGAGAATTTTCATACGTCAATTAAACCGTTGCCACAGTTTGGAATAAGCCCGGACGAGTTCAGGAAAAGTGCTCGCACTGGATTGGAGATTGTTTTGCACGCGCTGGAGCAGCCCGGGCGAATCGAGCGGCTCCCAAAGCAAGAGCGGAAGCGATTCCAGCAGTCGCTCGCGCGGATAGCGTAAACCTTTTCCGGACGCGAACGCAGCGGAATGAAACTTCAGGCCGTTGATCAGGAAATTGCGGGCGGGATTTGTTTCCGGACACTTGCTCAGCGGGGACAAACCGTAGTGCTGGATGGATGCGAACGTTTGTGCCAGTCGACGCGACTCGAGCCAGAGCCAGAGTTCACGGCCGATTTGCAGCAGCTCCGTTTGCAAGGGAAGGAACGCACTTTTGTCGCCGGACTTTTTCTGCGGATGCAATTTGAACTCGACGCCCAAAGCGTGATGACAACGAATCTGTGAGAGGCGTGGAATGTTGCTCGAGAGCTTTTGCAGCCGTTCCTGACGGGTGCGGCAACTCCAATGATATTCTCCTTCCACCGTTAAGACGACATCACCGAAGGCGAGTTGCGCCTTGGCATGATTGCGCCCGATGAAGTCAGCATCTTCGGCGGTGAACGTTTCGTGCTCCAGTTTCTCCTTCGAGAAGAGGAGGCCGGAACAGCGATTCATCAGGAGTCGTGTCGCCTCGAAGAGTGGGATGTTTTTGGCATTAGGCTCGAGTCCAGCGAGGACGTCGGCGTCTCCGACAACGACGCGGTGACCCATCGCGAGATCATAAAAGAACATCGTGTGGGCTTCACTGCGGAGTTTGTCGAGAGAGGCGAGTTTGAATTCGACTTCGATGCCCGCTTCGGCGGAAAGCGTTTCGCCGAGATG
>JAQGOU010000057.1 GCA_028293445.1 Verrucomicrobiales bacterium | reverse complement strand
AAGAAATAGAAACAGGTGCGTTCATGCGGCTTTCTCCTTGGACTTGGCGTCGGCTTTTTGGCGTTGTGCTTCGAACTCCACGAGGCGTTCTTTCACCAGTCGCAGTAAATTCGCTTCGCTGATCTGAAGATGATGGGCCTGCACGATCAGGGCATCGATAGGCTCGGCCAACATTTCTGCCCGCACCTTGGCGCGAAATGGCGAGGTATTCTGTTTCAGGAAGCAGCCTTTCCCGGGAATGGTTTCGATAACCCCCAGGCTTTCGAGTTCGGCGTAAGCCTTGGCGATCGTATTGCGATTGACGCGCAACTCCTCGGCGAGCGGGCGAATGGAGGGAAGCGGTTCCCCATGCTGCAAGGTGCCGGAGGCCGCCGCCGCCTTGATCTGCTCCACCAATTGCAAATAGACTGGTAGTCCGGATTTAAAATTAACTTGTAAACGCAACATCACTTGTCCTGTGACTGTCATAGGACAGTATGACAGTTATGTCAAGCGCGATTGATTTACTTCATTTCTCCCGACGACGGTTCCGGCGGGATATTTTTTCGCCTGCACGAACCCCAACAGGGGCCGATAGGGAAACAGGGTGGCCTCTTTGTTTTCTTAAGCGAGCGAGAGGTCTTAAGGTTTGCCGATGGGCTGCTGGGCGGAAAGGTTCGCCTCCTCGGCGGTGAGCGCGAGGAAGGTTTCTTCGAGGGCACCTTGCAGGCCGGTCTGTTTGCGCAACTCTTCGCGCGTGCCGACGGCCACGAATTTTCCCTGGTGAATAATTCCAATGCGATCCGCCATTTCTTCGGCGACGCTGAGTTGGTGCGTGGAAAGAAAAACGGTCATCCCTTTTTGGGAGCGTTCTTTCAAAACATCTTTCACGATGCGCGCATGTTGCGGATCGAGACCCACCATTGGCTCATCGATGACGAATACTTCCGGATCATGCATTAGAGCGGAGACGATCGCCACGCGTTGCCGTGTTCCGTGGGAAAGGCCTTCGATCGGTTTGCTGATGAATGGCTCAAGATTGAAACGCGGGATTAACTCGTGGGCGGCACTTTGGATTCGGGCCTCGTCCATGTGGAAGAGTTGACCGATGAACCGCAAAAATTCCCACGGGGTGAGTTTGTCGTAGAGAAAGGGAAAATCAGGGACGTAGGCCAGGCGTCGTCGTGCTTCGAGGGGATGTGTCTGCACGTCGAAACCGGCGATGCGTGCGGTTCCCGAAGTCGGTTTGATCAAACCTGCCAGGATCCGGATGGTCGTCGTTTTGCCGGCAGCGTTCGGCCCGAGGACAGCAAAGAATTCTCCGCGACCGACCGTGAGCGAAATATCATTCACGGCGGTGAGATCCCCGAATTTCTTAACCAGATGGACCAGTTCAATCATTATTAAAAATGGGTGAAAGCATCGTTGCTCAGCACCAGCTCGTCGGGCAAATGCACCCAGAGAATTTCGCCGACGCGACTGACAAAAACGAAAACCTTGAAGCGATCCAAAAGCTTTGCTTCGAGTTTGTAAACACGAACCTTCGAATGTCCGAAGCGCATCCAATCATTATGCGCTTTCCAATCCAGGCCGAGGGAGAGAGTGGCGATCTGGTTTGTCTTCGGAGAAGCGCCCATTCCCGCCATGAACATCAACGCCATCGGCCCGCCGAATTCCTTCATGAGAAACTGCGGATTTTGCAGATCGGAAAATTTATAATTGTAATCGGACTGTCCGCTGTCGTCTTCGGTGCGCAGGTGCACTTTTTGCGTCAGAGCGGAGGCGCGCAACTCCCAGGTATTCGGACGCGCGCTGGCGTGAACGAGCAAATCCTGCCACTCCCGATTTGTGGACAGAACCAGGGACAAATTGAAACGGGCACTGTTCGTGAGCGCGGGAATGAAAACAGTGCCTTCCAATTCCAAGGAGTAGTTCGACGGGGATCGCACCATACCTTCGGGTTCAAAGTCATCGGCATTAAGCGCTGCATCGGCGCGGTTTTGGCTCACGTTGGCTGACCAGGTGCAGTAGCCAATTTTTTTCCCGTGATGATAAATGTTGAGTGATGAGGTGTCAGGTGCGGTCAGGACCTTCTGCCAAATCTTTTCGGCGGGGATCGCGCTAGGGAGTTCGTTGCGTCCGCCGAATTCGGAGCGCCACAGGAAAAAATTCATTGTCACCCAAAATATCGCCAGCAGGAGAAAAGTCAGACGCGAGGCCATGACTACGAGGCCGGAACGTTAAGAGGCTGTCCGACTTTCAAGCGACGTGGATCAACGCCGGGATTGGCTTGCAACAGGGTGCTGATTTTCACGCGGCACTCTTTGGCAATCGATGTGACGGTGTCGCCCGATTTTACGGTATAACTTTTTGCACGCGGCAGTGGCGTGACCGTTTCGCGCGGGGAAGAGAGGCGAGGGCTCGTAGGCTGTCCGGTGCTCGGGACGCGATTCTCCAAAACGGGATTTGCGTAACGGGCCGATGGTTGCGCGGTATTCGTGGCGAGGACCTGGCGCGTGCCGAGTTGCGACTGAAGCGTTTCGACCTGCCGTTTGAGCATCGTGTTTTCTGTCGTGAGCCGTTCCAGGTCGCGCTGCATGCCGAGGTTCATCGGGGCAATGAAATCACTTTTGACCAATTCCGTTTTGTAAGTGCGGATGAGCCCATTGATGCGGTCAGCGTATTCGGAGGTCGGGCGCAATTTCAAATGCTGCTGCAGATGGTAAATAGCCGCCGCGTGATCTTTCATCTGTTCGCCGTAAATAAGGGCCAATTCAAAATGGGCGGCAGCGGAACGGGGATTTACTTCGAGAGCTTTTTCAAATTCATTGACCGCACCTTTGTAATCAAGACCGCTGACCAGGTTGCGTCCGTTGATGTAATGTGGATCCTTCTGTTCGTCACTCTCGCTGCTGGATGAAGGCAGACAACCGCACATTACCGCACTCAGAGCAAAAATTGCGGCGCAACGGGAAATCAGCAACCAGAAACGCATCCGCCGCAAATTAATGAAACCGGAGCCGATGAGCAAGAACGATGAACGTTTGCGCATTGCTATTTGCTACTGCGAAAACTATTAATTTCTCTGTGCCCACGGTAGGTGAACAATTACGTCAGGCGCGCGAGGCGCGTAACTTGACCATAACTCAGGCCGCTGAAGTCATTAAACTTCGCACTGATCACATTCGCGCTTTGGAAGAAGGCGATTTCAGCGTCTTCTCAGCGCCGGTTTATGTCCGTGGCTCCATCCGAACTTACGCCAACCTGCTCAAGCTCGACGCCGTGAAACTCGTGGAGCAGGTCAACGCCGAGTTGGCCCAGTCACCGCAGCATCAGGAACCGTCGTTCCCTCCCTCACCCTCACGCAATGTCCTCGATTTCGTGATGTACCAGGTTTCGAAGCTAAACTGGAAGATCGCGCTGCCGATTATCCTCGTCATTTTAGTCGTGGGCGGTGGCATCTTTGGCGTGCGCTTTTGGATTGAACAGCGCAACAAGGATCCGCTCTCCGGATTGAAGCCAGCTTTGTATCAGCCGCAGAAAACAGCAGGGCAAACGTTGCCCCTTCCGGCTCCGGTTCGGCGGTAGCGCCCAAATCGGCGGTTGATTTCTGGCCTTTTCAACGTAGGTTTCCCGCCTTGTCATGTCCGAAAAGAACACAACGAAAAAACCCATTCGCGTCGGTCTAATCTCCCTCGGTTGCGCTAAGAATCTGGTCGATGCCGAAATTATGCTCGGGTCCCTGCTCAAGGGCGGCATTGAAATCACAAACGAAGCGGAGACGGCGGACGTTGTCATCGTCAACACCTGCTCCTTCATTGATGCCGCGCAGGAAGAGAGCGTTGATGCGATTCTCGAATCGGTTGAGGTGCGGGACGCAAACAATCGCGGCCAGGGTTTAATTGTTTCCGGTTGCATGCCACAGCGTTTCCGCGAAGAGCTGCCGAAGCTGCTGCCTGAAGTGGATGCGTTCATCGGGATTGATCAGGTCGCTCAGATTGCGCAGGTCGTAAAGGAAGCCATGGAACGCCGGGCGCAAAAACTGGCCGCAGCTCCAGCGACCAAAGGAAAGATTTCCAAGTCAAAGATCGTCGACAGCATGGTGCAGTTGGAAAAGAAGCGTCCCGCTGGCGGACATGATCACGAAGAGAACATTCGCGGCACCGACAAATTTGGCAAAACCAAAGCCGTCGTCGCGCCGGGAGCCAAAGGACCTTCGACCAGTGCGCCGCTCGTGGACATCACCGCGCGTCCCAGTTTCATTCCTGATTTCGGCACGCCCCGCTTTCGTCTCACGCCCAAGCATTTTGCTTACGTTAAGATTGCTGAAGGCTGCAATCATCCCTGTAGTTTTTGCATCATCCCGCGCATGCGCGGTTCGCATCGCAGCCGTGTGCAGAGCGATATCGTCAGCGAAGCGAAGCAGCTGATTGCTGATGGCGTGAAGGAGTTGAATCTTATTTCACAGGATTCGACCTACTACGGTCTCGATCTGCGCCCGAATCACAGTCGCGCGATTTCCTCGCCCGAAAGATTCTCTGCCGCCGCGAAATCGTTGCCTACAGACGCCACAACACTTTGCACATTGCTTCGTGCTTTGGACGCGCTCAAAGGCGATTTCTGGATTCGCCTGCTTTATACGCATCCCGCGCATTGGACCGATGAATTGATTCAAACCATCGCTGAGTGTCCGAAGGTCGCGCGCTACATCGACATTCCGCTGCAGCACGTCCACGAGGAAATGTTGCAACGCATGCGCCGCGAGACCACGCAGCAGTACATCGTTGATCTGATCAAAAAGATTCGCGTCGGCATTCCGGGAATCTCGATTCGCACGACCTTCATTGTCGGCTTCCCTGGCGAAACGGAAAAGCATTTCAACACGCTGTTGGATTTCATGCGCGACGCGAAGTTCGAGCGCCTCGGCATTTTCACTTATTCCCAGGAAGAAGGAACCGTCGCCGGCAAAATGGCGAGTCAGCTCACGGACAACATCAAACAGAAACGCCGCAAGCTCGCCATGGCCACCCAGTTGAAGGTCGCCCGGGAAAGTGCCACATCGTTTGTCGGTCGTGAAATCAAGGTTCTCATCGAAGGCCAGGCCAGTGCCAAAGATCTCGCCAAGGCAAATGTCTCCTCCTGGGAGCACGGCCTGATCCGGGACGACAAGGCGCAGAAGCTGAATTTGAAATCCGGAACCTACCTTGTGGCCCGCGGGGAAGGCGATGCTCCCGATATCGATGGCCGTGTGTATGTGCGCGGCAAACTGCCGATTGGAGAATTCGCGCGCGTGAAGATCATCGGACATACTGACTACGATTTAATTGCGGAGCCCGTGTAATTCTTTGACAGTTCGGCGCGGATCAACAGAATGTAAGCATGCCTCCTGCGCCTATTTCACTCGCGAGCCATCTGAACGTCGCCGACTGGACGGTCATCATTGTTTACCTGCTGGGGATCATTGGCCTTGGTGTCTGGTTCGGAAAAGACAACAAGAACACCCGCGACTATTTTCTCGGGAGCAAAGATATCCCGTGGTGGGGCATCGGCCTCTCGATCGTCGCCGCGGAAACGAGCGCCCTCACCATCATCGGCGTGCCCGCCATGGCGTTTGCGGACAAGGGAAACCTCTTTTTCATTCAGCTCATAATTGGTTACGTCATCGCGCGCATTATTTTGGCGGTGGTCATGGTGCCGCATTATCTGAAGGGGGAAATTTATTCTCCGTATCAACTCTTCTCCGATAATCTCGGCCATTCCGCTCGACGCACTGCTGGTGGATTCTT
>JAQGOU010000053.1 GCA_028293445.1 Verrucomicrobiales bacterium | reverse complement strand
TCGAATCCTCATTGGTGTCTGCAGCTGCCGAAAACATGCCGGAAAGCGGGCCGCGATACGCGAGACTTGGATGTCTGAGAGTGTAGAGGGGATTGAGGCAGTCTTTTTTGTTGGAGGAAAAGGGGAGCTAAAGGGCGAGGAAGATACTGTAGTTGTGGAAGAGCCGACCGACAATTATGAGTACTTGCCATCCAAGGTGCGTGCATTTTTCAGGCATGCACTTGAGGAACATGAGTTTGACTGGATATTCAAATGCGACGATGATACATATACTGCACTTAGTAGAATTCATGACTTAGTAGATAATGAGTTTGACATCATAGGAAATCAATGTCTCACAGACAGAGGGGCACCTAGCGGCGGAGCCGGATATTTTCTCAATCGCAAATTCGTGGAGAAGCTAGTAGCCGATGAATCACTTCCATTGACGGGTGACGAGGATATTATAATTGGGAGGGCTGCAATACTCCACGGAGCAAGACCAAAGTCCACTCCGAGATTACGGTTGGACGCATCACTTTTTCCGAAGCAGGATAATAACATTGTATCCGCCCACTGGTGTTCCATAGACCGAATGAAGGCCATTCATGCAATCTTCACGACCAAACCATCCCATACGATTCACGTTCGGCACCCTTTGTGGAACGACAGTGTAAGTCTTTACGAAAATGGAACATTTAAACGAAATGGCAGCGGTTGCTGTGGAACGTGGGCTTTAAGAAATGGGCGGAATCTTAGTCTGCACTGGTTTGATTGGGAGGCGGAATCCTTCTTACCGTCAAGCTCCTGTCCCGAAAACTCCACGATCGAGCAATACAACACTTATGTGCTGAACGCGACCTCACCATAGGGTGCAGACATATTCCAACGGCACCATAGAATTGAAGTGGCCTCATGCGTTTATGAATTGCCTCAATAAGAAATTCAAGTGATTGCCGGTACATTTCTATACTCAACCTCAACACAAGATCAATCTGTAAAGTTTGCTAAGATGAGCCATTCAATAGCTCTTCGCAAATTTTATCGGCGCAGGATTCAACACTACAGCTGCTAGTAATCACAGTAAAATCACAAAGTTTCGGAGGATCAAAGGGCTGTTGAATGCCCGTCATTGACTGCCTTCGCCCAGAAGCAGCTTCAGCGTAAAGGCCCTTGACGTCGCGTGCGATGCACATCTCTAAAGGGCAATCTACGTGTATCAGGGAGACATGTTCACCTAGAATGCGCTTGACTAGCACACGATGCTGCTCATTCGGCGTTACAAAAGCGCACACTACAAAAAGGCCCTGGGAGGCTAGCAGCTTGGCTATTTCTGCGGACCGACGTATGTTCTCGCTTCGATCCTCGTCGGTGAAGCTGAGATCTGAGCAAACTCCGCCGCGAAGTACATCTCCATCAAGAGCCACGACTCTGCGTCCGGCTTTCGTAAGCTTAACGCACAAGGCCTGCGCAAGAGTGCTTTTGCCGGCCGATGGCAAACCAAATAACCAAATGATAGGACGATACTCGTTCATAATTCCCCATTTTTCACCTCTAAACCAAGGAGCTACCCATCAAAAAAATGAATTGTCAATATGCACTCTTCGGCATAGCATAGTCCCCGGTGAAAAAACAACGCAAATCTGCGCCGACAGTTGGGGTCAGCGCTGAAGTTCCTAAAGCCAGCGGCAAGAGTAAGTTATCAAAAAGAGTTGACTGGGACACTGTTTTACAAAAAAGTAGATTTTTCGTCGTGACTATGCAACGATGGAGTGGGCCTTCCGACAAACCACGAATGCATTGCACCATTTGTCACGTTAAAACCACCAAAAGATGTGACTAATAATAAGTTATTAGCAGACGAGATGAACGTCATTGCATGCTGCCGGGTAAGCGTTCGAGAGACGGACATTTTTCGCCTGTGGCTACGGTACTACCGGCCGCATGTTAAAATGATCGCAGTAGTGATTGTTTTGGAGAATAATGATTCCGCAGAGGAGTTGGAAACCCTTTGCAATGAGCACGGTGCTACATATCGGATCGAGCCAACCAACTGGTATAAGCCGGGGGAGTCACTCGCTCAATTGACCGAGCTAGTTCTGGATTTGGACGGTAATTTTTCATGGATTCTACATGCAGACAGCGATGAGTTTCTTGGGGAAATTGGGAATTTATCTTTAATAATCGAGGCTTTAGAATCCGAAGGAGCGGACTACGCAATGGCTTGGATGGCTGATCGGTTGGGTTTCGGGGGACGGCTGGCGGATTTGAGCGAGGTTGGTAGCTTTGAAGAACTGGATGCAACTTTTCCTGTCCGAACCGCAATCACGGAGAGGTTAGCGCTCGGGTGTGCCACTAAAGTTTGTCTCAGTCGCTGGCCATATATGGGTGATAGTCATCACCCAAAGCCTCCACTTCATGTAAAATCCAAGCAACGCCTAACTTTTGAACATTTTAAATGGCGGACGGGCCTCCATGAGAGACTTGCAAAGCGGATCCGAGATCACAAGGCATCTATGTTGCCTTGGGGTTGTGAGAGCCAACGACTTTTGGAGGAACTGGACACTTACGGCAGATTCCGGGCGGAGCGATTTCTGGCGCCCAGGAGCAAACGTATTCACGGGTGGATGGACTATGAAGATATTTATTTGGACGTGGTGAATAGAACCCCAGAGGGGGGCCATCTTGTTGAAATCGGTGTTTGGCAGGGCCGATCGATTTGTTTCTTGGCTGAGGCGGCTCTTGCTGCGGGAAAACGGCTGAGAATTGATGCAATTGATCCGTTCAAAGGCTTTCCCGTGAGTAAGACCGGCTACCCCGACAGCCTAAGAGAGCTCGTGACCAAACACTCTTGGATTGACGTGGTGAGCTCAAATCTGCGGCGAGCAGGAGTTCTGGACCAAATTAACCTCATTCAGGCGAGGAGTCCAGACGCCGCAGGAATGTATAAAGAGCTTAGCTTGGATTTTGTGTGGCTTGACAGAGGGAACGATTATGCGTCAATTGTTTCGGATATAGAAGCTTGGTGGCAATATATTAAACCTGGCGGACTGCTTGGTGGGCACAATTACGAAAGGGGCCACGTCAAAAAAGCAGTAAAGGAACGCCTTCCCCGGGGATCTCATTTGGATGAGCGTGGAAACTCATTCCTTATTGCGAAGATGTGCTAAGATTTGTCTGATTTTGAACTGCGGCGATTTTGATGAGGCAACGCTGTGTTTGAAAAGGTGAATTCAGGCAGAAACCCCTTTATCTTGGAAATACTGTCCGTGTCTATATCGAAGACTAATAGACTATTAGGCCTGCCGGCAAAGTGTTTAAGCACGTTGGCATGATGCTGTTGCCAATGTCTTCTCCACAGCTGTACTAGCTCATTTTGGTCTCCCTCGATGCATTGGCAAAATCTTTTCGCGTAGTCAACATGGCTGAGCCTGCTTGCAATCCAATGTTCAACGTTTCGAGTATTCAAAATAAACCGACTCCCGGGATATTGACGGTCGAGCTCCTTAAAGTGTGTTATGTAAATGGAAATCCAACGGGCGCTCGTTAATCGTTCCATGTCACAATAAAAGACAAATTTCTCATATCCCGTCAGAAGTGGCTGCCGACTATCGAAATTTTCTTGTATGCGCTGCGCTAGTCTTCCGTTTTCCCAATGTATCGACGCATAGTTGTTAGTTTCAAAAAGTGTATGCAGGGAGAGCGTACCACATCTATTAAAGCCAATTTGGAAAACCTTTCCCGGGGTAGACATAACATTACGTGGTAGAAGGGGCGGAGGAAACCTGCGAGTCAATAAGTTCGGCTTTTTGTTCTGGAAGTTTTCAGAATGTAACCCGGGATTTCCGTCAGAATTTCATTTCACTTCAACGGAAGACCTCGGCTTTGCCCTATTCTGGAAGTTTCGCCATCTCTTCAAACACGTATTCCCAACTGGCAATAGAGGCTTGCAAACCGCCGAGCTCCACCGCACGAGTTTTCGCGGCTTCCGCCATCTCATCCCTCTGGTTTGGTTCATAGGCCATTTTACTGGCGTAGTAAATGAAATCTCGCTCGTGGTCGCAGAGCCAGCCACTCTTGCCGTGTTCAATCTGTTGTCTCCAACCGCCACGGTTATCAACAAGGAGAACGCTGCCGCTTGACATGGCTTCAAATCCGACTCGGGGCCAGTTCTCTGTTGTGTCAGTGGGTTGCAGTATGATTTCGCAATGTCGGTAGAAGTCCTGTTGCGAGAGTTCACTATGGTCTCGCGCCGTTCGTATCCAGTCGAAGGGCTTACCGATTTTCTGCTCGCTGCGGTGGTCGAAACCGAGGAAAAGACCTTGCTTCCACTTGGGGGAGACAAAATACTCGTATATGTGAAGCGTATTTCTCGCAAACTTATCGGCATCCTGTCTTGATATCCGTCCGCACCCGAAATGTTCTGAAGCGCGTTCTCTGATAAAGGGGAATTTCGCCATGTCAAAATATGGCTTGAACGTGATGAAACG
>JAQGOU010000075.1 GCA_028293445.1 Verrucomicrobiales bacterium | reverse complement strand
CAGCGTGCCACTGACGGTGTCGTTTTTTCTGGGCTTCAGGATGGACCCGTCGGCCAATTCCTCCGCGTGGGACACATCGAGATGCATTGCGTATTCGCTGCATACCGGGTTGATGGCAAAGGACTCTTCCTGCTGCGCAAGGAGTTCAAACAATTTGCGTCCGTTAATCTGGCGAAATGAGAATTTATTCCACACGCCAATTTCACGACAAGCACTGCGCGCGGCCTCATGCGAACTAAAAATCGGAATTTTCATCCCGGAGCGAACACTCCCCCACACTGCAAATTCCGGAACTTGTCCGATATCCACCCAGGGCAGCACACCCTTCGAACCGGTCGTATTATGAAGCAGGAAGATAAGGTCCGATTCGCGGAGCAACCGGAAAATCTCAGGATAGTTGTGCTTCCCGAAAGTTGGACTCTCGAGCAAACGTTCAATGTCATTGGTGGGAGTCATAATGTGTGGCCCTTTTATTGCGCCGCGATTCTCCAAAACGTTTAGCGCTCGGCAAGCCTGTATTTCGTGGACAGCTGGAGACGAAAACTTCACCCTGATCCGCGATCCGTATTTGATTCGACAAATCAAAGCATCCAGTAGAACTTTTCGATGTAACCCGTGCGTCTTAGAACTCAGGAACAACAACAACACGTCGGCCGGCCAAACCGCCGGAGCCTCCTGTTCACATGGGCTTTATTTCTGTTGCTCTGTGCAGCATTGAATCCGTCCGTTATTTTAGCCGAGACTCCGACTGCGACTCCCGCCGCGGATTCTTCGCCTTCGAAATATCAGAGTGATTACAATACGATCAAAGCGCTGGGCAAAGATCTCTACGAAGCCCTCAAACCAAACTACCGCGAGCAGGTAAGCCCGAATCCAATCTGGTTTATCGACGACCCCCGGCCTTATGTGCGGCCGTTCGTTTTTGAGAACGACAACAACCCGCTGCACATCGTCTATGTTTCCAAAGGCTTCATCCAGCTGGTGAACAGTATCGCCCACGCCAAAGCCATCGATAAAATTGAGCCCGGGTTCTTCAATAAATATATCCAGACCCTGGCGCAGGAGACGAGTGGACAGGTCGTGCCGGAATTGCCGAAAATTTCCGACCCTCGGTATTGGACGGACGACGTCCTCAACGAACAATTGAGTTCCTTCAACCAGATCGTCGGCAGCGTGGCGGCGATCAACCTCGCTCATCATTACCTGGGCCACCAGGATGCCTACGGCGAACTCCTGCACGATTCGGTAACCAGCCCCGTTACGATGGCCACGTCTTGTTCACAGGGCGAATGGGATCAGGCCTTCAAGGAGGGAGCGGGAAACTCGCTCGACTGCGGCTTTGGATTCGAGGGATTGAAAGCGTTTTACGATTGCATCGTGGCCATGGAAAAGCGGCCCAGCTGGACTCTTTATTTTCTCCCTACGAAAGCGCGGCTGGATAATCTCGCGAAAACCAAAAAGACACTGGATCACATCGAGACAGTGTTTTTCGGGAAGAAGCTTTAATCCCCTTCCCATCCACAACGGGAATGTGGTTTAAGCGGTCTTGAGTGTTTTCCGATGCTGAAACGCCACCTGGAACAATGTCATCACGGCAATCCAAAGGCAGATGAAACTCGAGGTTGAACAGGTCCGAATCCAGGCCTGCATTTCCAATGCTGCAGCGTTGCGAATGCTTTTTATAGCCAGTTGCGCAGCGAGTTGGCTTTCATAGAAACTGCCGAACATGTGGAAACAGAGGGACAGAAGCATGCAGATCAGCCCAACGGAGAGATACGTTTTGGTCTGGCGATGGGTTTGCGCCACTTTGACCTTCACCCCAAAAATCATTGTATCATCTGAACGATTGGAAGGAGATGCTTTCTGGCTCATACTTTCAACTGAGTCTAAGCAGAAGTCGTCCGGGGTCAAATTCAAATCCTGCTCTTTCTTCACTATCGAAAACAATTTGACCTCGTCGACAAACCTGCCGTGCCGCCGGATTGTCTGGACCGCGAAGAGTAAACTTTACGAACGCTGATTTCACCGCAATAAATGTCCTGACCAGATCGCTCTGTTCGTTGTAATGATGAAAACACGAAAACAATATGACAACAAATAACACTAACACCGTTCGATTTCACCGAGTGCTCCGCGCAACGCCAGAGCGAATTTATCGCGCGTTCCTCGACGCGGACGCGATGGCCAAGTGGCTTCCACCCAACGGATTCACCGGCAAGGTTCATCAGATGGACGCAAAAGTCGGCGGCGGCTACAAGATGTCGTTCACCAATTTCACCACTGGGTCGAGCCATTCCTTTGGCGGAACATATCGCGAACTCGTTCCGAACGAGAAGATCCGTTACACGAGTAAATTCGATATCGCCGCCCTGCCCGGCGAAATGACTACGACGATCACGTTGAAGCAAGTCTTCTGCGGCACAGAGATAAATATCACCCAGGAAGGAATTCCCGCCGCCATTCCCGCCGAGGCGTGTTATCTCGGCTGGCAGGAATCATTGGTGCTGTTGGCGAAACTGGTCGAGGCTGAAATACCTGATCAGCCGTAAAATATTCTGAAACGGAGTGTGTGAGATCGCGCTATCTCACACACTCGGGCCGGCGCCGCTAGGCGTCCGCTGCGCGCCCGAGTTCAGCGAGTTTAAGGACGGTGTTCCAATTTCGTGCGGTGTTCGTGACGCCGATCCACTTATCGAATTTCTCGGCCATCTTGCATTTCCCGAAGCCGTGCGGCGTATGCAAATACGCCACGCCCTCGATGACCTTGATCCCCTCGCCTGTCACCGCGCAGGCGCGAATGCGTTCAATGTCCTCCGTGCGCGGCGCGCTCTCGAGCAGTGCGGCATGGACTGTCGTCGGCGCTATGGCCGCAGCCTTGGCAAAAGGATTACGCGCGATCAGATCGTCCCACTCGGCCAGGGGCACCGCGAAAATCGCTTTGTCGAAATCAAACTGCGTGCGACAAAGCTCCACAATCGTGGCGAGGACCTTCTTCCGATTCAACGAACTGCGGACGATGGCGTTGCCGCTGTTGATGTAAGTGGCCACGTTTTCAAAACCCGCTTCAGTCAGTTTCGCACGGAGCGCCTGGACTGGCAGTTGTGTTTTTCCGCCAACGCCGCGAAAAAGAATGAGATAGACAGTGCGTTTCATCCGCTTGCGAGTGTCGACTTATTTTATATCCAGATCAACTCTTTGGCGGCCCATCCACACTGGCGAGTTCCGCTGACGCGCCAGAGAGCCCCTCGGCCACGTCCCAAATTAACCGGCGTATTAGGTTGCGATGTCACTGTCGCGCACTGACACTCGACCATGAATAAAAGTCTCCAAAAGCACAGTATCAAGGAAATCACTAAACAACTCAGCTTCAGGATGAAGAAAAACGGCCTGGAAACCATCAAGGTTCATGTCACCGGTTTGGCTGGAAAACTCAAATGTGATTTTACCGGTTCGGCAGACCAAGTTGTGACGGCGAAGCAGATTCTTGCCGCTTGGGCCTGAGCTTTCCTTGCGATCCTAAATTAATTCGGCGGCCATTCCACACCGGTGAGTTCCTTCGGCAATTGCTTCGGGTCGACCGGGTAAATGAGTGACATGTCCGGTTTGGACTTTGCGCCGGGGAGAAATTCTAATTCCTCCGGCGCACCCATGATCAGCCAAAGCACCTCGGCTTCGGTATCGTTGAAGACCTGACGCAACTGATCTGGCCCCACCAAAACACCGCCATGCTTCGGCACCGTTAACGTCTCCTCACCCACACGCATACGGCCCGTGCCTTCCAGCACGAAATAAAACTCCTCGGCCCGAACATGCTTGTGAAGTGTATTGGCACTTTTCGGCGGCAGCCGCCAGAGTCGCGCGCCGAGATTCTCGCTCCCGGTCCGCTCCAGAAAAT
>JAQGOU010000021.1 GCA_028293445.1 Verrucomicrobiales bacterium | reverse complement strand
TTCACAAAGTGACAGTGGATCCGATGCATTGTATTTCGCGGCTTTGAAAGGCGACGCGAAAACGCTCAAGTTGCTTCTGTCGAAAGGCGCAAAAGTCGATCGCTTCACCTATCGAAACGATCGCGGTGCCCTTTATACTGCCTTACTCGTCGCCGCAGAAAGCGGGCACAAGGAAATTGTGGAGATCCTTCTCCAAAACGGTGCCCGCCTGGATAAACGAAATAATATTGGAAACACGGCGTTGATGCAGGCAGCAAAGTTGGATCAGCCCGCCTTGTTGAAATATCTGATCGAAAAAGGGGCTGATGTAAATGCCGCTGGAACTCAGGGACACACCGCCTTGATTTATGCCGGTTACCACGGCCTCCTGGAGAATATAAAGGTCCTGTTGGATGCCGGAGCCGATCCATTTGCCCGCGCGACGGATTCCGACGAACCGACAGGCCACTCAGGCTACGACGCAGAAGAACTCGCGCGGCAACAAGGCCATGAGGAGGTCCGGCAATTCCTGGCTGACGCAAAAAAGCGGGGCATTAAAAACAAGACCTCGCCCTAGCCATTGCCTGGCTTTTCGTCGACCCAAAGCTCGTTCGCCCAAAATCCGACGCCTTCTGACTTGATCCGAAGTGCCCCTGATAAAAATCGCAAAGAATTTTCCTTCCACGAAAATGTTCCAATTTTCAGCGGAACTTTTTCCGCGACTGGAAAAGATTCTTTAAAACTTAGTGACCTGCCGCAGAAGCTGCAGCGTTGTCTATAAAAGTAGAGAGTGCGTCGCAGAAGCTGAAAAGGGTCCGATAAAAATAAACGGTCCACTCCAGAAGCTGCGGCGAGTCCTATAATAATAAATGGTCCGATTA
Source organism: Verrucomicrobiales bacterium (assembly GCA_028293445.1). Classification (GTDB taxonomy): domain Bacteria; phylum Verrucomicrobiota; class Verrucomicrobiia; order Limisphaerales; family JACDHS01; genus CBHWET01. The sequence continues at coordinate 7,944 of JAQGOU010000021.1, read as the reverse complement.
CGGAACGGAAATTCGTCATTTAAAATAAATGAAGCTCCGGCGAAGCTCCCGAGCCTCCTATAAAAGTATAGAGTCGCCTCCAGAAGCTGCAGAGGATCCAATAATATTAAATGGACCGATTACGGAACGGAAATTCTTCGCCAAAAATTAAAGGGCGTCTTTCCGAAGCTGCAAAACAGTATTTAAAAATAAATAAAGTTTTACATAGCTGAAGATCAACAGCTTGGGTGAATTTGGCTTTTCGCACCGTCGGCAGGCCTGTTCATAAAAAGTGGACGTTAATGCGCCCATCCTCTTTTCCCTCCTTCCGAAAAATTCGCGTTAATTTGTCGGCATCCGCGATGCGGTGCCAGCAATTATCCCGTTCTGACTGAACTCGTGTCAAAAATTCCCTCTCCGAAAGCCTCAATTGTAAATTTCTGATTTCAGTTCCAGCCAATGGAATCAGGCCTCCGCAGGTAGGGCACAGTTTCTTGGAAACTTCTGAATTGTTTCCTAATCCCGGCAACAAAATAACATTTTCATTTTTTGCTTGTGATGTCCGCTACGACGCGCTGACATTAGCGGTGTTAAAGAAAAAGAGAGCAGTCTCTGGAATTGAGGCGCCCAAACTGCCGGCACATTAAGCGGTATGAAAAAGTTACGCGAATGTCTCCATCCGCGAGTCCTTACGGGAAGAAGAATTTATGTGAAAAACATAAAACGTCAGATCAAACGCGAGTCGCTTGATCTGACACACGAAGACGGAATGAGGTTTAGAAACCCTCATTCAGTCGCGGGTCTCAGGCAAAATGTTTGAGGCCGACAGCGATGTGCTTCGTGCGCAGTGAGTCAGTAAAACAGTAATCAGCAAACAGGCTTCAGTGTTCAGTCCGAATGCTGGAGCCAGAAAGTAAAACATATGAAACAAGAACAACTATTAACGATTCCCTCCTTGATGGGCGCGGTGGCGATTGCCAAAGCCGCTGCGACCGTAAAAGGCCCGGGTATTCCTCTGTTGCAAAATACAGATATTAACATCGGCATTGATGCCGACGCGTTGACGACAGCGCGCAACATTCACGAGCAGAGCAAGGTCGTCCTTGCTGGGAAACGTTCGTTCCTGGCCGGTGTGGTGGTCATGGTGCGAGTGTGCCTGACGCTCGGCCGCGATATTCTTAAACCGCTCCTCGGTGGCGACTATTCACAAGCCTACGACGTGCTCGGTCTCATCGGTTCCACGATGATTCCACGCACTGCTGAGGAGCTGCTGGTCGTGTTGGACGCCTTCAAAGCGTTCTTCGTGCTTCATCCAGAGTTGGAGAACGAGCCTTGCAACATAACGGCGGCTCGGATGCAGGTGCTGTACGATCAACTGCTCGCTGCCGAGACGGCGGTGAATCTGCAAGTGACCGACGTGCAGACCCGCAAGGATTTGCGTGACGCCGCTGCAGACAAGTTGCGGAGGCGTCTCCGTGGGCTGATCGACGAAATGGGGCAGAGCCTTGATCCGCTCGATCCGCGTTGGTTGGCGTTCGGGTTCAAGATGCCCGGTGCGCAGCAAACGCCGGATGTGGTCGAAGGTTTGATCGCCGTCTTGATCGGGCCCAGCACCAGTGCGCTTAAATGGAAGGCACCGGCGCGTGCGGAGTATTACCGCGTCTGGATGCGTGTCGTCGGTGTGGATGCAGAACCGGTTGCAGTTGGTTCACCAGCAGACATCGACTTCACCCTCGAGAACCTGCCAGCGAACTCGACGGTTGAGATCTCAGTCTCTGCCGTGAACAACGGTGGCGAAAGTGCGCTCTCGGAAAAAGTCACGATTGTGACGCATTAAGCGCCTGCGGCGCATAGACGATAGGCAATAGCCAATAGACAAGCAAAGCCGCCTGGGAAACCGGGCGGCTCTTTTTATTTCCACCTCCATTTTGTAGGAGACGAGGTAACGAGACTCTAACTTTTCCCTTTGGACTAATAGTGAATGAGAAAGAGATGTCAGGGTCTCCTCACGTCGTCTCCTACGAGGAAAAAACACAAGTCGCTTGGGAAACCGGGCGGCTCCTTTTTTGAGACAATCTTTCGCGCTCCGATTACTTGTCGTCGCTGAAGAGGAATTGCAGGTCTTGCAGGGTGAGGCTTTGGCCGAATTTTTCTTCGCCGAGAACGTCGTCGGCCAGGGCCGATTTGGTTTTCTGCAACATGCGGATTTTTTCTTCGATGCTCTCTTTAATCAACAAACGATACGCGATCACGTTTCGCGTCTGGCCAATACGATGGGTTCGATCGATGGCCTGGTTTTCCACGGCAGGATTCCACCACGGATCGAACAGGACAACGTAACTCGCCGCCGTGAGGTTCAAACCGAATCCGCCGGCTTTCAGCGAAATGAGGAAAATCGCTGCTCCTTCGGCGGCTTGAAAACGTTCCACGAGTTCGCCGCGATTCTCAGTGGCGCCGGAAAGATAAAACAGGGGGTGATTCAACGGTTCCAGTTGCTCGCGCAGGATGTCGAGCATCTCCACAAACTGCGAGAAGATGAGAACCTTGTGGCCTTCTTCCATCAGCGGTCCGAGTTGTTCGAGCAAGGCGTCGACTTTGGCGCTTTCGGCTTTGGAGTCGGGTTTCACTAAACGCGGATGGCAGGAAATCTGGCGCAAACGCAGGAGCGAGGTGAGCAGGTGAAAACGTTCTTGCGAGAGTTGCTTTTGCGTTTTGATGAGCAAGAGCATTTGCTGCGCGCGCTTCAATTCGGCGCGGTAAAGGGTCTTTTGTTCGCCTTCCATTTCGCAGAACAAATCTTCTTCGATGCGATCGGGCAGATCTTTGGCGACCTGCGCCTTGGTGCGTCGCAACAGAAACGGGCGCACCCGCGCGGAGAGGCGTCGGCGTGCGAAAGGATCTTCTTTGGCGTCGTAGGTTCTGGCGAATTGACCGCGACTGCCCAAAACGCCGGGCATGGAGAACGACATCAGGCTCCATAAATCCAAGAGGCGATTTTCAATCGGGGTGCCGGAAAGAATCAGCCGGTGTTGAGCCACCAGGGCGCGCGCGACTTGCGCGGTTTGCGAACTGGGATTCTTGATGTACTGGCCTTCGTCGAGAATCAAAGCGAGCCAACGGACGGGAACGAGTGATTCGCCGAGACTGCGGAGCTGACTGTAATTCAAGACGTGAAGATCAGCTTCATCCAGGCCTTTTATGAAGCGGTTTACATCGCTGCCGCGCCAGATTTTTACGCGCAGTCCGGGAGTGAAGCGCTTGCCTTCCGCCTGCCAGTTGTCGGTGACCGATTTCGGGCAAACGACGAGGGATGGTGCCTTGGAGTCTTTGGTTTCACGCAGCCACGCGAGCCAGGTCAGGGTTTGCAACGTTTTCCCGAGACCCATGTCGTCGGCGAGGATTCCTCCGAAACGGTTTTCGGCGAGGTAAGCGAGAAAATGAAACCCCTCTGTCTGATACGGACGGAGTGTGGCCTGAACACTGGCGGGCTGATCTGGCGTGACGCGGGCTTTGATTTCTCCAGCGCGACGCACGATGTCGTCAAATTGTTGTTCGGGCAAAAACCTTTTCGCGGAGGCATCGGCCAATTGCAACGCGTGCAGGCGTTGCGGTTCAGAGGTGAGTTCGCGCGGATTCAAACCAAGGCGCGCGAGCTGTTCGTCTTCTTCGGAGCCGAGATCGAAGTTGACGCGACGCCAGCCTTTGCCTTCGAGGCGAACGTAGCCGCCTTTCGCATCGAGCAATAATCCCAGCTCTTCCTGCGAGAGCGTGGTGTCAGCGACATCGAGAACGATTTTCAAATCGAACCAGTCGATCTCCGACTCGGTGGCTTCCAGTCGAATCTTCCCGGCGACGGCGTCCTGCGCAAAGGAGGCCAGCTCTCCTTTTAAATCTAATTTCGTTTCTGGCGGCAACGACTTGATCCACGCGGCAAATTGTTCCGGAAACTTTTTTGTCACCGGCACGAAGAGTCCGCCTGGTGTTCCATCCCAATGTGTTTGCAGACCGGAATAGAGACGTCCGGCATCGCGCAAGGCACGGCGATCGTAAACAGTGATCGTGTTGTTCTTCTTTGAGCGCGCTTCCTCTTTCTGTTCGTGCGCCGACCAGGCGCGGCCGTTGTAGCTTTCGACGATAGTTCCGTCCGGCGCTTGCGCGGTGGCACTGACAAAACAGACTTCGTCGAAGCCCCGTTCCTGGGTATTGAGATAACAGGAAACGACGATTTGCAACGGAATGGTTCGCACCCGTTGTTGCAAACGCGGAGGCAATTCGACCCCGAGTGCATTCAACAGAGTAGCGCCCGCGTGTGTTTCCAGGGCCGGAGCGGGAATTACATTCTCACGGTTCGGAGCAATGACACCGCTGCTCGCGGTTGGGCCGTGATAAATAATATTACGCGTGACATACAACGTCGGGTTTCCCTGGAGCACACACAACATGGGCGGCAGTGGTGAACCATCCGGCAACGCGACACGCAGCCGATAATTATCTTCTTCGTCCTCGGCCGAATCGAGATGCCAGCGCAACGGTGCTTGCGAAAGTTCGAAAGGTTTGCCGTCGGGATTGACCACGAGGTTTTCAAAACCTTGCAGACGAAAGAGACGCCCCAACTCGGCCCCTGAATTACTTTCGGTATACGGAATTTCTGCGGCACGGCCGATTTCCAGATTTTTCCGGAACGGTTTCCAAAGTAATTCAGCGGCGGGAGAAAGTTCGATGCTGCCCTCGTCCCAGCTCAAGCGGAAGTCACGACCCTCGGGCTTTTTCATGAGCGCAAACGTTTCCTGCCCGGGACGTTTCCATTCCAAAGCAGCCGCTCGATCGGTAAAGCGCACCCGCAACTCGTGCAGGACAGATTTGCCCGGCAAAGAATCAGACCCCATCGCCGTCCCTAACGCTTGTTTCCAGCGAAGGATTTCCTCGTTGCGTTGCCAGCGAAGAAACTTGGTTTGGATTTTCTTTAGATCTGTCACCGGCAGCATGAACGCCGGTATGTGAACTCCTCTTTGTTGCGCTGCCTGCGCGACGTAAAGCCAGAATTCATGAACGCTCGTGGGCTGTTCCGGCCAGATCTTCAAGGCTTCCCATCGATGACCGCCCAACCGCAACCCCATCTGTTCAAAATCCTGGGGCGTGATGCGGCCGAAGTGCTGGCAATTTACATACGTTTGCTGGAGGCGCTGCAGGAAACTTTGTTCGTCATGTTTAAGCGGACGATCCAACGCATTTGCGACTTGCTCAGGAAATGGAACGACCGGCTTTTTGCGTGTGGCCTTGGGGGTTGGAGTGGAGGCAGTTGTCTTACTGCTCAGGTTTTGCACAGAGGCGACGCTATGCTCGGCCAGAAGCGCCTTCATCGTGGCATATACGTGTTTGCAATTACCGCCCATCGGACAGGAACAAGCACTGACCCATTCCGAACGAGAGTTGAACGTGAGGATCACATGGTAGGGGTCTGGTTCTGAACCTCGCACCAAAGCGCGAATGACTCGATCGGTTCGAGCGAGATCACTGACCCTGCCTTCGCGAAAGTAGGCCTCCCCCCGGGCGCGGATATTCGGATCCAGACTTTGTAAAAAGTCATTGGCGTCCGCAATGCTTGAGGGCAAGACCAGATTCGTCATGAGCGAAGCAGTGTAAAACCTTTTCGATCAACCGCAAGGTATCAACGGTTTTGTATGAGCCCCAACCTTCCGACGAGTCTTGCGAATATTTGAGCAGCACGTTTAATCACGTGAGTTTTCGATACCGACGATTCCGAAATCAAAAATATCATCACGCCATGCCTGTTCCACCAGAAACACCAGGTCGCGCGGGGGGCTCCGTGCGATGGGTGCTTTTGCCGGGAATGCACGGTAGCGCAGAATTATTTCAGCCGTTGCTCTCCATAGTACCGATGGTTTTGAAACCGTTGGTGATTTGTTATCCACTGCAGGAGAAGCTTTCGTATCGACAGTTGGAAGAATTCGTCGTTGAACGTTTACCGGATGAACCATTCATCCTGGTTGCTGAATCGTTCTCAGGTCCGATCGCGATCCGAATTGCGGAACGCGCCCCGGCGAATCTGCGCGCCTTGATTCTCTGTGCGACCTTCGTGCAATTCCCGGCGGGAATGCTTGCGCGTTTGCTGGCCGCCACGATTGGACCGTTCATTTTCAACCTCAGACCGCCTGGCTGGATTGCCCGCCGTTACCTTTTAGGAAATGCCTCTCCGGAACTTGAACAGTTGTTTTCGAGTACGATTTCAGACTGTTCAGCTGCTGTCATGGCCTCTCGTCTGAGAAGTATTGTCGAAGTAGATGCGCGTGAGGCGTTAAGTCGGGTAAAAACTCCCATTCTTATCCTGACGGGCACAAGAGACCGACTGGTCAAAGGGCATAATGCCGAAAAAATGAAACGGCTGAACGAGGCTGTCGTGCTCGGTTCCGTTGATGCGCCGCACCTGTTACTCCAGACGCGCCCCCGTGAAGCCTTCGAATGGATTCAACGCTTTCTTCTCCACGCATGAAATCCGCCGTGACGAATCGGCGTCGCGTCTGTCTAATTTAAAAGCATGCTTGTCTTCACCACCCGCAACGCCGTTCTTGTGGCCCTCGTTCAAGTGGCCATTATTGTTTTGGGCGTCTTGGCGGCGGGGCTTAGTTATAAATGGTGGGCTTTCCAGGAACTCCCCTTGCCGGGAACAACCTGGCTATTAATCAATTATGGGATCGCCTTTCTGACGTTGCCGGTTCTGTGGATTGGTTCTGTTATGTGGTTGCGCCTCTCGGCGGTTCTCTCCGATGAACTGAAGGGCCTGACCTTTCTGAGCGGATTTATTTTGATCCTGATGTTGCTGATTCTAATCGGTCACGCGGTCTTCGCGCCCTGGATGCATTACAATTTCCATGGCGTCGAGGTTGTGCCGGAAGAAACGTATCTGGAGACTAGGGGAAATGTCTGATTCAGTAGCTACCGCGTTGACATCGGGGGTTCAAATTAGGCATTCTAAGGCAAATCTCGACGGTGTCGCTGCAACCGCTGCTGGATTCCCAACAACTATGCTAAACAACATTGCACAAATCGGTCTCGCGGTCCTGCTGTTCTCTTCGTTCTCAAACGCTGCCCGGGCGGCACAAGAAATCATTGTTGATAACCTCAACGCTCAGTTCTCCGGGAATTGGCAGGGGTCAAAAGGTTCCAATCAGAAGTATAAAGACGATTATCGTTTTTCTTCTTCAACCGATACTCCAGAACCCAGTTCAACGGCTGAATTCCGTCCCAAAATTTCCACTGCCGGCCGTTACGACATCGATATCTGGTACCCCCAGGGTGAGAATCGTTCCTTGCTTGCGCCCGTAACCGTTAATTGCAAATCCGGCACCGCGATTTTCAAAGTGGACGAGAAAAAAAATGGCGGCAAATGGGTGCCTGTTGCCAAAGGGCAGGAATTCGAGGTCGGCACATCTGGTTTCATTTTGATCGGCAACAACACCGGCACCACTGGTTCGGTGGTCGTGGCCGATGCGATCCGCCTGGTCTATGCCGGTGGGGACGGATTCACGGCCACATTGTCGCCGTCGAGCGGGGGCAGTTTGACGAAGAACCCGGATAACGAGTCTTATCCTGCCGGTTCAGACGTGCAAATCACAGCGGTGCCTGACGAGGGAAATGTTTTTACCGGCTGGACCGGGGACGCCACGGGCATGGCTAATCCACTCACGGTGACGATGAGTAAAGACAAGACCATTGGAGCCACCTTCGTGCAAGGGGGAGTGGGTGCGATTGTCGAGGCGAGTGAAGCTCATTACGAAGGAGTTTGGGAAAAGGGTAACAAGCAATGGGGCAAACCGTTCAGCGATCCTTATTTCTGGAATTCCGGCGGCAAGAACACCGCGAAAAAAGCCAGCGCGGTCTTCACCCCGGATCTGCCGCGTGCCGGTTATTACGACATTTACGTCTGGTATGTTCCCGGCGGAAACC
>JAQGOU010000656.1 GCA_028293445.1 Verrucomicrobiales bacterium | reverse complement strand
CGAAAGCGTTGGGAACCGAGCTTCTCATCGGTCGCGTGAGTTATACACTTGAAAGTGCTCAGTTGCGCTTGAGCGATGCCACAAATATTCCGCCCGAAATCAGAGTTGAAGAGGGCACCCGCCTGATTTCAAAAGTTGGAACGTCTATCGCTTACGATACTCGTAATAGCGGTCTCCTTCCAAGTCATGGACAACGTTCAGAATTCCTGACTGAACTGGCTGGTTTGGGGGGCGACGTGCAATTCTATAAACTTGAAGCGCGGACCGCCTGGTATTTCCCTGGTTTCTGGGAAGGTCATATCTTTGAAGCAGTGGGACGCGCGGGTTCCGTCGCGAGCTATGGTGACGGAGATCGTGGTTTGGACCGTGTGCCAATGTTTGATCGTTGGTTCCTGGGTGGTCTTTATTCGTTGCGAGGTTATCGCTATCGCGATATCGGACCGAAAGCCGGCGGGGAAGCATTGGGGGGTGAGTCCTATTGGTTTGGTTCCGCTGAATACAGCATCCCTATTATTGAACGTCTTCGCTTCGCTATGTTCTATGACGTAGGAAACGTTTACAGCCAATCATTCAGCCTTAATGCTGCCGGTCGCCAAAACTATATAGATAACTGGGGTTTTGGCGTCCGACTTAATTTGCCAATTGGACCGCTCCGACTAGATTACGGTATTCCGATCAACCATGATCCAGGTACCGGAGGATCAGGCCGGTTCCAGTTTGGCGTCGGCTACACCCGTGAATTTTAATTGATTGCTGAGAATAAAATATAAAATGAAGAAAACATTGTTAGCTCTTTCGTTGCTCTCGTTCCTGACGCTTGGCGCACAGGCCCAAACCAAGGTCGCCCTGATTGATCTCCGTAAGATTTTTGATGGTTATTATAAAACGAAACAAGCAGATGCGATGCTCAAGGATGAAGCCAATGACTTGGCTAAACAGCGCGAGGAAATGCTCACCAGCTTGAAAAAGGGTGAAGAAGAATGGAAAAAGCTTCTTGAGAAATCCAACGACCAATCCCTTTCCGCCGACGAACGGGCGAAAAGCAAACAGACTGCGGAGAAGAAGTTCCTGGGCCTGAAAGAAGACGAGCAAACGCTCCAGCAGTTTGAGAACAGTTCCCGCACCAGACTGGGTGAAAAGCAACGCAAGAAGCGTGATTTGATCCTGGAAGAAATTCGTGCCGCGATCAAAGCCCGTGCGCAGGCATCCGGTTACAACCTGGTGATCGACTCTGCCGCACAGAGCATCAATGACACGCCGATCGTTCTCTTTGCCGAAACAGACGCGAAGAATGATCTGACGGACGTGGTTTTAAACCAAATCAATGCCGGAGCCCCGGCTGATGCCGTCAAACCAGCGGATGCAAAACCGGTGGATAAGAAAGACGACAAGAAGGCCAAGTAATCTTTTGCTGCAGAGCATGAGCGCAGTTCGTTTTACGAACTGCGCTTTTTGTTTTTAAACAGGTAATTGTTGCTCCCGCCACTGTTGGAGTGGGGATGTCTCGTCCCCAGACTGTCAGAGCGCGCGTGTTGGTAGCGGCAATATCCTCTCTTTCCCTCCGATACGCTGACCGGCGTATTTGAACCTGAGCAGGCGGGCTCTAGTCTCCACAACTAGTCCAGCTCTATGAAACAAAAATTCCTTTTCCTCGCGTTAGTGATCCTGACTGCTGCATTCACCTCCGCTGCACTCCCCACCAGCAGCTTTACCTATCAAGGCCGGTTGAATGACACAGGCGCGCCGGCGAATGGGAATTACGACATGCAGTTTTATTTGCGTGACGCCCTTACATCAGGATTCCCCGTCGGCACCACCAACACGCTGGCTCCAGTCGTCGTCAGCAATGGTCTTTTTACGGTCGCGCTCGACTTTGGCACCAATAGTTTTCCTGGCGCGGATCGGTGGTTGGAAATGGGTGTGCGAACCAACGGCAGCGTTGGCGGCTATACAATCCTCTCCCCTCGACAGGCGATCACTCCGACACCGTATGCCGTCCAGGCGGCTAACGCCACGTCCGCCACTTCGGCGAACACGGCTGCGTCTCTGACCGGCACCTTGTCCGCATCACAATTGACGAGCGGGACCGTCCCGCTGGCGCAATTGCCCGGCGCCGTTGTCACCAATAACAATGTAGTCCTTGTCACCGTGAACGGAACCTTCAACGGAAATGGCGCTGGCCTCGTGAACTTGAATGCAACGAATTTGACCGGGTCGATCGCCGACGCGCGTCTGAGCACAAATATCGCCCGGCTCAACGTGCCCAACACGGCCATGCAAGCCACTGGCGATCCCACGGTGACCAGCGGATTTATCACCAGCGCCAAAGTTGTCGGCGGTGGTTCAGGCTACGTGACCGCTCCAGTCGTGACGGTGAGCGATACGTCAGGATCGGGAGCAACGATCATCGCAAATATCTCCGGCGGTTCGGTCGTTAGTCTCTTCGTCTCCAGTCCTGGGAATAATTACTCCGCTGGAGCCACCCTCACGATTGCCCTGCCGCCGAGTAACGCGAACCAAACTTTCTCGACCGCCAATTTTTTCACGGGCGCAAGTTCTTTTGTCCCTGCTTCGGGCGCTCCTTTTCTCGTCGGCAGCGCCACGAAAGTCATCAACCTCAATGGCGACCTGCTCGATGGTTTGGACTCGACGGCTTTTTGGAATCGCTTTGGAAATGCTGGCACCACGCCGGGATCGAACTTTGTGGGAACAACAGATAACCAACCGCTGGAATTCCGCGTTAACGGTCAGCGGGCTCTCAGGATTGAACCAACTGCCGGGAATGTAAGTGTCAATATCCTGGGTGGTTCCTCCGTGAACGTTATTAACAGTGGTGTGGTCGGGGCGACGGTAAGCGGCGGCGGCACCTCTACCTTGCAGGGGATTGATGGCACGAACTATATTGGCAGCGACTTTGGCACGATTGGCGGCGGAGTGGGTAATATCATTTCGACTAACGCCAAATACGGCACCGTCAGCGGCGGCTTTAATAACATGTCCGCTGCCTGCGCCTTCGTCGGCGGAGGGTACGGCAACAAAGCAACGGGCGTTGGGTCAACCATCGGAGGAGGCGGTAGCGTGACTGACAATGGCACCTTGAGTGGAAATACAGCTTCAGGAGATTATTCGACAATCGTAGGAGGAGGCTTCAACTATGCCTATGCGAACGGGGCCTCCATTGGCGGCGGACTGGGAAATACTGCCAATTCTGGTGCGGATAATGCGGTCATTGCCGGGGGACAATCCAATACTATCAATCCCAATGGCGGTAACGCCGTTGTCGGAGGAGGCATTGCCAATACGATTAATGGCGCTTCCTCTTTTATTGGCGGCGGCTTTCAGAATTCAATTCAATCCGGAGCACAATACTCGGCGATCGTCGGAGGCAACGGCAACAGCATCAGTAACAATGCCCAGGCGGCGGTGGTTGCCGGTGGCAGCGCCAACACGGCTAGCGGCACGAACAGCTTTGCGGCGGGCTATCGCGCCAAAGCTCTTCACGCCGGAGCTTTTGTGTGGGCGGACTACAACAACGTCGATTTCACCTCGCAGGTCACGAATTCGTTTTCGGTTCGATCCGTGGGCGGTGCGCGTTTCGTCACGGCAACGAATGGTTCGGTCGGGGTCTCCGTCGCACCGGGCGGCACCGCATGGGCGACCATTTCGGATCGCAACGCGAAAAAGAACTTTCAACCGTTTGACCAAAAGGAAGTGCTCGAAAAACTGGCGGCGATGCCGGTCCAACGTTGGAACTACAATTGGGAATCCGACAGCGACGTGCCGCATATCGGGCCGGTGGCGCAGGACTTCAAGGCAGCGTTTTATCCCGGTCGCGACGACAAGAGCATTACAACGCTGGAATTCGACGGCGTGGAACTGGCGGCCATCAAGGGGTTGAATGAAGTAGTTCGAAATAAGGATGCCAAAATCATGGAGCTCGAAAAACGGTTGGGCGATTTGGAGCGCGTGGTGAAATCAATCGCTGAGAAGAAATAGACGTCGGAGTCCGCGAACGCGGCGCCTGCGAAGTAATCTTTTGCTGCAGAGCATGAGCGCAGTTTCTCAAGGGACTGCGTCTTTTTCGTTACCAGATAAGCGCCAGCGCGTTTTGCGTGGTTTGAAACTCACCGTGTCCATCGGCCAAGATGATATTCCCCGCCGGGCGTTCACGATGCCAGCCGATCGGTTCGGAAGTTAATGGCAGGATTCCATCTGAAAAAACAGCCGTCGTGCTCGGGCTCTGCAGACTGCTCGATCGCACCGAATCCAATCCGCCGTTGCTGAAGGGCGGCAGGCCGCCGAAGTTAAACAAGTAAGAGTTGCCAACCCAGTCGAACAGCGTGCTTTTCTGGGTATCCGAACGGCCTTTGTCCGCAGGGCAGAGGACTACTTTCTGACTGAGGCCATAGCGATTGAGCGGACGATCGACGCGTCCAAAGATTCCCTGTTGATCCGATGCTGGAATCTTATTCCCGGGGACTCCGGGGGCATCGTAATTCGTGCGCCCCGCCCAGACGAACCATTCCATGCCGTCAATTGCCACTTGCGCGGAACGCGGATCGCCCCAGAAATAACGGTCGTCGAACTCAGGCAGATACAATTGCATGGCCACACCCGCCTGACGCAGATTGGAAAGACACTGTGTCGTTTGCGCCCGCGCCTTTGCTTTGGAAAGGGCAGGGAGGAGCATCCCCGCGAGGATCGCGATGATGGCAATGACCACGAGCAGTTCGATCAGAGTAAAACCTTTATTGGTTCTGACATTCGCGCGCATAACGATTCTTTCACTTCGAGGGATTAGAGAGTCTGACGGTCTGTTGCGTGCGTTATTCGGCGGTGTTACGATTACCGTAGGACGGGAAACTGTATGGCCGGTGAACAGTCGCGGTGTTTGAAAGGTCAAACAGGTGATTTATGAACTGGGAAAAACTGACGATTAAAGCTCAGGAGGCGCTTCAGGCCGCGAACAACGTTGCGCATCAGTATTCAAATCAGGAAGTCGACGGCGAACATCTGCTTCGCGCCATGCTCGACCAGCAAGACAGTCTCATTCCACCTCTCCTGCAGAAAATAGGCGTTTCGCTTGATAAACTCTCGGCCGATCTCGACACCGAATTGGCTCGCCGCGTGAAAGTGCAAGGGATCAGTTCCGGCGACCTCTTCATGAGCAGTGCGCTGAAGAAAGCCTTCGATGCCGCCGAGAAAGAGGCTGGCAAACTGAAGGATGAATACATCAGCACTGAACACGTTCTCCTGGGGTTAATTGATGAGGCCGGATCTTCGCTGAAAAAGATTCTGCAAAACAACGGCATCAGGCGCGACGCCGTTTTGAAAGCGCTCGCCGAATTGCGCGGCAACCAACGCGTCACCGATCAGAATCCCGAAGACAAGTTTCAGGCATTAGACAAATACGGACGCGACCTCACCGCGTTGGCTCGCGCGGGTAAGATCGATCCGGTCATTGGTCGCGACGATGAAATCCGCCGGGTGATGCAAGTCCTCACGCGTCGAACGAAAAACAATCCCGTCCTCATTGGCGAACCGGGCGTCGGCAAGACCGCCATCGTGGAAGGACTCGCCCGTCGCATTATCAGCGGCGACATCCCGGAAACTTTGAAGAACAAGCGCGTCGTCGCCATGGATCTAGGCGCGATGATTGCCGGTGCCAAATATCGCGGTGAATTTGAAGATCGTCTGAAAGCCTTTTTAAAAGAAATCATCTCCAGCGAGGGCCGCATCATTCTCTTCATCGACGAATTGCACACGATCATCGGTGCCGGTGCAGCTGAAGGCGCTGCCGACGCGGCGAACCTGCTCAAGCCGCCCCTGGCTCGCGGCGAACTCCATTGCATCGGCGCCACCACGCTCGATGAGTATCGTAAACACGTCGAAAAAGATCCGGCTCTGGAACGTCGTTTCCAACCGGTCGTTGTCGCCGAGCCGAGCGTCGAAGCGACGATCGCCATGCTGCGCGGATTAAAAGAGCGCTACGAAGTCCATCACGGCGTACGCATCCAGGACTCGGCCCTCGTCGCTGCGGCCACGCTGTCTCATCGTTACATTACCGACCGCTTTTTGCCGGACAAAGCCATCGACCTCGTGGATGAAGCGGGATCGCGCTTGCGCATGGAACTCGATTCCATGCCGATTGAAATCGACCAGATGGAACGGCAGATCATGCAGCTTGAAATCGAGCAGACCGCCCTCCGCAAAGAAAAAGATCCAGCCTCACGCGAACGTTTAAAGAAACTGGAAAAGGAATTGGCCGACTTGAAGGAAAAATCCAGCCGCCTGAAAGCCCAATGGCAAAACGAAAAGGCCGCCATCAATGCCGTCAGCATTTTGAACGAGCAACTGGAGCAGGTTAAGCTCGAGCAGGAACAGGCTCAACGCGCCGGTGATCTCAATCGCGCCGCCCAAATTCAATACGGCCGCATCCCGGAACTGCAGCAGAAGATCACGGTCGCCCAAAAGGAATTACAGGACCGCTCGGGCCGCACTCGCCTGCTGAACGAAGAAGTGACCGAGGAGGACATTGCCAGAATTGTCTCGTCGTGGACCGGCATTCCAGTGACCCGGATGCTGGAAGGCGAACGTCAGAAGTTGGTCAAAATGGAAGAGCGCCTTTCGAAGCGCGTCATTGGACAGCAGGAAGCGATTCACGCCGTCTCCAATGCCGTTCGTCGCGCCCGCAGCGGCTTGCAGGATCCGAATCGCCCGATTGGTTCCTTTATATTTCTTGGGCCGACCGGTGTGGGCAAAACCGAACTCGCCCGTGCGCTCGCCGAATTTCTCTTCGATGACGAGAACGCCATGATCCGCATCGACATGAGCGAATACATGGAAAAGTTTTCCGTGCAACGGCTTATCGGCGCACCGCCCGGCTACGTCGGCTACGAAGAAGGGGGCCAGCTCAGTGAAGCCGTTCGACGCCGGCCCTATTCCGTCGTTCTCTTTGATGAGATTGAGAAAGCGCATCACGACGTCTTCAATATATTGCTGCAAGTGCTCGATGACGGACGGCTCACGGACGGGCAGGGGCGCACCGTCGATTTCAAAAACAGCATCGTCATCATGACCAGTAATATCGGTTCGCCAATCATCCAGGAATATTTCACCGGCGGCGCCATGAAACCGACCGAGCACGCTGAGATGGAGAAACTCGTAAAGATGGAATTGAAGAAGTATTTTCGCCCCGAGTTTCTCAATCGCGTGGATGACGTCATCATCTTCCACAGCTTGAACGAGGAGCAGTTGGAAAAGATCGTCGACGTTCAACTCAACCGGTTGGAGAAACGCCTGGCGCAACAGCAGATCAACCTCGATCTCGATCGTTCCGCCAAACGACTGCTCGCCACTGAAGGCTACGATCCACAATTCGGCGCGCGTCCGCTCAAGCGCGCTATTCAGGAGCAAGTGCTCGATCCGTTGGCAATGAAGCTACTCGACGGCGAAATCAAACCCGGCGACCGCATCAAAGCCGTCGCGGTGGATCATCATCTGGAATTCGAGAAGAGTTAACGGGTTCATTCGGTCCGGTGGAAGATCCCGTCGTTGCGTAATTTTGATTTTTGCGCGTGACAACTCTTTTTGAGTGCATATATTCCACTGCCTTTTGCGACCCTATGGTCTAGCGGTTAGGACATCTCCCTTTCACGGAGATAGCCCGGGTTCGATTCCCGGTAGGGTCGCCATTTCTGCAGTTTTCTTGGAAAATAGTCGGTATTCTTATGATTCCTCGATGGGAAAAAGTGGGCCATCGCACCTTCACGTGCCGCAGAATGTCCGATAAACGGGCGCATCGGGCGCGGGCGGGGTGCTAAAATCCGGCAACTGCCGGTCGTAGGCAAAGGGCTGCGCGATTACGTCGAGGAGTTTCTCCAGTTCACTGAGGTCGCCATGAGACGTCGCGGCGGCGAGGGCTTCCTCCACCTTGTGGTTGCGCGGGATGAACGCGGGATTGTGCCGGCGCATCAGGGCGCGTGCTTCGTCACGGTTCTGCAACTGACGACCGAGCCGTTCCTGCCAGCGGGTGTGCCACGCCCGAAATTCCGCGTGGGCCGCGAGTTCGATGTTGGTCATCACTTCGCCGGAGAGGTCGCGGAAGGTGTTGGTGAAATCCGCTCCCTGCTCCTGCATAATCGTGAAAAGGTTCTCGGCCAGTTCGATATCGCCGGGTTCTTCGTAGAAGAGTCCGAGCTTGGCGCGCAGGCCAGCCAACCAGTGCGTGCGGAAGATTTCCGGGAACGATTTCAAAACGCCATTAGCTACGGCAACGGCTTCTTCTTCGTTGGTGTGCAGCAACGGCAGCATGGCGGAAGCGAGGCGCGAAATATTCCAGTGCGCGATTTTCGGCTGATTGGCGTAAGCGTAACGACCGTGGTGGTCAATAGAGCTGAAGACGGTTGCCGGATGGTAGGCATCCATGAACGCACACGGGCCGTAGTCAATGGTCTCGCCAGACAGTGCCATGTTGTCGGTGTTCATGACGCCATGCACGAAGCCAACGTGTTGCCAGCGCGCGATGAGAGCAGCCTGACGTTGCAAAACAGCTTCCAGCAAGGCGACGTAAGGCTGCTCCACTTTCGTCAACTCGGGGTAATGGCGTTGCAAGGTGTAATCAGCGAGCGAGCGCAAGTTCTCAATCTCGCCCGTGGACGCGGCCCATTCGACCGTTCCGACGCGGAGGTGGCTGGCCGCAGTGCGCGTGAGGATGGCACCCGGCAGCGTCGTCTCGCGAAAGACGGGTTCCCGGGTGGCTGCCACGGCTAGACTGCGTGTGGTGGGAATGCCCAGCGCGTGCATGGCTTCGCTGATGATGTATTCGCGCAGCATAGGCCCGAGGGCGGCACGACCATCACCGCGACGCGAGTAAGGTGTCGGGCCTGGTCCTTTAAGTTGGATGTCGAAGCGTTCACCTCTCGGCGTGATTTGTTCGCCGAGCAAAATGGCTCGACCATCCCCAAGCCTGACAAAATTTCCATACTGATGCCCCGAGTACGCTTGAGCAATTGGGAACGCGCCAGGCGACAAAACGTTGCCAGCGAACCAAGCGGCGCTTTCTGATTGCGCGAGCACTGTGGGGTCGAGTCCGAGTTCCTCAGCAAGAGGGCGATTCAGCAGAACCAGTCGCGGTGACGAGACCGGCGTCGGCGACACCGATGCAAAAAAGCCAGCGGGCAACCGCGCGTAGGTATGCTCCAGCCGCCAGCCACCCGTAAACGGAACGATCGGCGACCCCGTCGCGGTGATTACAGATTGGGCGTTCACTTCGCGGCGTGGGAACGAAGGTCTTCGAGCTCAATGAACTCCAGCGCATGAATGTGCGTTGCTTCGAGCACGACAGAGGGAGCTTTGCCCGCCTTGAAGGCATCCACCCAGCGCGTTACACAGAGACACCATTGGTCGCCTGGTTTCAACCCTGGGAAATCATACTCCGGCATGGGTGTGGAAAGGTCATTGCCCTGATCGCGGCTAAACGCAAGGAACTCGGCGGTCGCAACGATACAGACCGTGTGCAAGCCCTTGTCATCGGGGCCGGTGCGGCAAAAGCCGTCGCGATAGAAGCCGGTCATCGGCGCGTAACAGCAGGCTTGAAGAGGTTGACCAAGAACGTTGCTGGGCATGGCAGTGTTTGAATATTAAGTCGTTAATGTGCTTTCACCAGAAGGTGCGCGGGATAACTGAACGCATCTGCTGAGAATCGCAAGCCTCGTCTGCGTTTTCGACACAACTTCAGGTTGTGGAGGAATCCGCCGCCTTACTCTTTCTCCGGGAGGTAGCCACTCCCAACAGACCGGGTGACGTTGGAAATTTGCGGCCCCAGTTTAGAGCGATAATTGTGAAGAAGCTATTCGGTGGCGAGCCGTTTACGACCTCGCGTCGCGGGGTGTGAAACACGCATTCGGCATCTGCTTCGGCTGGATCCGGATCTGCGTAGCCCAGGTAAATGGTTTCACACTCATTAGAATTAGCACCGTGGCCGAGCTTACTTTTTTGGCTATAAATGAACAGAGTTCAGTGCTAAGGAAAATTCACCGAGGTTGTTCACCGTTGTTTTCCAATGCGCGATGGAGTGAACGAGTCTAGGCCGAGATCGCTGAGCCCCTAGGTTTAGGTGCTTGGTTTCGCGGCTATTCCTAGCTAATCCGTCGTATCCCGTATAATCCGACGAAACGGCTCTTCTGTATCCCCATCCTCCTCTTTCAACTAGGACAGTTGCTTACCTATCTTTCAGGTTCCAATAAAAACCGATCGCATGATATCACTTTGGCGTCCCCCCAAGAAGCAGCCCGCAGGGAATTGCCATAGCCATACAGCGACGCCGGACGAGTACGATGCGTTTTATTCCGACTGCCGCACGCAAAAGACCAAAGACACGTTGCCCCGGAAACGACACCAACAAAAACCAAAAGGAAACAGAAAATGAAAAAAAGAGTTCAGTTGTTCTACGTCGGGCTCATCAGTGCTTCAGTCTGGGCGACACCTGTCCAGGCCAGTCCACTATTTCGACTGCCCCTGGCGGTCGATACCTCCGTCCATTACTACCGCGATGCCAATCCCGCATCAGGTGCGATCGACGATTGGAAGTGCGGCAGTGCCACTTACGACGGTCATACCGGCACCGACTTTTCCGGCGGCCCTCGTGGAACTTCCATTTATGCAGCCGCCAGCGGAACGCTCAAAGAAAAGGTCGATGGATTCGGCGACGGCTTCCTTGGCAGCACGGCGGGTGGCGGCGAAGGGAACCATGTTGTCATCAATCACGGCGGCAGTCCCGCATTCTATACCCGTTACATGCACATGACCTCCGGGTCAGTCACGACAAAAGCCATCGGCTCATCCATCGCCTGCAGTGAAAAAATAGGCGGGGTTGGAACGTCCGGCAATTCCACCGGTCTGCATCTGCACTTTGGCGTTTATCCAGATGGACCAAACTGGGTCCATGACGATCCGTTTTCTGGTTCGTGCGGCGGGCCGATCAGCTATTGGGTTAATCAAAATGGAGGGCATCCTGTCACGACGTGTCAAGGCGGCGGAGCGACGATCCTGGTCGACAATACCAGCGCGGGGTTCACCGCTTCCACCGCATGGGCGACCGGGAGTTCCGCGACCGACAAGTATGGCGCGGACTATCGTTTTCACTCCACGACCGCGAGCAGCGACCAGGCGGTTTGGACGGCAACTTTGCCCTCTGCGGGAAATTATGCGGTATACGTATGGTATCCAGAAGGTTCAAACCGTTCGACGTCGGCTCCTTACACTGTTTCGACCGCAGCTGGGAGTTCAACCTTTAGCGCCAACCAGCAGATCAACGGGGGCGCTTGGATCAATAAAGGGACGTTCAGCATGGCTGGCGGGGCGAATACCGTGAAGCTGTCCTTCTGGACGGCCACCGGATTCATCGTGGTGGCTGACGCCGTGAAGTGGGTTAAGCAATAATCGCTGCAGTCATCTTCAACCCGGAAAGGTTTTCGGCCTTTCCGGGTTTTTTGCGGACCTTGCACGCGGAAGAGCCGGAGTCATACGCTCAAGGACGAAGATGTTGTCGTCGGAAGTTGGCGCCATATGGACAAGTCATAATTTTCCACCGTGGAAAGGTGGGACTTTATGGATGAGATCCTGAATTAAATCGCCCGCGTTGCCGCTGTTCTTTATCATTGCGGTAACATGCCGGTGAAATGCACACGTTGCGGGGTCGAGAGCGAGGTGGCGGAAAGTTTCGCCAATCATCGAAAGTCTTTCTCCAAGATCTTTCAGCTCCTTTGTCCTGCTTGCTCGGCCCGGCAACGGCTCGCCGACGATAAATTTGCCATCTTCACAAGTTTCGTTTGGGGTGTCGTTGGTCTTCTCTTTATAATCTTTTTGCCGGAGCAATCCATTGGCTGGTTTCTGCTCAATCTATTCATTTTCTACCTCTGCTCGATTCTGACGATTGTGCCGCATGAGCTGGGACATGCCTTGGCGGGACGAGCCGTTGGTTTCCGTGTCTTCGGAATCATCATTGGCGTGGGGAAAAAGCTATGGAAAGGAAAGCTGTTCGGATTCGATGTCACGGTGAATTCAATGCCCATCGGAGGGCTCGCGTTGGTGGCCCCGAAAACTCTTGAGGGTTTTCGCGCGAAAAAGTTTATCACGGTCGCTGCCGGACCGCTCGTCAACCTGCTGATTGCATTGTTCATTTGGGCGATTGTTCCTGCGCACCGCCTTTCGCTGGACGCGCTGGATCGAAACGTGGCGCCGCTCACCATTTTCTTTTACGCCAATCTCTGGGTTCTCGCGGTGAATCTTTGGCCGCACAAGGTCAATCAATCGCTGGGCGGCGTGGCATCCGATGGCAAGCAGTTGTTGACGGCATTCACCTTGAAGGATGACGCCATCAAAACGGCGCACGCCGGGTATTTCCTCGCCGAAAGTTCCGCCTGCCATTATGTGGGCGACGTCAAAGGAACCGAGGAATGGGTGCAACGAGGGCTCGCGCTCTATCCGCACGACCGTCACCTGCTGATGCAAAACGGCCTCTTCCTTATGGACCGGGGCCGACTGACCGAAGCGCGCGAGCTCTATACGCGCCTACTCACCTGGCCAGCCATGACGCCTGTCCTTCGGGCTCTTCTCATGAACAACCTTGCCTATGCCGATGTGTTGATGGCGCAAGACGACTTGTTACCCGAAGCCGATCGTTGTTCGCAGGAAGCGATGGCGGTGTTGAGTGCCGTGCCAGAGATCAAGGGCACACGCGGCGCCGTGCTCAGTGCGTTGGGACGGATCGAGGAGGGGCTGCCATTATTACGTGAGGCGCTGCAAACGGTATCGAGCCCGCGTTCCCGGGCCGAAAATGCCTGCCATATTTCCATCGCCGAAGCGCGTCGCGGGAACCGTGCGATTGCCGAAACATATTTGACCGAAGCCCGGACTCTTAACCCGGAATGCAAATTAATCGAGCGTGCTGAATCGGTCGTCCGCTCGACATTGTCAGGACCTGCGATGAATCAATCCCCGATAGGCAGTTGACATGAATCGGTATTCATACCATCGTTTCAAACGATCGTATGAAATCATTGAATGACACTCAGTCGCGGATCCTCGATGTGGCGGAGGAGTTGTTCAGCGAACAAGGCTTCGACCGCATCTCCATTCGAGACATCACCACGAAAGCGGGCGTCAACCTTGCTGCCATCAATTATCATTTCGGAAGCAAAGAAGATTTGATCGCGGCGATTTTCGAACGTCGTGTCGTTCCGGTAAACGAAGCGCGGCTGGCGGCACTGGCGTCAGCGGAAGCGGCCGCCGGGAAAAAGGGCCCGAAGCTCGAAGCCATCCTCGAGGCGTTCATTCGTCCTGCGATCCATTGTTGCGTTGGCAAACCTGAAGGCGGAACGGCGTTTTCAAAATTGTTTGGCCGATGCCTTTCGGAACCTGATCCCGCCATCGAAGCATTGTTACAAAAGCAATTCGAACCTTTGATGAAACGGTTCGATGCGGCGCTGATGAAGGCGTTACCGCATCTCTCTCGCACAGACATTTTCTGGTGTATGAAATTTACCTTTGGTGCGCTGCATCACTGGCTCTTGACGCGAGACCGATTTGTTCCGTCCTGGCGCAAAGACATCACGGTCGAAGCACAAACTCAAAAACTAATTTCCTTTGCGGCTGCGGGATGCCGCGCTGCCTGACTT
>JAQGOU010000603.1 GCA_028293445.1 Verrucomicrobiales bacterium | reverse complement strand
CTTCGCAGTGTGGATCAAGTTGTTTGGCCTGGGTCAAAGAGTTTTCAGCAAGGGTGCCCAGGCCGAGTTCAAACTGGCAACGTCCCACCTGCAGCCATGCCGCGCTCTGGCCCGGATTGAAATTCAACGCTTTCTGGGCGTATTGCAGGGAGATGGAAAATTTGTGGTAATAAAAATAAATCCGCGCCGCGAGCCAATGGGTGAACCAATCCGTCGGAGCCAGTGCCCATGCTTTTTGAAAACAGTAATCCGCGCGGTCTTCGCGTCGTGCCAGCAGGACGTCGCCTCGTGCCAGCCAGACGTAAGGCGAATCACCGAGCTCTTCCATGGAAGCATCGGAGAAAGCCAGTGCCCCTTTCGTATCGCCCAGACGGCCGAGCGCCACCGCTTTCGTGGCCAGCAATTCAGGTTCGTTGGGAAATTTTTCTATTGCCTTGTCAGCCCAAAGTTTTGCTTCCGGAAATTCGCCGAGCTCGATGAGCATTCTCACCTGCCCTGCCCAGGCGGAAACATTTTTCGGATTGAATTCAAGAACTTTGGAGTAAGCACGCAACGCCTGTTCAAAGCGTCCCCCTTCGAACGATGTTTGCGCTTCCTGCAGAAAAAACGCTTCGTCTTTGACGGCAGATATTTCCTGGCCGAGTTGGTTCTCGTCCCGGTTACTAAATTCCAGACTGCTGAAACGGCTCATAGTTGTTTGCGCCAAAACCAGTGGCGAAAGATTCTCCCGGCGAAATCTTCCTTCGAGACCATGCCCATGCGCATGAGCATTGCTCCTGCCTGGATTTCGGCGGCCTCACCTTGCATATCTATAGCGAAATCAGGCCAGATAAACCAGCGGTTTTCTGGAACGACCAGCTCCCCGGACTCAGGCATCCGTTGTTGGTGAGGAAAGCTGATCCCGTTCACCACGCAGGATTCCTTCGTAAATACAATTTTGTCGCCAGCCACGGCGAGAACAGCACCGAGCCCGAATCCCTCTTCCACGATGACGGCTCCGTGTGCATCAGCGGTGTGAAACTGCCTATCCATCGAGGCAATGTGGTAGGCGATTCGTTCGCCCTGTTTGATTCCATTGGCCGAGGCCAATCCGTTCACCACGTAAACTTTTCCATTGTAACGCAGCGGCGTAATCACTTTTCCAAAGAGTGCCTGGAGACCTAAATAGGCAATGATCAGAATCACCAGGATCCCCGCTGCCGTGATGAGACGTTGTCGGAGCTCTTCGACCGGAACAAATCGGCGGAAGGCCAGAAGCGCTGAGACCGCATGCAACGTGAGCATGAAAGCGAATGCGTAATTGCCAAGCGGAAATCCGAGGGCAATCAGGAACAGGAACGCCGCCGTTGCATAGGCGCTGA
Source organism: Verrucomicrobiales bacterium (assembly GCA_028293445.1). Classification (GTDB taxonomy): domain Bacteria; phylum Verrucomicrobiota; class Verrucomicrobiia; order Limisphaerales; family JACDHS01; genus CBHWET01. Next base: position 10,724 of record JAQGOU010000603.1, on the reverse strand, counting down.
TCGCGATCCTGGAAACGATAGGATAACCGATCATGCGAAAGACATACCCCGGCACGATGCATCCAGAAACCGCTTTGATAAAGCCGTCGGAAAATTTTACCGGGCTTGCATAGAAAACCCGCTGCAACGCAAAGCTCACCCGACGTAAACGCCCCCACCCTCGCGCGCGCGGTGGATAAAATGGGGAGGGGCTGGCGCTCATGGTTGCATGAACCACGGATTAGCACAGATGGACGGGACGCAGGTCAAAATTGGTTGCGGACTTTGACTCTTGATCTCCATACAGGGGTGTTAATCCGTGGTTAAATTCAGTGATGTCGTTCGACATTGTTACGAACGACTTCTTCAGGTTCGTAAAACTCGCTCGTCTCACGTTGCTCTTTCAGTTCGCCCACGATCTGCTCGAACATTCGCATCGCTTCGAGACAACTCTTGCCCTTGTAACCCTGGACATGCAGCTCGACGTTGCCGTCGGGTCCGATCGTGATTTCAAAATTGCGTTCAGGCATAAGATTAATTATCCCAGCGCCGCACTTTGATGCGGATGGAATTGTCTTCATTGGTTTGTTCTTCGACGACGTGGAATTGTTTCGCTCGCATCTCGTCCATCAACCGCTGGTAAACGTATTTCTGCACCACGCGTTGGCTGAGTTCTTCACCCATCGCGCGGAGGGCAGCGTCGCTGTGTCCCTCTCCTTCCACACACAGCGACGCCCTTCCACGTGCATCGCGAGCAAACGTCACTTTCACCCCTTCGCGCATAACGGAAATTTTTTGGTCGCGCCCGATCTGGGTGGTGACGATCTCGCTGTTTTCGATTTCGAGGTTGATACGATTCAGTGCAGCGGCAGTTTGGCTTTGATGTTGTTTTTGCTCAGCTACGGCCACGTAGCCGAGAGAAGTCGCGGCCGCCACTACCGCCGCACTGAAAGAGGGCCATGCCGCAATTACGACAGGGGTTAAAATACAAACGCAGCTCATAATGTTTGGTTGTTCGGACGAACCCAGAACGCGACTTCAAACAATTCGACAGGGCTGCGCGGGAAAGCTCACGCGGGGAAATTTAAGGACGGGAAATGGGAGTGAATAGCCAATAGGCAATAGCCGATAGTCAAGGCCACCGCCATCGGCTATCGGCTATCGGCTATCGGCTATTGGCTATTGGCTTATTGACTATGTTCCGAAGGAACCGCTCACTCCCGTCCGGCAGCAGCAATGAATGGCTTCAGCTCTTCCATCAACTTTGCAAAACCTTCGATCGTCAGTTGCTGCGCGCCATCGCTCCAGGCTTCGGCGGGATTCGGATGCACTTCGATGAGCAACGCATCCGCGCCCATTGCGGTGGCTCCTTTGCACATCGCGACCACCAGATCAGAACGGCCCGCGCCCTGGCTCGGGTCGATGACGATCGGGCAATGCGATTCCTTTTTGATGATCGGAATCGTGGAAAGATCGAGCGTGTTGCGCGTATAAGTTTCGAACGTGCGGATACCGCGTTCGCAGAACATCAGGTTCGGATTGTTGTTCGACAACACGTATTCGCCCGCGAGCAACCATTCTTCAATCTTCATCGAAAGCCCGCGTTTCAGGAGAACCGGCTTACCAGTCTTGGCGGCGGCAATGAGCAGTTGAAAGTTCTGCGCATTCCGCGCGCCGATTTGCAGAATGTCAGCATATTCCGCCACCATTTCAGCATGGGCTTCAGACAGTAATTCCGTGATGACCGGCAACCCGGTTTCGCGACGCGCCTTGGCGAGCATCTTGAGACCTTTTTCGCCGAGGCCTTGAAATTCATAAGGCGACGTGCGCGGTTTGAAAGCGCCACCTCGCAGGATTGTGGCCCCCGCTTTGGCCACGGCATGCGCCGTCTTCATGAGCTGCATTTCGCTTTCCACCGAACACGGCCCGGCCATGACCTGGAACTTCTTGCCGCCGACGAGAACTTTTTCTGGCCCGACTTTGACCGTTGAATTCCCCTTGTGCGCTTCGCGGCTGACGAGTTTGAACCGTTTCTGAATCGGCACAACTTTCTCGACCTGAGACCAACTCCCAAGTGTTTCAAGATTCTGATGGGTGCGTTCGTCGCCGATGCAACCAATGACGGTGCGTTCGACGCCGCGCATGATGTGGGGCACGTAGCCGAGCTTCTTAATTTCCTTGAGGACGGCTGTCTCGTCTTTCTTCGAGATGTCGGGTTTTAGAACTACGATCATATATATACTGGGTTTGAGCTGGTCACAAAAAAACCGCAGGCCTTTTGTGACCTGCGGTTTTTTTGCTTTGAGACTCTTCTCAACGCAGCCAAGCGCGCAGGCCAGCGGTAAAGTAACCGCCAAACCAGAAAGCGCTAAAGCTAAAGCTGCGTGAATTCACTACCCACGCAGGTTAACAAACGCCTCTCGTATCGTCAAGAAACTCAGCACGGCCAGGACGAAAGGTGAGCGGGATCAATATCACTCCATATATATTGGCTAATTTTGCCCACTTTTAGTGTTCTTTTCCTGAAAACAGTCGTTTTCGGCGGCGCTGGAAATTACCAGAAAATTTTTCCCTCGTTTTCGGCGGTGTTGGAAATGGTCCGCAAGTTTTTTCCTTGTTGCGACAGCGTCGGAGATCGCCCGCAAGTTTTTCCCCCGTTTTCGACAGCGCCGGAAACCACCAGAAAACTTTCTCCCCGTTTTGAACGACGGCCGACCCCGCAAAACACTGTTTCCCCACTTTTGACGGCGTCGGCAACCCGCCAGAAAATTTTTTCCTCGTTTTCGGGAGCGTCGGAAAGCGTCAGAAAGTTTTCTCTCGGTTTCCGACGGCGCTGGAGGGGCCAGAATATTTTCGCCTGGTTTTCGACAGCGCCGGAACTGGAGAAAAAACTTTTTCCTCATTTCCAGCGACGTCGGAAACCGCCAGAAAATGTTCTGACTGTTTTTGACATCGCTGGAAATGAAAGTTTTAACGATAGTCAGCCCACGAACCAGCGGTTTTGATTGTCGCTCAGCTGGATCCGTCGAATCTACCTCTTTTGCTTCCGGTGAGCCCGAATGTAATCTATCCCGTTTGCGGCGCTTGACCTTTTTTCCAGCCGTCGCCTAGAATCCGCGCCGTCAATGAGAACGCTTTATCCGCTTTTTTTAGCCGTTGTATTTTGCTGTAGCCAGGTTTCCGTCCGCGCGGCGGAACTCGTCGATGGCATTTATGTCGTGGTGAATGATTCTGTCATCACTTATGACGAGGTGGAAAACTCCATCACGCCGCTCCTGGCGATTTTGCACCAGCAATATGGCCGCGACCCACAAGTCCTCGAGCAGAAATTGCAAAGCACCCGTGCGGAAAAAATCGAGGAACTCGTGCAGCGCGAACTGGTGCTCGGCGAATTCAAAACCGCCGGCTATCAACTTCCGGAAAACTTTGTGGAAGATTCCATCAATCGGTTGATTCGTGAGCGTTACGGTGACCGCGCCAAGCTGATGAAAACCCTGCAGGCCGAAGGGATCACCTTTGAAGCGTTTCGCAAACGGGAACGCGAACGCATCATTGTTGCGCAGTTGGTCTTCGAACATATTTCGCAGGATAAAATCATTATTTCACCGCAAAAGATTGAGAACTATTACAACGCTCATAAAGACGAGTTTAAGCAGGAGGATGAAATTCACCTCCGCATGATCGTGCTGAACAAGACGCCGGAAAATGCGGCCTCGATCAAAAAGCTGGCGCAGGAAATTACGAGCAAACTGGACGAAGGTACACCGTTTGCCGAAATGGCCGATATTTATTCCGCCGCGAGCGATCGCGAAAAAGGCGGCGACCGCGGTTGGGTAGCTAAAACAGTTTTAAGAAGTGAATTGTCCGATGCAGCCTTCGCGCTCGCGCCTGGACAACACAGCAGCGTCATCGATCTGGACACCGCCTGCTACGTTCTGTTCGTCGAAGACAAACGGATGGCCCGGGTCAAATCCGTGACCGAAGCCCGCGTTGAAATCGAGAACAAGCTGAAGAGCGAAGAAGCCAAGCGCCTGAAAGATCGTTGGATTAACCGGCTCAGGGCCAAATCCTTCGTCCGCTATTATTAAGCGTGGGTTGGTTTTAATTTCTTTGCCGTTTTAAATGACTGGCTGGATTGGCATCTCAGTTGGTGATGTCACCGGGATTGGACCGGAAGTCACACTCAAAACACTCGCTGCGGAAGCAGGCAGCGACGATACCCGCTATTTTATTCTCGGCGATTTCGACCTGCTCTCCGCGGCGAACAAACAATTGGGCATCAATCTCCCGCTGCAACCGTTCAGCAGCAAAAGCCAATCGGGCAGGTTTTTCGTCTATAGCACCTTTGCAGAAAAAATTCCCGCAGACGTCGCTCCCGGATCGCCGCTCGCCGCGCGCGCCGCGATTGCCTGGTTGAAAGATGGCGCGAATCTTTGCCTGAAAAACGAAGCCGACGCTTTCGTCACGGGTCCTGTTAACAAGGAATCAATCATCCGCGCGGGCAATCAATGGTTCGTGGGACAAACCGAGTTTCTCTCCGAACTCTCTGGCACAAATCAAACGGCCATGATGCTCCTCGGCTGTGATGATCGCGGACGCTGGTTGCGGGTGGCGCTGGCAACAGGGCATGTTCCGTTGAAATTTGTTTCCGATAAATTGACGCAGGAAAAAATCGAACTCGCGATCGAACTCGCGTCGAAGGCTTGCCGCGATTTGGGGTTGCCCCGGGAAAGGGTTGCCGTCTGTGGGGTGAATCCACACGCCGGTGAAGGTGGTAAAATCGGCACGGAAGAAATCACCACGATCATTCCCGCCGTGAACGCCTGCAAAGCGCGCGGTCTTGATGTGTCGGGACCATTCGCTGCGGATACTTTGTTTTATTACGTTTACCGCGGCGATTACGAAGCAGTGGTTGCGATGTATCACGATCAAGGACTGGTGCCATTGAAGATGATTGGTTTCGAGAGCGGCGTGAACTGGACACTTGGTTTGCCGTTTATCCGAACCTCACCTGACCACGGCACAGCTTACGATATCGCCGGAAAAGGCATCGCCAATCCCTCCAGCATGCGCGCCGCCCTGCAACTCGCCAAGAAGCTGGCTCGCGCCCGGACTTAGTCCAATTCTTGCATTGGCGAAAACTGCTCGTTACTCTCCCGCGCAATGCGTCTGCTCGACCGCTACCTTTTTCGCGAATTCATTATTCCCTTTGCGTACTGCTTGAGCGGCTTTTTGATTTTCTGGATCGTCTTCAACCTATTCCAACAGCTCGGCATGTTTCAGGACGGTCACCTCAAGGGAAAAGAAGTCCTCCTCTATTATTTCCTGATCACGCCAGAGATGTTGTCTCTCGTTTTACCCATCGCACTGCTGCTCGCACTGCTCTATGCGCTGACCAATCATGCGCGACATCATGAACTGACGGCGATCCGCGCCGCAGGCATCAGTTTGTGGCGACTCGCCCTGCCCTACTTGCTCGTCGGTTTCGTAAGCAGCGTTGGATTGTTTTTTATCGATGAATTTGTCGCGCCGGAAAGCGCTGAACGAGCAGAGGCCATTTTGAAGAAGCGAACCCCGAATCTGCTGGAGAAATTATATTTTCGCAATGAACGTGAGAAACGAATCTGGAACATCGCTTCGTATAATTTAAAGACGCACCAGATGATTCAGCCAAACGTGACGTGGCGATTGCCCGATGGGACCTTTCGCGAAGTTCACGCGGAGACTGGCGTTTTCACGAATGGTGTCTGGCAACTTTTCAATGTGCAGGAACTTCACTTCAAAACGGAAGGCGACCTTTTCCCGGTGCGAATTGTCACGAATACCGTGACGCTGTCATTTGCAGAAACACCCGAACTGATCCGAAGCGAAACAATCATCAGCACGATGAATCCGAAAAAGGCGGCACGACGCGCGCGAATTCCGATCAGAGACATTTTGAATTATCTACAGCTGCATCCCGAATTGTCGGCGACGCAATCCGCGAATATCCACACGCAATTTCATGCGCGCCTCGCAGCACCATGGACCTGCCTCGTGGTGGTGTTGATTGCGCTGCCTTTCGGGGCGCCCTCGGGAAGAAGAAATGTGTTCGTTGGGGTGGCCGCGAGCATTGTGATTTGCTTTGGCTATTTCGTGTTGCAACAACTGAGCTTGAGTCTGGGCATGGGAGGAAAACTTCCCCCAGTCCTCGCGGCCTGGCTACCGAACCTTATCTTCGGTGGCACCGGCATTTTCCTGACGTCGAATATCCGGTGACGAAAGGCACGGCGGGGTCTTCGTCCTGAAGCCTCCGTTTAAGGGCCTTTTGTGGCAGCGAAATAGGCGAAAATCGACGAACAATTGTGAAAAACAGCTCTTGCCAACCGGAAAAACCACGACTACTCTCACCAACTCTTTTTTAAGGGACAGTCAATTTCGCGGCGTTCGCGCCGCAACAATAAAGATTTTATGCCAGTATGTATTCGCTTAAAGCGCACCGGAGCAAAAAACAACCCGGTTTTTCGTATCGTGGTTGCTGACAACCGTAGTCCTCGTGATGGCAAGTTCATTGAAGAAATTGGCACTTATTGGCCAACTCAGAAGGACGTAAACTACAAGGTGGACATCACCCGCGCCGATTATTGGATCAGCAAAGGCGCTCAACCGAGCGACACCGTCAATAGTTTCTTGAAGAAGGCTAAGAGAGCCGCCGCCGTTGCCGCGTAACTGATTGGCTTATGCAAGCCTATCTGGAATACGTCGTCAAAGGTCTCGTCAGCAAGCCCGAAGCAGTCACCGTCACCCCCGTCGAGAAAAACGGCATGACGGTTTATGAATTGCGCCTGGATACAGCTGATGTGGGCAAAGTGATCGGCCGCGAAGGAATGACGATCAACGCCATTCGCTCCTTGTTAATCGCTGGAAGCGCCAAGAAGGGCTTGCGCTGCATGGTGGAAATTGTGGAAAGCGATTCGCGCCGCGCCTAATCGGTTGCCGCGCAGTTGAGCATGAAAATAGACGTGCTCACTTTGTTTCCGGAAATGTTCGTTGGCCCGCTGGATTTCAGCATGGTCAAAAGAGCGAGAACGGCCGGAATTTTGGATTTGCGGGTGATTAATCTTCGTGATTACACCCATGACCGCCACAGAACGGTAGATGATAAGCCGTTTGGCGGGGGACCAGGAATGCTCCTGAAACCCGAACCGATCTTTGAAGCAGTTGAAAGTCTGGCGAATGAAAAGACGCATGTGGTCCTGATGACGCCGACGGGACGGAAATTTGATCAGCAAATTGCCCGCGACCTGGCGAAAGAAGAACATGTGCTGTTTCTCTGCGGAGCCTATGAAGGCTTTGATGAACGCGTTCGCACGTTGGTGGATGATGAGCTTTCGATCGGTGATTTTGTGCTGACGAACGGTGCGTTGCCAGCGATGTGCATGATCGATACGGTGACGAGATTGTTACCGGGAGTACTCGGCCATGAATGCAGTGCGGTAGATGAGTCATTCAGTCATGACCTGCTGGAATATCCGCAGTATACGCGGCCGGCAGAGTTCCGAGAGATGAAAGTCCCGGACGTTTTGCTCTCAGGCAATCACGCGGAGATCCAGAAATGGCAGCGTGAGCAGGCGTTAAAACGCACAACGGAGCGAAGACCAGATCTGCTGAAAGAATAAAAAATTTACGGCTCGAAACCAAGCCGTCTGTAAAGATTATGAACCAAGCATTACTCGACAAAATTGAATCGGAACAATACCGGAAGGATAAATCTGAATTTGCAGTGGGTGACTCCGTTCGCGTTCACACGAAGGTCGTCGAAGGCGACAAAGAACGTATCCAGGTCTTTGCAGGCGTCGTGATCGGCAAACGTGGCCACGGCTTGAATGAAACGTTCACGGTCCGCCGCATCAGTTACGGCGAAGGTGTGGAACGCATTTTCCCGGTCAATTCACCGCGTGTCGACAAGATCGAAGTGGAACGCAAGGGCGCGGTCCGTCGCGCCAAGTTGACCTACCTGCGTACGCGCCTGGGTAAAGGTGCAACGCTCGTCAAAGAAAAAGACGACCAGACCGGTACCGCACAGGCCAAAGCAGCGAAGTCCAAGAAGGACAAGACAGAAGCTGCCGCTGCTGCTCCCGCTCCTGCCGCTGAAACGAAGTAATCGAAACTTTTCGTTTGAAACGAAAAAAGCGAGGCTCCGGCCTCGCTTTTTTGTTTGCACCGACTGACCGGAGCGCTGAACGCTTTCCGCGAATCTCTTAATTCAGACCCGAAAGACCCTCCGGCGACTGAATCGTTTTTTCTTCACGGGTTTTCAGATTTTTCAAACGCCCGACCAAAGCTCCCGTCGGTCCCCTCTCAAGTTTCATCGTATGAATCGCGTTGAGTTCCATGGCACGTTTGAATTGTTTATCGGATTTGGCCGGGGTGAGTGAGTATTCGACAATATTGCCCTGCACTCGAAGTTCCTGGATTAGCCGCAATGTTTCTGCTCGCAACGTTTCATCCTCGATCATGCAGAAGAAATCAATTTGTGCGTCGAACTTCGGCAGAAGTCCCCGGGCCTTGAGCAATTCCAACAAGACAACGTCGCCCATGCCGAAGCCGAGCGCCGGCAAATCCGCTTTTCCACCACTGATGAGTTTAACCAGATTGTTGTAACGACCACCTCCGGCGATGGCGCGAAAATCCCCTTTCTTATCGAATGCTTCGAAGACAACGCCCGTGTAGTACGCCAACCCACGAATGACCTGGTAATCGATCTTTACGAATTCCGTGAGGCCGCGAGCGGCAAGGTTCTTGAGAATAGAATCGAGTTCAGTAGTTGGCGCGCCTGATTGAATGAAGTCGTTGACTTCTTTCAGAGAGAAGCCAAGGGCAGCCAGTTTCTTTTCACTTTCCTCCGGTTTTTCGCGCTCCAGTTTGTCAATGATTTGGAAGAATTGATATTCGCGTTGTGCTGCATCCGGCTGCTCCCCAGTGATTCGTTGCTTGTAGAAATCCTGCCAGGCGTTGCGACTGCTGAGGCGAATGACGAAATCATTTTCCGTCAAACCGAACGCACGCAACGAGTCGATCAGCAACGCGATCAACTCTGCATCAGCCGAAACGTCAGCTTCACCGAAAATGTCGCAGTTGAATTGGAAATGTTCACGCAGCCTGCCCTTCTGTTGACGCTCGTAACGGAATAACTGGGGAACTGCGAACCACTTGATCGGCTTTTTATACTGGCGCTCAGTGGCAGAAACCATCCGCGCCAGGGTAGGCGTCATTTCCGGCCGCATGGCGACCTGACGTTCCCCTTTGTCAGCGAAATTGTATAATTGTCCGACGATCTCTTCACCGCTCTTCAGGGTATATAGCTCGAGAGGTTCCAGTGGCGGTCCATCATATTCCCGGAAAGCATAGCGTTTGGCGATCGTGCGCCATTTGTCGAAGATATATTGGCGCGCGTCGCAACTCCAGGCATCAGCACTTGGCAAGGGTTCGGGATAAAAATCACGGAAACCGGGTAAACGTTCCATGAAATTATTGCCGCAAAAAGGCGCAAAAAGCGCAAAAGAAAAATGAAAGTTTCGCGGAAAGTCAGTCTGCGCAGAACATTAGCTCGACGAACGAACCTTATTCCATGGCGTCGCCATTGCGCTGATTCTTCAAATCAGTCGGAGAAATTTTGATTACAGCCTCGCGCATTTCTTTGCCCGGCTTGAATTTCACCACGGTGCGCTCAGGAATGGGGACATCCTTCTCGGGACGGTTTGGATTCCGTCCCACGCGGGCTCTTCGCACCTTGACCTCAAAGACGCCGAAGTTGCGCAGTTCGACTGTTTCACCCTTCGCTACAGCATCTGAGATGTAATCGAAGGTTTTTTGAATGACGTTCAAGACCTGTTGCTGAACGACACCCGTTTCATTGCTGATCCGAACCACCAAGTCGCGCTTTGTCATACCTTTAAGCTAGTTTAGCGAACGGCTAATTAATAAAATTAACTTAACTGAGGCAAGGATATAACGCACTACCCTAATGCTCGTCAAGTACTTTATAGGGAAAAACCCTAAGACAGATTTAAGGGAAAGCCGGATTAGCTTTCAATGACATTGATTTCGACCGGCTCCACTTTAACTCCCATCTTTTCCAGCCACTTTATCGCCGCCTTAATGTGATCGCGCTCCCCGCTTAGCTCAAGACAGACGATCCCGATTTCATCGGTAACGCTGGCCTGACGAATATTGGTGACCAGTGGAAATTTTTGCGACAGTTCCCAAACCACCGGCGTCGTAATCAGACGCGGCGGATACATAAGCCAGAGACGACTTTGCTGAGAGGTTTGTTTCTTAACTTTTTTAGTCGCCATAAATTTTTCAGGATAAATTAACCTCCAGCAATCGCTGGAATGATGCTGATCTCGTCCGCATCCTTCAATGGTGTGTGCTGATTCTGAAGAAAGCGGATGTCTTCTTCATTTACGTAAATATTCACGAACCGACGCACCTCACCTTTTTCATCAACCAGGCGTTCTTGAATGCCCGGGAATTTAATCTGCAATTCCTTGATTGCTTCGGTAATGGTGGCTGCTTGCACTTCCACGAGGTCTTGTTCGTTGGTGAGCTTTCGCAACGGAGTTGGGATTCTTACTTTGACTGCCATAATTTTGAAACGCGACTTTACCTCAATACTTAGAATTCGAAACGAAAATTTTCGATTAGCCTCCCGCGATCGACGGAATGATTCGAATCTCATCCCCATCCCGCAAGCTTGTCTG
>JAQGOU010000580.1 GCA_028293445.1 Verrucomicrobiales bacterium | reverse complement strand
AAATTTCGTCGCGTCGAAGGTCACCCGGAGACTCATGACGACGATTTTCGGCAAAAAAGGTCACCCGGAGACTCCCGACGCCCTTTTTCGTCGTGAAAATGGTCGCCATGAGACTCGGGTCGATCATTTTCGCGGAGAAATTGCTCCCCAAAATCCAAATCCGGGAAATTTCTTCGCGATTTTGGTCGCCATGAGACGAATTTCACCCGCTTTTTCCCTCCACCCGACGCCGGAATCCAACCCCACCTCGGCCGCGCCAAAAAAACCGATCCCGGAACAGGTTTTCGACAACCTTTTCGTCCGAAAAGGGCGCCCGATTATTCCTCGCCCCCGGATTCCTTCTTCTCCGCTCGGCCCATGACTCCATTTTCCGTAAATTTACAACCGTTCTGCGTTTGCATCCAATTTGCACTCTCGAAGCGCGGTTGTTTCGTCTTCGAATCCAACGTGCGATGGCATTTTCGGCCACGCGGGCAAAACGCGCCTGCTGAACCTGTCCTGAAGAAATCCCAGAACTTCGTAGGAGACGAGGTCACGAGACTCAAACTTTTCCGGCAACCGCGGGCGAAAACAGCCAGAGTCTCCTCACGTCGTCTCCTACGGTGATTAACAGTGTGGGATCGGCGCGTTTGAAAACGGATTTGCTGGCAGGGCGCGAAGTGCGGGATGAAACGAAACGTCTCCCGTTCTTGATATCTGTGAATCCGGAATCGGCGCGGCCCGCGAGAATTCCGATCGACCTGGCTTACCCGACGAAGTTCGAAATCAACTTCGTAGGAGACGAGGTCACGAGACTCAAACTTTTCCGGCAACTGCGGACGAAAACAGTCAGAGTCTCCTCACGTCGTCTCCTACGGTGATTAACGGTATGGGACCAGATCCCCCCAAAGGGGCGTTCGACCGTCGCTCTTTTATCTCTCTCACATCTGACGCGACCCGTTTGGAATCCAAGCTGCTTAGCATCACAGATGATGTTGTAGAATCTTTATGAATTTAAAAAGCAGTTAAAACGACGAATGAACACAAATCAGAAGGGGTCATGCAGGAAGCCTGCTTATCTTTGAGGTGATTTCCGTAAGCATCATTTGTATTCGTGATTATTAGTGTCCATTCGTGGTTTTACTTTTAACCGCCGGATTTAGAATGAACGTCTCATCTGTTGTTTATTTTTTCGCCTTCGCCTGGCTGCTGGTCGGGTGTTCCTCGCTCACCTCCGGGCAATCTGCGCGCTACCCAAAAACACGAGTCACCATGGGAACCGCAAGCTATTACAGCGCTGAATTTCACGGACACAAAACCGCCAGCGGCGAAATCTTCGATGTCAACAAACTCACGGCCGCTCATCAAACTCTGTCGTTCGGACAAAAAGTTCGTGTCACCAATCTCGCCAACGATCGTTCTGTTGATGTGATCATCAACGACCGTGGCCCTTTCGCGCACAACCGCATCATCGATCTCTCCCCGGCCGCCGCGCACAAGCTCGACATGACTCGTTCCGGCACCGCGAAGGTGAGTATTGAACTGCTCGGACAACAGAGATGACAAACCAGGAACCAAGTTGGAACTAGATATTTGCTGGTACCGCGCGCGGATGCCGGCGACCACGCGAAAGGGAAAAAAAGGCAATGACCACGGCCCAATCTCCTGTAGCAGCACGACGTGAGTCGGCTCTAACCTTTTCGGCGCGAGAGATAGAATGAGCGGAACTCACGTCCGCTGCTACAGAGGCAAAATTAACTTTAAACCCGCCGCCCGGAACCTTTTCGAGAAGGCGGAAGCACAGTTCTTTTCTCAACTTTCCGAAGAGTAATCTCGCGTTCCGGCCTTCGACGGTTTTAACAACTTTTTAACAGGTTTGAGGGGGCTTTTGATTATCCCGTCCGTCTTTCCAAAGTCATGTTGATGACATGAAAGATTGGGCTGTAACCGTTAATGCCAGCAGTAGAGCATTGCGTGGCGTCAATGACGCAAAGCCGCAGCATCCGGACTTCGATCGAGAGGAGAGTCAAACGGGAATTCTCGTTCCTATGGACTTTACGCCTTGCTCGTACAAAGCCTTGCGAATGGCCGTTCGTTATGCACGGGAGTTTCATTCGAGGATCACGTTGCTGCATGTCATCGATATCGCTTTGGACTTTTTAAACACGGCCCGCGCGGATGTGGCAAAGCTGGAAAAAGACCTCCATGAAGAAACGAAAAATCGATTCACCGAAGCATAGGCGAATTTGCAGAAGATGGAGTTAACTTTGACATACTCATTCTCGAAGGACTTCCCGCGGAGCAAATCCTTAAAACGACTCTTAATAAGAACATCGGGCTTCTGGTGATTGGCCAACATCCCAGACCAAAGCCCTGGAGCGTCTTTCATCGGCAAACAGTGAAAGCGGTCCTGGAGAAAGCCAACTGCGAGATAATCGTCGTTATCGATGATAAAGGGCCAAAACTTCGCGGTCACATTCACCAGCTTCATTGCTGAAATCTTCGCTAGAAAGCTCCCGGAAAACTAATATATGCTTGCGATTTCAACTCACCGCCCGCGCAACGTTAATGTCCCGCGAGCGGCCGCCATTCTTTACGGTGATTGGGGAACCAGCAAAGCGTACGTGGTCGGACTCGCCTTTGCCGTGGCCGGTTATAGTTCTTTTTGGCTGATCGTGCCGATGTGCTTGCTGACGGCGTTGGTGGGGATCAATTACATGACGATTTGCCGCCATTATCCCGACGGCGGCGGTGTCTACGCAAGTGTCCGGCATCGCTCAGAAATCATCTCGATTGTGGGCGCATTTCTTCTGGTGGCCGATTACATCGTGACGGCCGCAATCAGCGCGTTGTCAGCATTTCAATATTTAGGAGTTCCTCATCCGGAGATGTTTGCTGCAGCGGCAATTGCCGTAATTGGTATTCTGAATGTTTTCGGGCCGAAGCACACGGGTGGTCTCGCATTTCTCATTTCTATCCCCGCCGTCGCTGTCGTTGTGCTGCTGGCGGTGTTTTGTATTCCTCACCTTGGTGAGGCGGTGCACAACCTGCAACCGCTGCACGGCGGGTTCGGCCAAAATTGGACCGGTTTTGTGGGGATTGTCCTCGCCTTATCGGGTGTTGAAGCCATCGCTAATGCTACTGGTGTGATGAAGCTCAATCCGAATTCACCAGCTGATAAACCAAACGTTTCCAAGACGTCGACGCCAGCCTTGTTGTGGGTCATGTTGGAGGTTTGCATTTTTACCGCGCTGTTTGGATTGGCAGCACATGCCTTAAGCGGTTTACAAATTGTCCCGGGTGCCGAAGGTAATGATGTCAATGCTCCCGGGGCTGAAGGAGTCCGCGATTACATGTTGCGCTACATGGCCCAGGTTTTTGTCGGCGGTTCGCTTGGCGTTACCGCCGGTCACATAGCGGCATGGGCGGTCAGTATCGTCTTCGGCTTTTTACTTTTATCCGCCGTAAACACCGCCATTGTCGATCTGATCGCAATCTCTTTTCTGATGTCCCGGGACGGTGAACTACCACCCCGTTTCCAACAGCTCAACCGTTTCGGGGTTCCGTTGTTGGGTGCTGTCGTGGCAGCGGCGATTCCCGTCCTGCTGGTTGTGGCCGTGAAAGATATGGCTGGCCTCGCGGATTTATATGCCGTTGGTGTTGTCGGCGCCATCGCCGTCAATCTGGGGGCTTCGGCTACGGATAAGCATCTTGCGCTAAAAAAATGGGAACGTTGGCTGATGAGCTTCACTTTTCTCATCATGCTCGCCATTGAAATTTCGCTCCTGGTCGATAAACCGAAAGCACGCGTCTTTGCGGTCACGGTTTTGGCAATTGGATTGATTTTGCGCGGCTTGGCGAGTGAACGATCCAAGAAGAAAAAACAGGCAGCGGAAACGGCACTCGCGCCAAAGGCTGAGCCGATCGTCGTCCCGGCTCCGAATTGGGACCATGCTTTTCGCCCGCCATTGATCTGCGCCGTGCGTGGCGTCGGCAAAACTCTGGACTTTGCCATTACCGAAGCAAAAGAAACCCATCGTCCTCTGTATCTTCTGTTTGTCCGAGTTCAAGCAGTGATCACTGAACGAGACCGCCAGCGCAAATGGCAGGAAGACAAGGAAGCGAGCGAGATTTTCACCTACGCACAAGCGCATGCCGAGGGACACGTCATTTTGCCGTGTTATGTCGTCAGCGACTCACCCGCCGACTCCATTGTCGAAATCACTGCGACGATTGGTGCCGCAAGACTGATCCTGGGCGCACCACAAAGAGGAACCATCATTAATATTCTGCGGGGCAATATCATTCGACAAATCGCGGGCAGCTTGCCGGAGGACGTCGCTTTGCTCGTCTACGCCTAAACCCAGCCGGTATGAAAACGAAACCGCTTTTTTGTAGTCCACAAATTTTGACCGAACTCAGAGGTCGCACCGCTTTTGAGGTGATAGATGAGCTGATGGCGCATCTGGCTTGCCTCAGAAAAGTTCCACAGTCGGCGAAAGAGCCCATTGCCACAGCAGTTAAAAACCGCGAAAAGACCATGAGCACCGGCATAGGTTTTGGCATCGCTCTTCCACATGCGTATTCTAACCTGATCGGCGAGGCCATTGTCATGTTGGGGCGTTCCAATGAGGGAATCGACTTTTGCGCTTTGGATCACCAGCCAGTTAGAATCGCGGTATTGGTCATCGCCCCGGCCCACGATCGACAGGAACATTTGTGGATTCTTTCCAGCGTTGCCCGTTTGTTTCACCAGAAACAAATCAGGCACGCAGTCGAAAACGCCGCGGATGCAGAAACAATCGCCACCATTCTTAACAACCGCTCTTTTACCAGCAGCGGCCTGATCCCATATCCATGATGACATTTTTTGGGCTGAATGTTCCCGAGACTTGGCTAAAGTGATTTGACGGTAAGCGGGAACCGATCCGATTCAAACGACCTCATGTTCAAGGAAGACCAAATGCGAGCAATGGAGATTGAGGGGCCTTCCAAGACCGGCCATCGCTTGCTTGTGGTCGTCACTGTTAGTCCTTTCTCTCAACAAACAATTCGTTGGGCACATCGTCTGGCTGAGAGCTGGAATTGCCCATGGATCGCCGTTCATGTCGGGACCGCCAGCTCGCCCTCGGATGTCGAGCAGACCAACTTAACCGAAAATCTCGCCCTCGCTCGTGAACTTGGCGCCGAGGTAATCACCACCGCGGATGAAGATGTTGTGCGCGGAATTCTACGGATTGTCCGTCAGCATGATATTACGCAGATCGTAGTCGGAAAAGGGATGGAGCCGAATTCGAGAGTGCTTTTTTGGCGTGCATCTTTCCTTGGCCGTCTGATTCGCCAAAGCGCTGGTATCGCCGTGCATATCGTAAATCCCGAGAAACACCAAAACAGCAAGGGCCTTCGATTCCATCGACCATTGGTGATTTCGTGGCGTTCCTATTTACTCACGGTCTCAGTGATCGGGCTGGTGACGTATGCGAATCACGTTTTCAGTCCGGCTATTGGCTACCGTGCCGTTGCCCTGAACTACCTTCTCTCGATCGTTCTACTCGCATTTTTCGTGGGACGTGGACCGATGCTCTTCGCAGCCACGATCAGCGCGTTGGTGTGGAACTATTTATTTTTGCCTCCTCGATTCACCTTTTCGATCAGCCACTTTGAAGACGCGATGATGTTCGGGATGTATTTCGTCCTCGCCATCGTCCTTGGACAGCTGATCGCACGCATTCGTATTCAGGAAAAAGCAGAACGTCGCCGCGAAGAACAATCCACAGCACTTTATCTGCTGACGCGGGACCTGGCCGAAGCCAGCAGTCTGGATGATGTGGTGCAAAAATTCCTCCAGCACGTTCAAGACATCTTCAAAGGGGAAGCGGCGCTCATCCTTGGCGAAAGCTCAAAGACCCTCAGCAAGCAACCGCACCCAACGAGCAAGCTGCAGCTTTCTGAACACGAGATGAACACCGCCACATGGGTGTTTACGCAGCGGCAGACTCAAGGGCCCTTTACCGATACGGCCAAGGTTTCCTTTTTACCGCTCACAACAGCCAAAGAGAAGATTGGTGTGCTTGCGATCAAATTGAATCAGAGCGTGGCCAATGTGATGGATTACCAGAATCTGCTTGAGGCGTTTACACGTCAGGCCGCTCTCGTGATCGATCGCCAGCGATTGCAGGAATATGCCGAAAAAAACCGGCTGTTTGCGGAATCTGAACGGCTGGGGAAAAACCTCTTGGATTCCATTTCACACGAAATGCGCACGCCAATTGCCGCAATAACAACTGCGGTCAGCAGCCTTTCGGATTCCAACGACCCAGGCTCCGTCGAGATGCAACACGAACTCAAAGACGAAATCCAAATCGCGACGCACCGTTTGAATCGCCTTGTGGGCAACCTCTTGGATATTGCTCGAGTCGAATCAGGTCATCTGAGGCCAAAAGTGGACTGGTGCGAGATCGCAGATCTTATTCATGTCACTTTGAAAAGCCTCGAAAAGGAAATGGCGGCACACAAGATCAGGATCAATCTGGATGCAGAACTGCCCCTGGTGGAAATGGATTTTGTATTAATGGAACAAGCGTTAACGAACCTGCTCTTGAACGCCGTGCATCATACTCCACCGGGTACCGCTGTGGAGCTTTCCGCAAAAATCCGAGACAACGAACTGGCTATTTCCGTGGCAGACTCAGGACGCGGCTTGCCAGTCGAGACTCTGGAACGAGTTTTTGAGAAGTTTTATCGTGTTCCAGGTTCACCTTCCGGGGGCACCGGATTAGGTTTGTCCATTGTGAAAGGATTCGTAGAAGCACAGCGCGGCCGGGTCACCGTGGCGAATCGTCCGGAGAGTGGCGCCATTTTTACAATTTATTTGCCGACGAGCGAACCACCGCCAATTTCCTTTTCCCGCGAATGAGCACCGATACCGCCAAAACTTCTACAATCGCTCTGGTCATCGATGATGAAAGCCAGATCCGCCGTCTGCTTCGCATTACTCTCGAAGCAAACGGATATAAAGTCTTTGAAGCGGCGACGGGGAAAGAAGGTATTTCGGAAGCCGCCCAACGCCGTCCGGACATCATTCTTTTAGACCTCGGATTGCCTGACATCGAAGGGATCAGCGTTTTGAAACGCATTCGTGAATGGAGCCAGGTGCCAGTTGTCATCTTGTCCGTGCGCGAGAGTGATGACGAGAAGGTCACGGTATTGGATTGCGGGGCTGACGACTACATCACAAAGCCATTCAGCACAACCGAACTGCTTGCCCGCCTGCGAGTCGCTCTAAGACATTCCCAACCGCGCGAGGAGACGGCCGTTTTTCGTTCCGGAGATTTGGAAGTGGACCTAATCGCACGCTCTGTGAGGGTCAAAGGGAACGAAGTTAAATTAACTGCCACGGAATATTCGCTCCTGCAGTTGTTTGTTAAACACGCCGGCAGGGTTTTAACGCAACGACAAATTATGCGCGAAGTCTGGGGACCAAACTACGTCGAGCAGAAACATTACTTGCGCGTTTACATGAAACATCTTCGGGAAAAGCTGGAGGAAACTCCCTCCGAACCAAAGCTGTTCACGACCGAGCCAGGCGTCGGCTATCGCTTGGTGACTGGAGATTGAGTAAAGGACGCAAGGTCCCGAATTGCGCTCAAATCCTTACAGAGCCGTCACTTCCCACAGATCGCCACACTTTTGGCAACGGTGGATATTATCCTCCTCCTTCTTCATTAAACCGTTGCAAGTGCCACAGGGATGTTTACCACGAACGACTTTATGGCTGGTTTCGAAGACGTCAGGACCGACCAAATCACCACGGCCAGCGAACATCATGTCCTGCCACCGTAAATTCTCCCGGTGGGGAGTCCATGCCGCTTCATAGCGAAACCGCTTCTCACCGGTCGGCGGTTTGGCAGGATTAGAGGATTTCTTGGGAAGAACGGGGAGAACAAGCTTTGGGCGTGCGCCTAATTTTTTCATGCCGCTGAAATTGGAATGCCGTTCGCGAACTTTTAGCAAGCCGATTCGCCCAGCTTCGCGGCAATGGAGGCAACTATTTCGAAGCAAAGCGTTAACACAGATGAAAAACGCGAGCATGCGTGCTCCCCGATCTGCGGTTAAATCTGGATCTTTGGGTTGCGGCTCTGCCGTGCTAGGCCTTCCGTGATTCCTGTTCGCTTTTAAATTCGTGCTTCATTCGTGCAGTTGGAACGAGATGGTTGCTGGACCGCTCGCGGATGCTATTCGTGTTGAAACCTCTGGGTTTTTCACGCGGCTCAATCGCGGGTGACACGGATTTCGCCGCTTTGGTTTTGCAGT
>JAQGOU010000561.1 GCA_028293445.1 Verrucomicrobiales bacterium | reverse complement strand
CAATTTTCTTCATCTGCTTCATGAATGGATTTGGAATCTTGTTTTCTATCCTTATTTGGCGGCGCTCTCCTTGACAATCGCGCCGATAATTAGCACAAAAGGGACACATCACCCGATGATCCGACTTTTAAAGAAGACTGAATGGTTCCATCCCGACGGATTTCCGCTCGTCGTCGAACGTCGCGATCCGCAGGAACCGTTTGGGCCTCATCGGCACGAGTTTTCCGAAATCGTCATCGTCACTGGGGGGCAGGGTGTTCATGTCATCGGGCAAGAGACATGGATGCTCTCCACAGGCGATGTCTTTGTGATCAGCGGGGCGCGCGCCCATGATTATCGCGACCTGCAGAAGCTTCAATTGATCAATATTCTTTATGACGTTGAAAAGCTTCGCATGGATTGGGCGGATTTGAATTCGCTGCCGGGATTTCATGCGCTGTTTACGTTGGAACCGGCGGGGCGCAAACGAAATCAGTTTAAAAGCAGGCTCCGCTTGCCGCCCAAAGACCTCGCTATCATCATTGCGCACGTGGACCAGCTTGAAGCGGAGTTAAAGGCGCGCAAACCGGGCTTCGGGTTTGTTGCCAGCGCGTTGTTCATGCAAATCGTTGGGTTTCTATCGCGATGCCATGCGCAATCCGCCCACCCGGATTCCCAAGCCCTTTTGCGCATCGCCCGGGCAATCAGCCATTTGGAATCGCATCATGAGCAACCGCTCAATCTGGACGAATTGGCCAAAATTGCCCAGATGTCGCGCCGGAGCTTATTGCGATCCTTTCGCGCGGCGATGGGCAACTCTCCTATCGCCCACTTAATCGAACTCAGGCTCAATCGCGCCGCTTCGCTATTACGCCGCACGAACGAGAGCGTTACCGATATCGCTTTTCGGGTTGGGTTCACCGATAGCAACTATTTCAGCCGACAATTTCGAAAAGTCATGGGTGTTTCGCCCCGGGATTACCGCGCAAAGACCTCAAGCGCGAGGACCTAAAGCGATTGCAGGCGTGGAGTCATTCCCGGCCAACGTTTTACTCCCATTCCGGTTCGCTGGGAAATCGAGGTACAACGCGTTGTACCTTTTTTAACCCGCTCTTTTTCAGGCAGATGTGTGTTCTCTTGTCCGGAAATGACGTTTTCAATGAGAGAGAGATCAATAGAGCCCTCTGTGTTTCCGGCAGCACACTCTCGCTTGCCACTTTGCTTGCTGACCCTCTGTTGGTAGGATTGAGGGCGTTGATCGATCAAAGTGACAGCAGGTCAGAACCGAAAAAGTTCCATTCTCGGGTTAAAACTGTTTTGCTCTGCGCCGCTCTGGTTTTTCAGATTCACGAAGTTTCAGCCCAGACTGGTTCCCGCTGGCGAGTCTTCAAAACAAGCGATGGACTCGATGATTCGCTCTGCACGGCCGTCACCGTCAGTCAGCGCACGAACGTTTGGATCAGTCATTTTCAGAATGGGTTTGTGACCGGTTATGATGGTTACTCTGCCCAGAAAGCCGTGGCGCCGGGCATCGGTCCTTTTCGTATCTACGAAACTCCCGGCGGGCAAATGTGGGCGACGTCGAACGATGGGGTTCAGGAACTTCGCGACCAAAGGTGGGTCGACTATCCGATCACGGAAATTCGCTCCCTCGTTTCAACCAATTCATTGGCGCCGCTGCGGCAGGTCTCGTTATTTCCGATTAAACAGGGCCATGTCCTGATTGCACTGCCCGACCGGCTCATTGAGTTTAGCAATGAGCAGGTTCCAAAAACGACTCTACTTAGGCTTGGTTCAACGACCGCCCTGCAAAGGTTTTCGGATTTAGCTCCGGCCAGGGACGGTGGCGTTTGGGTTGCCGGAGCGAAAGGCCTCGGACGAATCCGTGGTCCGTTGCGGAACATTGCCCCAGACGTGACGCTCGAGGAATTAATACCGCCGGCAGATCTCGGCCTTTTCAATTTCCAGCGCCCGTTCGAGGATGACGAGGGTGGAATCACCATGGTTGCAGAATCCACCTTCGACGAAAAGCGCGTGGTCGTATACTTCGATGGGCAGCATTGGACTGTTCATCGGTTGCGGGAAAAGGTGCGTCTCGCCTGGCGCGACTCGGAAAAAACGCTCTGGGCGATGACTTCAACTTCGCTCTTACAGCGCCAACAGGGTAGCGATGAGTTTATCGAAGATCAGGAGGTGTCCGTTTCTCAATGTTTTGATGCGGCCCTTGATTACAGTGGTGGGTTTTGGGTAGCCACTTCGGAAGGATTGTTTCGGCACGCTGCGCTTCCGTGGCGAACGCCCTTTGCGGTGAAACCGATTAGCGGGCGTGTCCATGCGATGGTAGACGATAACGAGGGACGTTTGTGGATCGCCAGTAACTCGGGTTTGCACCGTTTGGATGGGCAAAAACTTCAATTCTTTCCCTACCCGGAAACTCTGGAAAAATCTTTTCAGGCCTCTGATGCCCTTTGGATGCTGCCACAAAATAGATTGGTCATGAATGCCGATGGACGGCTGCTCCAGTTTGATATCGATGCCAACACGTTCACCTTTCTTCTCGATCCCACAGGGGCAACGAGAAAAGTTTTGGGCTGGCTTAAGCCGGGTGTTCTCTGTGTGCACGTTTTAAGAGCTGGAGGTACCCAGGAACTGCAAACATTTGACGGCCAGAAATTCTCCTTGCTGGTCGACCTGCCAAACGATGCAAATTTTGGGACGGAAATCATTAGCTGCCTTTCCGCCCAAAATGGAGCGCTATGGGTCGGAACTAGCACGGGGGTTGCCGTGTATCACAACAACGTCTGGAAAATGTTTTCACGGATCGAGGGCGTCGCGCCGGATGCAGCGTTCTGCCTGATGGAAACAGCGGACAATAAAATCTGGTGCGGCGGCAACGAACGGATCTGGGAGTTCAACGGTACATTGTGGGTGGTCTTGCGGGGCGGTTTTGATCGCGTGAACAGGATCATCAAAAGCGCCTCGGGCTCGGCCTGGGTTGCATCGAATAACGGCATCCGTGGTCTAATCAAGGAGGACTGGCTCTTGAATTCAGTCACAGAAGGATTGCCCAATGCGGCCGTTATCACCGTTTTCGAGGATCGCAAAAAGCGGATCTGGGCCGGAACCGCACATGGTGTCAGCCTGTACGAACCTGCGGCTGATCTGGATCCGCCTCACACCTGGGTGGACCAGCTTGAAAACCAAAAGAACAATTTGCCAGAGAACACGGTCAGCCTGACTTTCCAAGCTCAAGACCGTTGGAAACTGACGCAAGCCGATCGACTACTTTATTCATATCGCCTGGATGAGCATGATTGGACTGCCTGGCTCCCCAACGATGCAGTTTCGTTTTCGGAACTCGCGTCTGGTAAACATATCTTTCAAGTGCGCGCACTGGATCGAAATGGGAACATTGATCCGAAGCCGGCCGTTCTTGATTTCACGATTATCTTGCCGTGGTATCAGGAGACGCGATTAGTTCTGATTGCGCTCACTGGTTGCGCCGTGGCGTTGTTCTTTGCGGTCCTTGCCTATAATCGACATCGCAAACTGGTTCGCAGTTATTCTGAAATTGAAAAGATCGTGGCCTTACGCACGCAGCAACTTGAAAAGGCGAATCAGGAATTGTTACACAGCCAGAAAATGACGGCCCTCGGCACGTTGTCCGCCGGTATTGCCCACGACTTCAATAATATTTTATCCATCATCAAAGGCTCCGCCCAGATCATTGAGACCAACCTCGAAGATCGTGACAAAATCCAGACACGGTTGAATCGGATTAAAACTGTCGTTGAACAAGGCTCGGGAATTGTAAAGGCCATGCTGGGTTTCAGTCGCGGTTCGGAGAAACACCTCGCCCCCTGCAACATCAACACCGTTGTAGAAGATACTATCAAGCTGCTCGGAGATCGTTTTCTTCGCGAAGTGCAGATCGATTTCGAACGCAAAGTGGACCTGCCCGCCGTTCCCGCATCGAAAGATTTCATCCAGCAGATTCTGCTTAATTTTATTTTTAACGCGGCCGATGCCCTGGACGGCGCGGGGAAGGTTCTTTTGCGCACAGGCAAAACAGCGCAGCTTTCCGATTACATTGCGCTGCAGCCTGCGCGAGCCACAGAGTATTTGTTTATCTCCGTCGAAGATTCGGCCGGTGGCATCCCTCCCGAAACGATGGCCCGCATTTTTGAACCGTTTTTTACTACGAAAGCTTTTTCAGCCAGACGCGGTACAGGACTGGGTTTATCGATGGTTTATGAACTCGCCAAGGAGATGGGGTGCGGGCTCGCGGTAAAATCCGAGGTTGGAAAGGGCAGTGTATTCATGCTTCTATTACCATTGTTACCAGAGCGTGAAAGCCGCAGTTAAATATTGATATGCCAAAGGACGCGAACAAGACCCGACTCTTCATTATTGAAGATGACGACTTGCAGTACGAAATTTACGAAGAAGCGCTGGGTGACTACCAACTGTCCCGATTCGTCACCGCGAGCGCGGCGCTGATTTGCGTGCCGAAAAGTCCACCGGACCTGGTCATCCTCGATCATGTCCTCGATAAAGGGGAGTTGGGCCTCGATTTTCTTCCTGAGCTAAAAGAGCTGCTTCCGTACGTGCCGGTCATTATCGTTTCTGGTGCGCTGGAAGTTCACGAGCAAATGGATGCGTTACAAGGACCGCGACGCGCTCATTACTGTTTACCCAAACCCGTCGATGTGCATGACCTGAAGCGCACCGTGAAGACCGCCCTGCAGGAGTGCGGTGAAACAGAAATCGTGCGGCAATTCGAAGCGCTCGAACGTTCCAAACGGGTTGACGCACTGGAACTGTTCAGCCGCTCGACAGATCGTCTCACGCGGCAGACTCATATCCGGCAGATGCTCGTGAAAACAAAAACGCGCCCGAATATTTCCGCTCTCGCCCGCGAATTTCGAGTGGCCCGGCGGACTATTATTCGTGATCTGCAGGAACTGATTCGTCGCGGTGAACTGAAACCAGAAGTTTATCCTGAATGGGAAAATCCAGCCGACGAGGAGGACTGACCTCCGTCCCAGGTTCTTGGATTAAAACTCAGGGCAACAGTTTTCCAACCAATTCACTGATGACTTTTCCTTCGGCGCGACCTGCTGCCTGGGCTTGTACCGCCTTGATGACTTTGCCCATGTCTTTCTTGCTGGTCGCACCGGTCTCCTGAATTGCAGCTCGAACCAGTGCCTCGAGTTCTTCGGGGGAGAGCGCTTGCGGTAAGAAACCTTCCAGGATTGTAATTTCCAATTTTTCTTTCGCAGCCAGTTCGGGACGGCCACCGCTTTCAAATTGTGTGATCGAATCGCGCCGTTTCTTCACTTCCTTTTGCACGATGGCAATGACTTCTGCATCGGAGGAGGTTTCCGTCTTGCGTTCGATCTGCGCATAGCCGATGGCGGACTTGAGCATACGTAGCGTGTTGAGACGATCGGCATCTCTGGCCAACATGGCCGCTTTGATATCTTGAGCGATTTTTTCGGGTAGGGTCATAGGTTTTGTTGGCCTGGCGTTTTGCAGATCCGATAGATTCCGTAAGCTAAACCGGTAATTCCGGTGAGAGCCGACGGAAGAAAGAGTGTGTTGTAGCCGATCCGATGAAAGCCGAAACCACCCGCGATGCCACCGCAGAGAAACGCGGAGATAATTAGAAAACAAAGCTTCAGCCGGCGCATATCGACGGGGATGCCGCGGATGGCGTGTCCAAGAAAAATGCCTAAATCGGTAAACATGCCTGAAAGATGAGTCGTGCGGACGACGGCGCCGCTGTACGTGCTCACCATCGCGTTCTGAAGACCACAGGCGCACGCGGCGATATAAGCGCCCGCAGTAATCTGGTGCTGATAGAGCGGAACGGATGCCGAAAGCATAATAGACTCAAGCACGAGTGCGACGCCGTAACGACGGCCCAACTTTAGCGTGCTGTCCTGAATTAGAATACCGCTGAGCACGGTGCCCAAAACGAACGATCCAATCACTAGCCCGAGATGCAGCGCCTCAGCAAAATGGAGTTCGCCCAATGCCTCACCCAATAGAGACGTGCTACCCGTGAGGTGGGTGATCGCGTGATGATCGAATCCCAATAAGCCAACGACATTTACCATGCCAGCAACAAAGGCCAGCATCCACGCACCTGCCCACACCCAGCGTGGCAGTTTAGAGATCATCGTGAATGCGGTTCACTAGGTTTTAATCTTCTTCATGGCGTCGCGAACCTTCGCGGCCTTTTCGTAATTCTCGGTCTGCACGGCCTCTTCCAGTTCATGTTGCAGCTTCTCCATTTCGGAGAGCGGTCGTTTGGTTTCGACTTCCTGCAACCACACCTCAAGGGACTGAATTTCACCGCTATGATCTGCAAGGTCCTGGCGCGAGTGTTGATTGTAAAACTCCCGAATCTCATCGATCGCATGTGAGATCAAATCGATCGCTTTGGGGTAATCATCACTCTTTAAGGCCAAGGCTCCCTTGGCGCGCACCCGCATCATGAGCAACTGCGGACGAAATTGTTGCAGGGACCACGCGATATCATTGGAGTCGGCATACTTCGCAACGAAATCGAATACTTGCAAATTACGTGAGGTATCGCGCACAACCCCCGCAAAATCTTCGATCTGAAAGAGGCAAATGTAACGGTGATGATATTGAATCCCTTCCTGCTGCAATTTGCCGATATCCTCCGCGTAAAGTTTGAAACCTTCATCATCTCCGTCATGAGTCGCGCGATATTTCTCGAGCTGAGTCTGGTGATGTTCGAAAAGGGATTCATGGCCAAAAGGACGCTTACCGTCCGGACGGCCTTCGGCATTCATTTGGAGAATTCCAAGATCAACGCGCAACTGAATCTTATCCTCACCATCTTTCCCTTTGAAACGACGAACAACGACTTGGCCGGGCTCGTAGCTCCAATGCTCAAGAAGGTGGGAGATATCGAAGTTCATGGTCGAATATTAGCGGGATGGCGTCGCAAGTCAACGGGAGTAGGGATGGAAGCCGTTCCACGTTAGAAAACCTTCATCGTTTCAAGCACGGCGCGGGTGCGCGCAACTTCGTGGGTGCGGAATAAATCAGTTTTTCCGAGCGCTGCCAGGACAGCGAAGAACGGTTCAGCGGAGCGCACTTCTTCTCGAAAGTATTCGAACGCATGGGGTAAGGCGTGACAAACCGGAAAGCCAAGTGTGCGCAACCGAAACGTGGTGAGAAACACGTTCATTTGATGCGCAACCCGGACCGCGCTGTCTT
>JAQGOU010000061.1 GCA_028293445.1 Verrucomicrobiales bacterium | reverse complement strand
CGCAGATTACGAAGGCGATGCAAATTTGAAACGTGAGACGCAACATGACTTTCAATGGGCGTGGCCTGCTGGATTCGTTTATTCGAAATTACTTTTTGCCGGCGGCGGCACTTCTTTTCGAACGCGTGTCACGTCCTGGATCTTGACCGGCTCACCAGAATTGCCCCAACTGTTGTTCACATAGGTCAGCACGTTGGCGATTTCCTCGTCCGAGAGGTAATTCATGGGAATCATCACTCCGTTGTAGGTTTTGCCATTGACGACCACTTCACCGGTGCGCCCGGCCAGGACGCCGCGAATCTTTTCTTCATTATCAATCTTTGCGAGGAAATCGGATTTCGCGAGCGGTGGAATCTGGCCGACGAGGCCCTGACCTTCGGGTTGGTGACAGACGAAACAGGTCTGCATGTAAACGGCTTTGCCTTTCTCAATCTGAATCTCCTTCGTGAGCCCGGCGATTTTTGGGTTGCCCTTGATTTCCTCAGCGACGGCGGCTTTTAAGCTCGCGACCTTCTTCTCGGAGTCGGTGCCCGCTTCGGCTTGTCGGCCGAGGTAAACTGCGTCGACTTCCTTACCAGAGTAAGCCAGGAGATTGGCGGGACCTTCCACTTTCAACATGCCGAGAGCGCCTTTGACTCGGACGTGATGGCCCGTCGACAAACCGGTTTCGCCATGCTTGCCTCCGGTTCCGGTTCAGGAGGCGCATGACATGGCCTGCATCGCTCACGCCGCCACCTTCAAAACGCGTATTCCCTTTGTTCATTTTTTTGATGGTTTTCGGACCTCACACGAGATCGCGAAAATCAAGATGCTTAATGACGAACAGTTGCGGAAAATCATTACTGACGATTTGCTGCAGCATTTTCGGAGCAATGCCCTCTCCCCCGATCATCCCAAAGTGCGCGGCACCGCTCAGAATCCCGACGTCTTCTTTCAGGCGCGTGAAGCCTCGAATCCCTTTTACGACCGCGCCGCGAACGTCGTTCAGGAAACGATGGATGAATTCGCCTCCATCGCCGGGCGCCAATACCGGTTGTTTGATTACGCCGGTCATCCTCACGCTGAAAATGTGATTATCATCATCGGCTCCGGCGGCGAAACCGTGGAACAAACGGCGCAATGGTTGAACGCGCATGGTGAAAAAGTCGGCGTCCTGAAAGTGCATTTGTTCCGTCCGTTTTCGATCAAACATTTTGTCGACGCGCTTCCGTCGACAACGCGTCGCATCGCCGTGCTGGATCGCACGAAAGAACCAGGTGCGATCGGCGAACCGCTGTATCAGGATGTCGTCACCGCCTTGCGCGAAGCTTACGACACAGGCCTGGCCTCATTCGACGTCGAGCTGAAAGTGATCGGAGGGCGCTACGGCCTGTCCTCGAAAGAATTTACGCCCGCGATGGTCAATGCGGTTTTCAATGAACTGAAGAAGAAGACTCCCAAGAATCATTTCACCGTGGGCATCGTCGATGATGTGACGCACCACTCGTTGGTCATCGATCCGGAGTTCGACATTGAACCCGATGACGTTTTCCGCGCGGTCTTCTTCGGCCTCGGTGCCGACGGAACCGTTGGCGCGAATAAGAATTCAATCAAAATCATCGGCGAGGAGACGGAAAATTACGCGCAGGGCTATTTTGTTTACGACTCGAAAAAATCCGGCGGCATCACGATTTCACATTTGCGCTTTGGTCCGCGCCCGATCGAATCACCTTACCTGATTAAGCGCGCCAATTTTGTCGCCTGTCATCAATGGCAGTTCCTGGACAAATATGACGTGCTCGAACATGCGGCGGAAGGGGCGGTGTTCCTCATCAATTCCATTTTCGCGCCACAGGATATCTGGAAATATTTCTCTATCGAAGTGCAGAGCGAAATTATCGCGAAGAATATTCGCTGCTATTGCATTGATGGCTACAAGGTGGCCGCGGCGGCCGGAATGGGTGGACGCATCAACACCATCATGCAGACCTGCTTCTTCGCCATCTCTGGCGTTCTGCCGCGGGAAGACGCGATCGCGCAAATCAAAAAATCGATTCGCAAGACCTACGCGAAGAAAGGGGAAGCCGTGGTGGAGAAGAATTTCGCCGCTGTCGATCAAACCCTGGAGGCGCTCCACGAGATTGTGGTGGCCGATGCGGTGACCACCAAGCGTCACAAACCACCCATTGTCTCGGCGGAGGCGCCCGCCTTCGTGCAGCGTGTCACCGCCCTGATGCTGGCCAATAAAGGCGACCTGTTGCCGGTGAGTGCCTTTCCGGTCGATGGCACCTGGCCGGTCGGGACCAGTCGCTGGGAAAAACGCGCCATCGCCATGGAAATTCCCGTGTGGGATGCCGAGCTTTGTATTCAGTGCAATAAATGCGTCTTCGTCTGTCCGCATGCCGCAATTCGCGCCAAGTATTATCCGGCGGATCATCTCGCCTCTGCTCCGGCCCAGTTCAATGCCACTGACTTTCGCTCGACTGCGGTTCCGGGCATGAAATACACGATCCAGGTCGCACCCGAGGATTGCACCGGTTGCAACTTGTGCGCGGTCGTCTGTCCCGCGAAAGACAAAATAAACCCAAAACACAAAGCGCTGGACATGCTGCCGATGGCGCCATTACGCGAGCAGGAAAAAGTAAGCTTCGAATTTTTTCAAAAGCTGCCGGCCCCGGAACGCTCCAAACTCGATCTGAGTGTCAAAGGAACGCAATTCAATGAACCGCTTATGGAGTTTTCGGGGGCGTGTTCGGGCTGCGGCGAAACAGCGTATGTCAAACTGATGACGCAGATGTTTGGCGACCGCGCCATGATTGCCAACGCCACTGGTTGCTCGTCTATCTACGGCGGCAACTTGCCGACGACGCCTTACACCGTGAATCAAGAAGGCCGCGGACCCGCGTGGTCCAATTCGTTGTTTGAAGACAACGCCGAGTACGGCTTTGGCCAGCGTTTGGCGATCGACAAGCAAACTGAATTCGCGCGTGAGCTGTTGAAGTTATCTGCGCCGCGACTAGGCGATGCATTCGTGGATGAATTGCTCAACGCCAAACAAATCACCGCCGCCGATTTCAAAGCACAGCGTGAACGCGTCTTATCCTTGCGCGAGAGACTGATTGGTTTCGACGACTCGACCACCCGGCAGCTGAGTGCGCTCGCCGATTTTCTGGTGAAAAAATCGGTATGGATCGTCGGCGGCGACGGCTGGGCCTATGACATCGGCTTTGGCGGATTGGATCACGTGATCGCAATGAATGCCGACGTAAATATTCTTGTGCTCGATACGGAAGTTTATTCAAACACCGGCGGACAACAATCGAAGTCGACGCCGACGGGGGCCATGGCCAAGTTCGCGGTTTCCGGAAAACGTTCCGGAAAGAAAGATCTCGGCCTCATCGCGATGACCTACGGTTCGGCCTACGTGGCGCAGATTGCACTGGGATCGAAAGATTCGCACACGGTCAAAGTGTTTGAAGAAGCGGAGAGCTATCCCGGCACGTCACTGATTATTGCTTACAGTCCGTGCATCGCCCATGGCTATGGACTCTCGCACGGCCTGGACCAACAGAAGCTCGCCGTAGATACCGGTTATTGGCCGCTGTATCGCTTTGATCCACGCCGCGCCGCGCTGGGCGAACCTGCCTTGAAACTTGATTCACCCGCACCGAAAACGCCGCTCGAAAAATTCTGGGCAAATGAAACCCGCTTCCAAAGCCTCACCACAAAGGAACCGGAACGGGCAAGAGAAATACTGGAGTCGGCGCAGGCGGCCATTCACAAGAAATACGCCTTCTACGAGAAGCTCGCGAGCGCATCGGTTTCACCGGGGCCGATTGTATAGCGATCTTATCGCTATAAACAAAAAGGGACACGCAACCTTGCGAGTCCCTTGTGTTTCGTCCTGCGGACTTTGCTAACGACGAGGGGGAGAGGAATAGTCGATAGCGAATAGGGAAGAGCCGATAATCGAGAGCCGAGGACGATGGGCTAGGGGGAGCTCGGCTATTGTCTATTGCCTATGTGAGCGGAGGCAACCCCCGAGCCCGCAAGAAACGATCGAGAATGGACAAGCAGCGCGTAGCCGGGTTCTTCGCAAAAACGGACTCTGTCGCCATCAGTTATGGAAAGAAGGCAACAGATCAAAGCGCGTGAAGCTCACAAAAAGGGTCTGTTGCTCCAAATCACTCCTGGGTTTCGTAGGGCTGACATTACCGCGAGTCTCATCAGAACGTATTTCTCACCTGCGCTGCGTTCTGATGGGACTAATTTTTCGACCATGCCTCGCGCAACTAACGACAATGCTTGGACAAGGAATGCAAAGCCATCCACTCGTTGATCTCTGACAATCACAGCGTAATTGAAAGTTGAAATCGCAATGAACCAACTCATGGCCAACGACCCAACCTCTCCGATGACAGGGGGGAACCTGTGATCCCTTTTGTGGCTGGACTCAGCTTTAAGACCGCACCGGTTCACGTGCGCGAACAGATTGCCGTGGCGCCGGCGAACCTCCGTTGCACGGCGTGCAAACTGAAAGTTAATGCCGGGTTGAGCGAAATCGTCCTGCTCTCCACCTGCAATCGCGTGGAAGTCTACGGAGTCGCGCCGCAACACCGGATCGTAAGACTTTTAAACTGCCTCTCCAATGGAAATGAAGAGGTGAGTTCCCATCTTTATGTGCATGAAGGCGAGGAGGCCGCGCGCCATTTGTTTTCCGTGATCAGCGGGTTGGATTCGATGGTGCTCGGGGAAACGGAAATCACGGGACAGGTCAAACATGCTTATCAAACCGCCCAGGAAGCGGGGCTGACCGGGCGAGTGATGAATTGTCTCTTTCAAAAAGCGCTGCAGACCGCGAAGGAAGTTCGCACCCGCACGCTCGTGGGACGCGGTGCAACGTCGGTTGGGAGTGTGGCGGTCCAGCTCGCCGACAAAATCTTCGACGCCAAGCTCGGAGAAAAGACGGTGATGATTATTGGCGCGGGCAAAATGGGCGAGGCGTGCGTGCGGCACCTGGCCAAGAAGGGAGCGCGCTCGGTGATTGTTTCGAATCGTTCCATCGAACGGGCGCAAGACTTGGCCAAGGAATTCAATGGACGCGCGGTGCGGTTGGACGACTGCAAGGACGCCTTGGCGGAGGCGGACATCGTGGTGAGTTCCACCGGTTGCCCGGATATGGTTCTGACGCGCGCCGACGTCGAGGCAGCGATGCAAAAGCGGCGGAATCGTCCCCTCTTTCTGATCGATATTGCCGTGCCGCGCGACATCGATCCCGCCGTGCAACACATCGAAAACGTTTACCTCTACAACATCGACGCGTTGCAGGAAGTCATGTGTGAGAACGCACGGTTGCGGGAACAGGAGCTTTCGTTCTGCCGTTCGATTGTCGAAGCAAGAACGGCCGAAGTGATGATCAAGCTCACGCCGAGAAAAATGCACGAAAAGAACCGGTCTCAGTCGGAGCCGGCGTGGGGATTTTGTCAACCGATGGTGGCCTGTAGCTGATGTCAGCCGGTGGCACCAGACCAGGCCGAGAATGAATTTTGGTGATGCAGTCCAGGAGATAGAAAGACCGAGGGCTGCGTCGTCAGAGCTGCGGTGATGCAGAAGCACCGTCGAAACAAAAACAAAGCAAACGAGAAGGAGCAATATGACAACAAAGAAGATCCTCTTGATCGCGCTAGCGGCCGCCGGGCTGTTGGCCCTCCCGAGGATTGGACATACCCAAACCATCAAAGGCATCGAAGGTTCCGTGCATGATTTTTCCACGAACTCATGGAATACGCGCAAAGGAACCTGTAGCACTTGCCATCAAGCGCATAATACCGACACGGCGCAACTCGTGCCGCTCTGGAACCACAAGACTTCAACGGCAGCGTTCACGCCCTACGCAAGTCCAACGTTGAACGCGACGGTGGGTTCTCCCAGTGGAGCCTCGCTGGCCTGCTTGAGTTGTCATGATGGCACACTGGCCGTCAACGAAGGGATCAGCGGACTGATTGGCGGCGTTTCCGGAGGAACGATAGATCCGAGTGCACAAATCGGGCCGGATCTACACGTGGTGCATCCGATCTCCTTCACCTATGACGCCTCACTCGCGGCGGCTGATGGTGGTTTGGAAGATCCGACCAGTTACAAGATCGGTGACCCGAAAACGGCACTGACCTACAGTACGGCGCCCGTTCCAGCCACCTGGAGCGGAACCAGCCTGACCGGAAAGA
>JAQGOU010000555.1 GCA_028293445.1 Verrucomicrobiales bacterium | reverse complement strand
CAGGGGATTGGCGGTTATAGTTACAAACTGATTACGGGTTATACGTACTCGCAAATTCTGAGTTATACGGTTACAAAGTCGACTCCCACCGCGACCAATATAATCGGCGAGAAATACGACTTTATTCTAACGGCGCCGGGGGATTACTATGTGAACGGAGATCTTTACGGCAGTGTGCTTGTCAACGGAAGTGGTACAGCACGACTCTATGTCACAGGAAACGTCTCATTTAGCGGTAAAGACGACGGTATAACCATCAAAACCGGAGCCAACTTGCAATTATTTGTCGGTGGACCGAATACGAAACTCGCTGGAAAAGGGATCGTGAATGACGGTGGGACCGCCGAAAGCTTCAAGTATTTCGGTCTGCCCACCAATACCGACATCGATATGCATGGAAATTTTGCCTTCACCGGGCAACTCTATGCTCCGAGTGCGAATCTAAGTGTAGGTGGTGGCGGAAATGATGACTATGATTTCGTCGGTGCCGCAGTAGTCGCTAGTGCCAAGCTGAACGGTCACGCGAATTTCCACTATGACGAAGCCCTGTCCAAAAGCGGGCTTGGGACTGGGTTCATGATTGGTTCCTGGACCGAAGAATATTAAGCGCTTTGGGTTAGTTGCTCAGCCCTTACCAATTGCCTTGGAGGGCTGAGTGACGCTCGACCTGGCGAGTGATCGCTACGTTGAGTATTTCTTCAGAGCTCCACAGAGTGACGCCCCGGCGCGCGCGGGTCAGGCCGGTGTAGATCAATTCGGCAGTTAACACCGGGCAATCACGGTCCGGCAAAAGCAAGAGGACCTTTTCGAACTCCGATCCCTGGCTCTTGTGGACAGTCGTCGCAAACGCGGTTTCATGCTCTGGCAGCTGCAATGGCAATAGTCGTCGCACGGCGTTTTCTTCCGAAACGAAATAGATGCATAGTTCGTTGGTCTGCGGGTCCATGCAGGTGACGCCGACGTCGCCATTGAACAAATTCAACGAGTAATCGTTTCGAGTGATGATAATCGGGCGACCTTCATACCAACGCTCACCACCAGGAATCAGCTGGTTTCTTTCCAGAATTTTTTCCACCAACTGGTTCAGTTTTACGACTCCAAACGGGCCGTGCCTCAGCGCACATAAAACCCGGAACTGATTGAAGGCTTTCAACCGAGCCAAAGGATCCTTTGCTTCGAAGTAAGATTGCCAGTTTTCCAGCACCGGCTGGCTAAGACTGGATTCAAGATGCTTAAGTTCCGGGAGACTTTGAAAGGAAACGCCTTCTGGATTCGCCTTGAGCATGGATATCGCGCTGCCCGCATTGTGATCGCGAATGGCGGCGCTTAAGGCCTGAATTTCAGCGCTGAATCGGAAATTGCCGCGCAAGAGGACGACACCATCTTTAATTGCCGACGGCTGCCCGGCGTCGGGCAAGGTCTGGTCAGTGAGTTCGTGGTAAAGGGCACGAAACGGTTCAGAGAAATAGTTGAAGGCTCCATTACAGAGATCGCTTAAAACGGCTCCGGCATCGATTGATGTCAGTTGATCTTTGTCGCCCAGCAAGATGACTTTCGCCGTTTCGGGAACGGCCCGGAGCAGATGGGACATGAGCGACAAATCGACCATGCTCGCTTCATCAATCACGACGACATCGACCGACAGCAGATTCTTTTCATTCTGATGGAACTGCAGCGAATTGCCTTTTCGGCCGAGCAGGCGATGGATCGTTGTGGCCTTTTCCGGAATCATTGCCTTGATCTCTTCCCGGCAATTCAAAGTCGGTTTGCCATTTTGAATCGATTCTGCGAGTCGGGCCGCCGCCATTCCGGTGGGTGCTGCAAGTGCGATGCGCAATTTGCGCGGAAAACTTTGCTCCGCCAGGAGGGCGAGAATCTTTAGCACTGTCGTGGTTTTGCCCGTTCCAGGCCCGCCGGAAATAACAGTGAAGTTACGCGTGACGGCGACAGCGCCTGCGACTTGTTGCCAATTAATTTCCGACTGTTGCCTTGGAAACAATCGTTGAAGACCATCGCGAAGCGTTTCCCGTGCAAAAGACGCAGCGTGCACGCGGGACTTGATTTGTTCCGCCAACGCATTCTCGTACTTCCAGTAACGATGCAGATAGAGTCGGCCTTGTGCGTCCAGGATCAGCGGACGAAATTCAGACGGGGAACCAACGACACTGGTCGCCCGTAATTGAGATATCCAACTCTCGGTCTCCGGAAACTCCAGCACGACTTCATGTTCACCCAGATACTCCGACACGTTGGCCAGCGTGATGCAGACGTGGCCCTGTTCGGTTGTGGCATAGCTGACCAGTCCTGCAGCGAGGCGCAGTGCTGGATTTGAACCGCCGGACAACCTTTCGAGCAGGTTCCCAAAATGCCTGTCGATCGGCGAGAGCCGTTGCAGAAACGAGTCCACTGCTTTGGAGGAAATGCTCATGTGGCTATTGCCGGATTAAGGTCTGCACCATTTCTGAAACTAAAGGTTCCGAAGGGTAATCGCGGAACACACCGAACTGTGGGCGTCCCGAATCAACGCCTCGTAAAAAAATGTAGAACACCCCGCCGAAATCGCGCGCGTAATTATAATCGGCGACGCGTCCGCTGAGATATTGATGAACTGCCAGGGTGTAAAGATGCGACTGCAAGAAATAGTTATTCGCCACCATCTCGGAAAACATGGCCTTGGGAGTGTAATGTTCGGTGCTGTTGCCGAGCCAGTTTGATTTCCAATCAATGATATAAAACTTTCCGGCGAAGCGGAATACCAGGTCGATGTAGCCCTTCACATAGCCAGCGAAGGGATTGAAAGCGAGTCGGCCAATTTGCGCCGGGAATTCAGTCGCGCTGGCTGCAACCTGATGCTTCGTAAAAATATTGCGCAACGTCAGCGGCGACATTTTCTTCAGCGGAAAATAAAATTCCATCTCGCTCAACCGATCTACGCGCGCAAGTTTTGAGAGCTGGAATTCGGGATTCTCTCCATCAAGGGACACCGATAAGACGTTTCGGACCATTTCACATATGGGCGTGACGTAATGAGCGTCGGACAGTCCGTGCTCCAGGAGTTTTCTGGTGACCAGATCCTTGAGCAAATCAGTATTCGTCTGGCTGAAATTCCATTCTTCGAATATCTCGTGGAGGCATATCCCTGGTTTGGTCCCGCTCGGAAAAGCAAAAATGCCAGCGTCACGAATGGCGGCGGGTGCTTTTTCCGGCCCGTCGTAATCAGGCCCTTCATCTAACGTCATCCGTTGCAGCGAAGAGAAGCTGGTGATCCGCCAGTCATTGCGAATTACAGTCGTCAGTGTAGGGCAGCGTGGTTCCCGTTCGATGAGAGCGGTTGGCCGATACGGCAGTCCGGTTTCTTTGGGAACGTCGCGGACGTGGATCGTAGCCGGCTGCTGTCGGTCGGAGGGTTGTAACCGTTGCAAATCCTCCAGCATTGCCTCGTCGTTCAGTCCCTTGAAACGCGCTGCCTTGTCTTGAAACCCTTGCGCAACGCTCCCATGAAACAGCCAGGCCGGCGCGGAGCTTTCGGCTTTATTGAAATGTCCCCAGACAAAATAGCAACGATGTTTGGCCCGGGTCAGCGCGACATAAAGCAGCCGTAAATTCTCGGCCACTTTTTCTTCCAGGGCCAATCGGCGATGCTCGTCATAGTTCGCGGAACCAAGATCGCGAATCAAATCTCCAGTCTCTCGATCGTGAAAGAAAACCTGATCTTCCCCGCCGCGCATGAGTTCGGAGTGCTTCCACGAGAACGGACAGAACACGATGCCGTATTCGAGTCCTTTACTACGATGGACGGTGGCGAGCTTGACGGCGTTTTCATCGCGCTCCAGACGTAGCTGATATTCTTCGTTACCCATTTCTGTCTCGCTACGTTGATGGACGAGCCAGCGGATCAAACCAGTCACCCCGAGGCGCTGCTCGATGACCGCGCCGTGTAACACCTCGCCCAAGTGTAAAACATTCGTGAGGCGTCGTTCTCCATCGGCAAAACCAAGAAGTCGCGGACGCACCTTTTCTCGGCGCAAGAACTCGCGAAACATCTGAATGAATCCGCGTTGCGTCCACTGTTCGAAGTAGTCGTGAAACGATTCCAGTGATGTTTGCCCTTCGGAACTTTCACCTGAAAATCCGGCGAGTTCGTTGGCAGTCATGCCAAGGATGTTTGTGGCCAGTGCTGCCTTGACGAGTCGTTCGTTCGTTGGTTGAGAGATGGCCAGCAGAATGCGGTGGAGTTCATCCGCTTCTTCCGATTCAAACAAACTTGCGGTCGTTTGCTGCACAGCGGGAATGCCGAGCGCATTCAACGCATCCTGCATCAATTGCGCCTGACGATTTTCGAGCACCAGCACCGCGATGTCCTCCGGTCGTACCCGTCGGTCACCGATGGTGACGTTACTATTAAGGAGCCGCGAGATCTCGGCAGCCACAGCGGCTGGTAACTCTTTTTCCGCCGCCTCTTTTGCGATCGGTCGATCGTTGTCGCGCCGGGAAAACCAGAGCTCAAATGGGGCCGATATCTGACCATCGATACGAAGAGGTGTTTTGTTCACCTCACCTTTCGCCTCGACCGGCTTGAACTCGATTTTCGAAAAAACAAAGGGAGCGGTTGATTGCGAAAAGATTGAATTGATGGCAGCGACCAGCCCCGATTCTGAACGCCAGTTCTGGCTTAAGGTAAATTTTCGCGCCGCCTCGGAGGCCGCTTTCATATAGGTGAAAATATCGGCACCACGAAAACCGTAAATCGCCTGTTTCGGATCGCCAATCAGGAACAAGTAATGTTCCTGGCTGAAGAAGATACTGCGAAAGATCTCGTATTGAACCGGGTCCGTATCCTGAAACTCATCAATGAGAGCGGCGCGATATCGGCTCGCAATTTGCCGTCCTAGATTGTTGCCGCCGGAGGACCGGAGAGCGCTTTGTAAGCGCGTGAGCAGATCATCGAAGGAATGAACCTTCAGCTTATCTTTGCGACGCGGCAATTCATCGAGCGCAAACCGCAGAAAATCCATCTGCAACACGGTGACGAAAAGCGTTTCGGACCGGCACAAATCATCGCAGGCATCAAAGAAGGCGTGTCGCGGTGGCGTTTTGTTCTTACCGGTTTTAGCCACGAGACTCCCGTTGCAGAAAAGTGTCAGACACTCCATGTCGGCAACCGTGGCTCCGGCTGAAAAGCATTTTTCCAGGTGGAGAAAAAACTCCCTCACTTTGTCGTCGTCGTTGTAAGGAGAATTGGCCCAGGCCTTTTTTTGGTGTGAACCAAAGAGCTGTTGGATCACGAGCTTTTCCGCTCCCCACAACGATTTCAGCTTTTCAAATTTGACCTCCAACTCGGCGGTGAGCTCCGGCAAGGAGCGGCCATCAACGGCTGATAAAAACTTGATGAAAGGATAATTCAGGCAGCTTTTTACCCACGGAAGCAGGCTGGCGGGAGAAAAGCCGTTCTTCAAAGCAAAGCCTGTTTGAATCGAGTTCCCGTTGTAAAAAGTTCTCCTCCAATAATCGTCGGCGATCTCTTGCAGCAAACCCGATACATCCGCCGCGAGCTCTATGTCGAAAAGAACGCCGCTTTCAAACGCGCGATC
Source organism: Verrucomicrobiales bacterium (assembly GCA_028293445.1). Taxonomy (GTDB): domain Bacteria; phylum Verrucomicrobiota; class Verrucomicrobiia; order Limisphaerales; family JACDHS01; genus CBHWET01. Next base: position 3,004 of record JAQGOU010000555.1, on the reverse strand, counting down.
TTTCAGCATGCGCTGACAAAATCCGTGAATCGAATAAATCGGCGCTTCATCAAAACTAGAAAGGGCCCGGTCAATTCGTTTCAGCATCTCCGTTTTGCTGCTCTCGTGTTTCACGAAGAACGTCTGCAAAAAAGGATTCTTACTACCGTTGGTCGAAAACGCTTTTTCTGCCTGGTTGAGTATTTCACGAACACGCGAGCGCAACTCCTCCGTTGCTGCGTTCGTGTAAGTGACGACGAGAATCTCCTGGACACCCAACCCTTCCTCCAGCAGCAGGCGAAGAAACAATCCAGCGATGGTGTAGGTTTTGCCGGTGCCGGCACTGGCTTCGATCAGGCTCACCGCTTTTTCGAGCGGTGTATTGTTCAAATCGAAGTTCATGTGGGCGTTATCTGAAACCGAAGCACCGGGCCAAAGATGTCCTGTGCCATTTGCACAAAGTCTCCGTCGAGCGGGTCCAGGTCTCGAAAGCAAAGCCCGATGTAAGATTGTGATTTTTCGCCCGGAACAATACGAAACCCGGCACCATCCCGAATGATGACGTCATTCCATTTTTTCAATGCTTCGTTCAGAGGTTCTATCCGGGCATTGCCAGCCACACGTCGTTGTTGTGCCTCGGCGAAGGCAAAGGAACTTTGCGGGAAGAATTTCAAAGGTGAATGTAATCCGGCCCAATAAAATTCAAGCAGCTGAGCCAAAATCTTTTCAGCGTCAGCAACCGGGCCCAATGAAAACGTTTCGTCGGAGGCCACGTGAACGGCTCGCGATATGCATCCTGCCTCCGTTCCAAGTTTGTTTACGATTAAGTGCGGAATCCATAGCCGCAGAAGATCAACGGGCTTTAGCTTCGTGCAGCGATACTGCAACAAACCCAATCGCGTGAGAGTATCCAAACGGCCACTCAGTCGAAATTTTCCAACCACAAAATCAAAGTTGAGCGGTGCCAACTTATCCTTTGGGCAGTAGGGCTGCAGGACTGAAAGAAACTCAGATACCTCAGCACAGAATCCACCATAGATTGTTTGTCCAATTTCTCCGACGGGAAGCCGCCCTGCCGCTGCAAGCAAATCGCGTTCGCGTTTGAATCCAGCGCCGGAAAGAGCTGCTTCTACGAGTTCCTGTTTGATCCCATATCCCTCGCGTGCATCGAGTGTGAAAGGTTCTGTCTCTTCAATCTCGTCCTCGTCGCGCGGCAGGCGGATGCGAAGACGTTGCGTGAGGATATACTCCGCGGGATTGCAGAAGAAGCTCGTGAGCTGTTCCAAAGTTACCGATCGCCATTCGTCGCCCGGCGTTTCCAATGATCCGGTGAAGAACGTTTTTGCATTTTGTGGTCCGGCGCTTAAAGCACAACTGGCACGGAAATTTTCTTCCGAATAGCTGACCAGTTTCCCTCCAACAAAGTAATTCTGGTTAAAGGCCTGGAGACGGTGCTTTGTGATAATCTGTTTCTCTAAAACGTTTTCTCCCGAAGCCAGGGTAAATCCCTGCGTGATGTAATCCATCAACTCGCTCACCAGCACCGCTGGCGGTCGAGATGTGTTGTCGCGAATCGATTGACCTTCGTAGCTGAGATAAAGTTTTTGCCGTGCGGAAAATAACGTTTCCAGAAAAAGGTAACGATCATCATCCCGCGTCGAACGATCGCCGGCGCGCGACATTTTTGTCATGATATCGAAACTGAGTTGAGCGCTCCGGCGAGGAAAAGACTCATCGCTCATCCCAACAAGGCAGATGATCTTGAAAGGCAAACTTCGCATCGGTGTCAGCGAGGCAAAGGTGACTCCCCCGTCAAGAAATCCGACGCCATGAACATCTTCGCAAAGTTCGACATTGAGAAACTCGATGATGACACCCAAATCCACGGGGGTTTTGAAATCGGCGGCTTTGCCGCTGTCGCGCAACTTTCGGAGCGCCTGTCCAACAATCTTTAGCTCGTGTTCGGTAGCCTCCGTCAGTGCAAAAAAATCGCTGCAGATCTTTCTCAAAAATATTTCCCAATCGGATAACGATCGGGGAAGCGCAAGCGACGACGTGGTGGCAAAAAGAGTTTCAATGAAATCAATGAAACCGCCGAGTGTCTGCGTGGCGGTTCCTTCGACTAAGTCGAGGGGGAGCAAGGGGCCAAACAATTCCTGGCTCTCGTTGCTCATGGCATATCCGAGTAACAAACGATCCAGGCCCTGGCGCCAACTGTTCGCCTCGAAAGGTGGAACATTGAATTCTCCGCGATGCTCAGCATCGATGCCCCAGCGAATGCCCGCCGTTTCTACCCAAGTACGGATCACGCTAAAATCGTTTTCGCTCAGAGAAAACTTTTGCCGAACCGGAGCGCATTCCAGGAGAGTCAGAATTTGAATTACTCCAAGACGGCTTCCTGAAAGATTCAGCAAGGCAAGAAGAGTCTCGAGGATCTGTCCCTGTTTGCGCGGGTTCCTGTCCGCGAGGCTGAAGGGAATTTGGTGCGTGGAACTTTCGGGGCAACCGAACACTGCTTGAACAAAGGGTGAATAGGTTTCGATATCCGGGGTCAGGACGAGGATATCGCGTGGAGAGAGTTGAGGGTCCCGCTCAAACCAGTCGAGGAGGCAATCGTGCAACACTTCCATCTCACGCATCGGACTATGACAAGAGTGGATCTGAATCGAATCATCACTCTCTGAGAGAACTTGGCGCGGACATTCCGTCGTGCCGCGATCTTGTAAGTGCAGGATATCAGATTGAATGGTCGAGAGCAGGGTGGACTCGCCTGGATCGGAGAATCTTTCGATAGGAGTCAGGTTGTCGGATCGAAAAATGAGATTCAGAAAGTCGCGACCGCGTTTTCCCATGGAAGCCAGGAGTCGATTGCCCGGTTCCAAATGCAAGGCAGTTGCGTCATCCGAGTGATGAGTTTTGAGCGTCTGTTCAGTTTCGCGTGGGGACGAAATGTAGCCCCAGAATTCTTTGCAGGGTTGCAGAAGGAATAAATTGATCTCAATGCGTTCTGCCAACGCTTCAAACA
>JAQGOU010000548.1 GCA_028293445.1 Verrucomicrobiales bacterium | reverse complement strand
TTTCGTACGCTTCACGATGGCCTTGTTGCAACGCCACATCCGCAGGTCCATATTTGTCCCTTTTCTCATTTGGATCGTCCGAGTCCACCGCTGTCGCAAATGGATCCGCTCCTGCATTCAAAAGAATTTCAAGATTTTCCACCCAGCCATTGTAGGCGGCATAAATCAACGCCGTGTGGCCAGATTTCCCGACGGCGTTAACACAAGCGCCGTTCTTGATCAGAAGCTTGAGTGCGGCGGGTTGGTCGCGTTTAGCTGTCAGCATCAGTGCCGTATCTCCAACGCTATTCGTCAAATCAATCTTTGCGCCGCTGGATAAGAACAGCTGCATCATATCCGAGTGCCCCCGGATGGCGGCACATGTCAAAGGACTTCGGGGGAATTTGCCCTCGAGGGGGCCTGGCAAATCCACATCGGCTCCGTGGGCAAGCAAGACCTTGGCGGCGGCAATAAGGCTGTCTTGAGCCGCGACCGTCAAAGGCGTCAATCCGTTCTTACTCTTGTCATTCACTTTGGCTCCTCGCTTTAACAACTCCTCAATGACTTCGGGGTCATTGGTTTCCGTAGCAAAACACAAGGTCGTAGATCCCATTTCACTGGTCGTTCTGCGATGAACGTCCGCGCCTTTCTCAATCAGATACAAAGCAATTTTGCTATGCCGATTCCGGGCAGCGTATATCAACGGTGTCCAACCCGAAGCGTCAACTGAATCAATGTTTGCGCCGCTCGCCAACGCCAAAACTGTTTGTTCAAAATTACCAGACTCAGCAGCGTTGAGGAGAGCCCCGTCGGCAGCATTGGTCACAACCGGTGATACCACCAGTGTCTCAAGAATACTGAGCATGGCTTTGTATTCAGCATCGTCGGTTGCGTATGAGGATCCTCGAATATCAAACCGATAGCGACCCACGTTAAAAACTCCAACGGTGAAACAGTTATATTCCCCGGGTTGAAGCGCGTTCTTTTTAGCAAAATGAGGGTCGTTAATAACACAATAGCTTCCCACGCCATTCGTCGGATGGAGATGAAAAATTGAGTTTGTGAGAGGAACGGTTGTGTTTAACTCGAAAGCTTTCTTTCGCACTTGCACGTCGATCTCCACCTGCCCGTCCGAAATTCTCTCCGAAGAGGTGGTCACCCAGACCCAGAATTCCAATCTACAAATAGATTCTATAGTACCAGGTTCCGATTGATCTTCGACATAACCACGGAACCAAATTCCAGGATTAAAATTGTCGCGTTTGTCCTTTCCAACAGAAAACGCAAATTGTTCGGAACGCCAGAAAGTAAGTTGCTCGGTTGGCGAAAGCCGCAAGGTTTCCTTCGTCAGGTCGCTTCCGGAACAAACGGAATAAATCCCGCAGAGGAATAAAATTGCAAGCTTCCGCATATGGTCGTTGGTTGTTTTGAACACACGCACGAACATCGTGCCTGAGGAACCATTTGTACCATTGATAGAGCCGGCAAAACAACGGAATATCGCTATCAAGCAATATCTTCAGTCGTCCCTACGGGAGAACCGCTCGGGAATCCGCGGTCTCGAGCCGGGCGACGTTGTGCCATTCCTGCACGATGCCCGGCGGGGACAACGGGGCGCAGTCGCATCTAAAGGTGCGCATGAATCGCAAGAGGTCGATGAAGCTCGATACTTTCAGGTTTAATTGTGGGCCGCCGCCCGCACGTCAGATCTTTGCGAGATGTTTGCAGGTTAAGTTAAAGCGGGATGATTCAGATTTCGAAAATGCAGCTCATTTGATTTCTCATTGTCTCATCGTCGTTCGGATCGTTATCTTGAATCCGCTTTGCCGCTGACCATCGCGCATCCTGCCATTGTTATTCCGATTCGCCATCGGTTGGTTTTCTCTGCTCTCGTGATCGGTAGTATGGCTCCGGATTTTTCGAAGTATTTTTCTCTATCGCATGGAGTCACTCTGGGGCATTCCGTGCCGGGCGTTTTTTGGTTTTGTGTTCCGGTGGGTTTAATCGTTTTCTTTCTTTTTCAACGCTTGCTGAAGAAGCCGCTTTTTTTCCTGCTGCCGGCCAATCACCAAAAGCGATTGGTTCCCTGGTTGAATCCGTTTCCTCTCCGCACGGCTGCGCAGTGGGGATTGGTCATCGTGTCACTCATCATTGGCGCGTTCACTCATTTGTTCTGGGATTCTTTTACGCATGAACACGGTTGGTTTGTGGAAACTTTTCCGGTTCTCGAGAGAAATGTTTTTTCCATTGGTCACCATGCCTTCGAAATCTACGAATGTCTTCAATACGTGAGCACCGGGGCGGGCTTAATTTATTTGGCTGCATGTTATGTTCGATTTTACCAAAAGGCTTCCCTTCATCCTTTCCCTTCTATTCCATTCATTTCCATCAAAGTGAAATCCATTGGGGGCGGTTTGTTAATAGCCGCGCCCATTCTTTGGGGCCTGATTCTTGCCAACGCCCATCCCTATCCTATGATCAGCTGGAGTTCATTGGCTCGACGAGCCGTCGTTGCTTCCATGGCCATTTTTTGTTTTGAAGTGATTCTATTTAGCGTCCTCTACCATTTCTATTTCAGGAAGTTTCCCCCCGCCAAGGTCGCGTCACGATGATCAGGCCGCCGGACGCGCGATATCGATATCAAAGGGCTTAAAAGCCTGGGCTGTCGTCCGTTGTCCTCTTCGGTACAAAGGTAGGGCGCGTCACTCCGTGCGCGCCGGGCGTGGACAAGCCTGCACGTTGGCGAATGGTCTTTTGCGCCAAGACCCTCAAATACTTTCACGTGTCTCGAGACTTCGGACGACGGCGCGCACGGAGTGACGCGCCCTACCTGGGCGTCGGCGGCCATGGCGAGTGCGACGTTGTGTCATTATTGCACGATGCTCCGGGGGGACAAGAGG
>JAQGOU010000540.1 GCA_028293445.1 Verrucomicrobiales bacterium | reverse complement strand
CCAGAGCAACATTGCCCACCACGAACTACTGACTGGGCGTGCTGGTGGGCGAAATGGAAATTTTGCTGCCGAACGGAATCAAGATCCCCGTCGGCGCCGCGCCTGCCTTCAGCACCGCGCGAGACCCTTCGTTGATGGCGACAGAACTGACGAATGTCGTCTGGATCAACTCGAAATAGCGACGCAAATGGCGATAGGGCGAAAGCGGCACGTAAACAATGTCGCGGGGTTGAAGTATGATATCGGTGGCATTGCCATGCAGGATGCTCTTGTAATCAACGATGGCGATTTTCGGGTCCGTCAAGGAACCCCGCACGATGGCCACGTGCGACAGGTAAGAATTGTACGCAGGACCGCCTGAGTTCGCAATCGCGTCGATCAAACTGATCCCCTCATGAAACGAAACCGCACGAGGCGTTTGCACTGCTCCCATGACGTAAATTTCCCGGGACGCCATGGGCGGCATGTAAACAAAATCATCCGGCTCCAGGTAGATGTTCTGAGACAGATCGCCCTCTTGCATCAGGCGATGAAAATCCACGGGCAACATTTGTCCTTTGCGGATAACGAAGCTGCGATGGAGATCCGCGAGTTCTTCGCTGCTGGCGAGTTGAGAGACGTCGGTCGAGCCGGTAGGATTCACGGTGCCGCCTGCGGACGAGACCGCTTCGAGCAAGGTCATCGCGTTTGTCATCGAATAAACGCCGGGAGCCTGAAGTCGTCCGAGCATCCAAATACGTTTGCTGGCCACTTCGCGCAGGGTGATGCCGACTTGCGGCTTATCACGCATATACTTTTTCAAATCCTCTTCGAGTCGGGCGCGCGTTTCATCAAGCGTCATTCCCCACACATCAATCCCGGGGAGGAGGTAGAAGTACAACTTTCCGTCGGGGCCCACAGTCGATGTAACGCGGGTGCTCAACGGATCTGAAACGAGTTCCAGCTCAACTTTATCGCCAGGACCCAACCGAAACGGCTCCGTCGAAGGTTTCAACCAGTTGGGATCGATGGCCTTGCCCAGCGGTACTGCCTCGAAGACATTTGTTTTTGCCCCCGAGACGACGATCGGTGCCGGTTTTGTCTTCTGCAACTCCTCGGTGGCTTTGGTTTGGGCCGGCGTGCGCGCGTTAAATTGCGTCCCGTAATTTTTTGCACAACTGACCGCAGAAAGCAGAATCAGTGCTAAGAATAACGTTTGTTTCATATTCAGTCCTATTCCCTATTCCAATCCATGAATGAAGGGCTTCTCAATGAAGGGCCCAACAAATTGCCCGGCCCAGGCGGTTGTCGCCGATTGAATGAAGGCTGTCGCGGCGATATCGAGCAATTCCTCGGCCCGGATAAACGGCCGCTTGCTCACGTAAACAATGTCTCTCGGTTTAAGCACGAAATCGGTCTTTCTCCCGTCCGTCATTCCCGAAACATCCACCACAAATGTCTGCGGTTTCGTCAGCGAACCGCGAATCACAACGACACGACTCTTAAACGAGGCAGGGGCAAAACCGCCGCTCTTCGCAATCGCCGCGATGACCGTCATCTCCCGGGTAAAAGGCACGACGCCGGGACCGTTGACCTGACCAAGCACGTGGATTTGACTGAGGTCCGTTGGCGCAAAATAGAAATAATCGTTCGGCTCGACGGGAATGTTCTGGGATAGATCTCCCTCAAGGAAGAGTTTTTCAAAATCAATGGGCAGACGTTTCCCGTCGCGAATCAAAAAACTGCGCTGCAAATCCGCGAGATCGATGCTGTTGCGGTCAAGCATTGCCGTTTCAAAACCGTGCGCGAGGCCAAGCGCTTCGATAACTGTGATAGGCCGGTCCAGCGCGAACACGCCTCGGGTCATCACCTTTCCAAGAATGAAAAATTTCTTACTGTGGAAGGAGACGGGCGTAATCATCACTCGAGGCGCGCGGTAATATTTTGAAAGCTCTTGATCAAACTTTTCGCGCAACTCATCCACCGTGAGACCCGTAGCCATAATCGTCGCCTGCAAGTAGCTCAACCGTCCGTCAGGTCCGATGATCACATCATTTTTGGTCAAATTTGTTTCCCCAAAGAATGCAAGGCTCATGATGTCACCCGGCCCGAGCGTCAATTTCTGCTGCCATTTCGCCCGTTGCGCAGGATTACTGACGGAGAAACTCAAGTTGGTGGACAATTGCGCAGCGGCTGGTTCGTTGATCGTTTGTTCCGGTTGTGCGATCGCTGACAAACCGAGTCCGAAGAAGATCGCCACCATCGGTATCCAACGTGAAAACAGGTTGCGAAAGAATGATTCGGGTTCCCGGTTCACCACCGCCCCTACTAGATTACAATTAGCGTGCCGTAAGGTTTCCATATGTTTCCGTGTTTCCTTGGCTGTTACTTTTCCACTGTCATTGAGCCAAATCAGTTGTGGCAATTTTTCGGCCAGAAGAATTGATTCCGGTTCGCTTGCGGGCGGCAGTTCCACGAGCAGGACAAGGTTTTCGATTTTACCCCAATGATCCATAGCGTTCTGCCATTGCTTGCGTCGTTCCAAATTCCAAACCCATCCCGGCAATGGGATGTGAACGATCTGACTCGATCCGGCATCCACCAATTGTTTAGCGACTTGTCCAGGATGTGTCAGCACGTTGGCCATCAGCGCGTCTGTCTTGGCGTCTTCCTCAGAATGTGACCGTTCGTGAGGATGAACTTTAGGAGCGTCCGTTCGCCGTGTTTCAACCGTTAACACCCGCAGCCCACGTGAATTTGCGGTCGCACTTAATAACTGTATCCATGTCGAACGCCCCTCGCCGTGACGTGCTGACATAACTCCGCAAACCAGACCCTCATGCTGATCAGGAGTGAGCTTGCCTTTGATAATTGTCCAAGTACGGAACGCCCATTCGGCCTGTTCGGCTGGTGTCATCTTGTCCAAGTCACCAAGGCTCCCGAGGATCGGCAGACCGGTCGCGCGTTCGACATCCGCGGAAGAGCGTAAGGAGTCATCGACGACTTCGCGGACGGCTACAAATCCCATGACGCCAAACAAACCCGCGAATAAACCAGCAAACATAAACACGAAGGTCTTTTTCCATGGACTCTTTTGGCCAACGCGATCCAAGGAAGCCGGAGTAAACACGCGGACGTAGCCGTTGGGATTATCCACGAACAACTGTGCTTCCCGTTGGCGGCTCCCCAGAACAGAACGAATGGTAAAAAGTGAATCGTAGCGGCTTTTGAGGTTGGCATAGCCGAGGCTCTTTTCGGATACGCTGCCGAATTGACTTTGAATCTTCTCCTTGCGGGCTTTGAGCTGCTCGATTTGTTTCGCCAGCGCCTGCTTGTGCGCCTGTAACTGGACGATATTCACATAAATGCCGTCAGCGGCCTGACTACCATTATATCGTTTAGCAGGATCAGCTTTATAATTCTGCACCTGCTCTTCAAGAGCTTTGATTCGTGCGCGTTGATCCTGAACACTCGGATGTTGGTCCGTGTACTTGGCCAGCAGATTTTGCAATTCATCTTTGGCCGCTTGCAATTTGTCGGCCAGCGGATTGCGAACTTCCAACTCCCGTTCCATAGCTCCTACTTTCAGGTCGATTGTGTCCAACTCGATCTGGCTATTCTGAAGTTTCACATCCAGGTCCGTGAGCTGAGCCAGATAGGTTTCAGTTTGTTTGTCAGGATTCGCAAACTTCTCTTCCGCCGGGAACTCGTTCATCCCTTTGTTAACCGTCGCGAGTTCGCGCTCCACTGACGCGAGCTTTTCGCCCAGATAACCGGACACTTCACGTGCCTCTCGTGTTTGCATTTCTTGCGTAAACTTGACCAACTCATTGGCGTACAGATTTAACAATTCAACAGCGGGCTCGGGCGCCAATTGAGTATGGAAATCCATATTAATCAGCTCTGCTCCCGGCTCCAGCGCTGCCGTCAAGCCCATGGAAAGTTTTCCCGGCGAAACAGGCGGCACGGCGAGGGCTGAGGCCCTGCGCAAAACTTCAGGCGCCTTTAACAGATCAAGTAACGTCGTCTCGGAGAGATACTGCGGCTTGAAGGAATCGCCGGTTTCACTGGCACGAAAGGCCACCGGAATCTCACGACGCATCAATTGCAAACTGACGATGTAACTCTTGCCGGCGTATCCGAGGAAAAAGCCGAGCAACCCGAGCGCAAGCCCCGCCCCGAGCCACCATTTCCATGTTTCCTTGAGGGCATCGAGAATACGGACAAAGTCGAATGGCAATTTGAACGATGATTCCTCCGCCAAAGGTTCCTCGGAATAGGGCAAAGCGCGACGAGACGCGGCTTCCGGCGCGAACGCACGAGGACGTGGAATTGTGCGAGTCTTTGTATAGTCGCCGTGCTCCTCCCCGTTCGCCTCAAAGGCTTCCTCCTCCGGCTGCCAATTTTCGCGCGTCTGCTGCGAATGGTTACTAGTCGATTCGCCACGTTTACGGCGCAATTCAGTGAAGCTGAGTTTAGGTTCGTCGCTCATGCGGCAAATAAATTTTGATGACGGCTCAAATCTCGGATAATTGCATCCACCGCAACGGCGGGGACACAGGGCATTTCACACAACCAGGCGTACTCCAACGCGAGCTTCGCCAAACGATTGAGTTCCCGTGGTATTCCCTTCGAAGCCTGAAATAGTTTTCCAACCGCATCCGGGAGAAATAAATCGCCCGTCGGATGGCCGGCCGTTTTCAATCGGTGCTGTAAATAATCGGAAGATTCTTCAAATGTCATCGGGTGCAGATGAAACCGCAGGCTGATGCGCTGATCGATGGACGGTAGTTTCGCTACGTGCGCGCGAAGTTCCGGTTGTCCGAGCAGGATGAGAGTCAGGAAATTCTGTCCGTCTCCATTCAAGTTGGTGAGCAACTTCATCTCATTGAGCGTCGTAGGAGACATTTCCTGCGCTTCGTCAAAGATGAGAACGAGATGGCGATTATCAACGTGGAGTTTTTCCGCGAGCTTTCGCAAACGTTCGTAACGGGCAAATTTGCTCTGTCCTTTACCATCCGGATCAATTCTCTCGAGAACAGCCCCGATCAAGTCCTTAAATGCGAAGGCGGAATTCTCCTGCGTGAGAACCTGAAACCGATTGGGATCCAACCGACTCGTAAAAACGGCACGGGTCAAGGTTTTGCCGCACCCGATCTCTCCTGTGAGCATGCCGATGTTCATCGTGCGCTCTTCGACCAGAAAGGTAAGCCGATTTAACGCCTCGTCATGGTCGTGGCTGCGGAAAAAATACCGCGTATCCCATGTCGCTTCGAATGGGCGTTCGTTTAAATTCCAATGTGCCAATAAATCCATCTGTGGCGTTGCCCCATCTGGAGCAGCGAGGCACAGATTAAGATAGGGCGGATGGGGCAACAATCGGTCGCACGGAGATGCAAGGCACAGACTTCACCTCCGACTCTGTTAAGGGAAAACTTCAGAGTGGCAGGAGGAAATCACGACAGAAGTTCTTTGGCGCGGGAGGATATTTCTTTTTCAATCTTACTTTTGAAGAGCATCGCGGCAAACGGCAGGTTAATATCCATCCTGGCATTGGTTGGTTCGACGAGCAGATTACCTGAAACAGAAAAGCCGCGAGCGGTGAAACTAAATTTGCCCTGGTCCCCACTCCAATTCTCCTGCAAATCGGAAACATCTTTGCCGAACTGGGCTTTGGTTTCCGAAATCAAAGTGGTGATACGCCGCTTGGCTTCGTCCGCCCCGAGTTGATGCGGCACAGAGATTTTAATCGTCGGCATGGGATACATTACCGCTAACCCACAGGAATTCCACCTTAGCCAGCTATACAATGTTTTGCCCCGTGGAAATCCAAAAATGGTGGGCGCTGAGGGATTCGAACCCCCGGCCATCTCGGTGTAAACGAGGTGCTCTACCACTGAGCTAAGCGCCCAAAGAGCGCTTAGTATTCCACGAAAAAGACTCTTTGCAACGGGGAAGTCCGTTTTTTTGAAACAGGAAAAATTCGACCAGAAGCAGCCCATCTTTCTAGAATTCCAGAAGGGTTTAGTGTAGCACTTCCCGCGCACCGTGAGTTTAAACCCGAGATCAAGTCCTGCGCCGGAAGCGACACCTTCGTCGTTTTACTCCGCGAAGTTCTGGCAACTCGGCCTTGCCCTCGCCCGCCGTTTGCCTCCCGGCATCACAGAAGCAATTTGCCGCACCGCCGCGACTCTTTATTTTCTGACCAACCGCTCCCGGCGCGAAGTGGTCGTGGAGAATTTGCTTCCTGCCGTAAATGGCGACCGCGCGAAAGCCAACAGAACCGCCAGAAAGCTGTTTCAACAATTTGCGTTAAAACTGGTGGACCTCTGGCGCTACGAAAGCGGCTCTCCGGTTGAGGATCTCTTCGGTGAATGGACCGGCTGGGAACATTTTCAAAATGCGCAGAACGAAAAGCGCGGGATCCTTTTACTCACTCCGCATCTCGGTAACTGGGAATTCGGCGCACCACTCCTCGCCAAACGCGGCGTTAAACTTTTAGTCATCACACTTGAGGAACCTGACAGCAAGCTGACGGAAATGCGCAAGGCATCGCGCGAACGCTGGGGAATCGAAACGCTGGTTCTCGGACGCGATACCTTTGCCTTCGTAGAAATCATGCGTCGTCTGGAAAGCGGGGCGACCGTGGCACTGCTGGTGGATCGTCCCCCGGTAAACACTGCTACGACGGTAGAATTGTTTGGACAACCTTTCGCCTCCTCAATATCTGCCGCCGAACTGGCGCGTGCGACCAACTGCATCTTGCTTCCCGTTTACCTCCCGCGCATTGGCGAAAAATATGCGGCCCATATCCTCCCGCAGATCCCTTATGACCGCCCGGCTCTACGCCAACCGGAAGCGCGACAGAAACTGACGCAGGAAATCATGCGTGCGTTTGAACCGGTCATACGTCAGCATATAGAGCAATGGTATCACTTCGTTCCGATTTGGCAGAAGGACCCCGACGAGCGTCGGTAAGCCCCATGATGAGGAGAACCGCAGGTTGCCTTCGTTCCTTGCTCGTTCTTCTCTTCGTTGTCCTCATCCTTCCACTACGCGCTGCTGATAACGACGGCCTCCTCGATTCCTTTTTGGATGCGCAAAAAAAAGTGCAGACCTGGTCAGCCGAGTTTGTGCAGACGCGCACCACCAAGGCGCTGGTGCGTCCGACCACAGCAAAGGGGCGTGTCTGGTTTTCCGCACCCAATCAATTCCGTTGGGAACTGGGCAATCCTCCTCAGACCATTGCCGTGCGTCGGTCCAACGAAATGCTCATTATCCAACCCAGGTTGAAGCGCGTGGAAAAATATCCACTCGATGCCAAAGCCGCGGGTCAGTGGAAGGACATGATGGCCATTCTCGATTCGGGATTTCCGCGTGAACGTGCCGCCTTGGAATCACAGTTCAAAATTATTTCCGTCGTTGTTACCGATGGCAAAGCCGAAGTCGTTCTCCAACCTAAATCTTCGAGTGCCCGTAAGATGATGCCACTATTCAAGATTGGTTTCTCAACCAAGGATTTTTCAATGACATCGACCGAGATGCAATTCGGGGATGCGACGGAGACGATGCGCAATGATTTTGAGAAACCAAAGGTCAACGAAGCTCTTGATGAACAACTTTTCTCACCTGTCATTGGGACTGATTACAAAGTCACTGAACCGTTGAAGAAGTAGGTATGGATTCTCTGCAGAAAGCGCTCTCGCTGCTTCCACATGGACCCGACTTTCGGTTCGTCGACAAGCTATCGCGACTTGAGCCGGGAAAAACTGGTGCGGGAGAATATCAGGTGCGCGGCGATGAACCGTTTCTGCGCGGGCATTTTCCCGGTGAGCCGATCTTTCCCGGCGTCCTGCTGGTCGAAGCCGTGGCGCAACTGGCGGGGGTCGTTGCGCAATGCGATCCAAATATTCCGGCGTTATCCAATTTGAAACTGACCGCGATTCACGGCGCCAAAATCCGCGGCACCGCACGCCCGGGTGAAATCATTCATCTCGAAGCCACCGTCCTCAAACGCATGGGAAATCTCATTCAAGCGAGAGGCACCGCCAAAGTGAGCGACAATATTATTCTGCAAGCAGAGTTAGTTCTGAGCGGTGACAGCCCCCCGACTGGCTCCTGATCAAGCGAGCTATCGAGAACTTAAATACTTCTCACGCCACGCGGCGCGGGAGACCTTGCCTCGTTGATTAACTTCCAACGAGTCCACGAGCCACCAGTCTCGCGGCATCTGCCATGCGGGAATCTTTGTCTGTAAAAATTGTTTCAAACCGTCCGCGCCGCCACCCGCTTTCGCCACGATACAGGCGACAACTTCCTCAGTCCGCTCCGCGTCCTTGCTCGGCACCCCAAAAACGAGGCACTCGGAGACGCTCGGATGCTGCAGCAATATCCGTTCGATTGCGTCGGGCGAGACTTTTCTGCCAGCCACATTAATTTGATCAGTGACTCGTCCGCGTAGGAACACCATCCCGTCCGACAGTTCCACCACGTCGCTCGTGCGAAAAATACCGTTGGCCAGCTTATCATCAGGCTGCGGCCAATACGTTTGCCCTACGGCACGGCTGCGCACTTCCAGACAGCCAGCTTCCCCCACGCATAGGTCGACATTCGCCATCGCGCCGCCAACGCAACCAGGGTCGGTTCGCGGTGTGTCGCTACGATCGTAAGCGATGCCACCGCATTCGCTTGAACCATAAAAGTTATGTACTTTGATTCCGGTCTTGGCAAAAATTTCCGCTTCCAGTTGCAACGGCAGCGGCGCACCTGCGGAAATGGCCAGGCGAACATTTGCAGGAATGGCACTCGCGTCATTCCACACCCGCCAGAGCGCGGGGACGGCAGCCAACGTAATCGCGTCGAAGTTTTTGGCCGCGCTCCGGACATTTTCCGGAAGAGGCGACTCCACGAGGATGAGTGGGATCCCATGCAGCAGGAGCGGTAACACCATGTTTGAGAAACCGTAGGAATGCGCGAGAGAAATGACGGCCATGTTCGGCCATTCGCAGCGTAATCCCATCGTGGCGACAATATTTTCCGCATCGGCCACGAGTTGCTCGGGCTTGAAAGCAATCACGCGAGCGTCGCCCGTGGTGGCCGAAGTCATTTTCAGGTGAATGCAATCCGGCGGCAAAGATTTCAGGTGCGGCGCTGGCTGTGCGACCTCGAGGGGACAGACCACTTGTTTGTTTCGCCACGCTTTGAGCACGGAAAAAATGAAGTCGCTCGAGATGCCTTGTGGGAAAACGACCGGGGCGGTGTCCACATTCCCCTGCTCTACCGCAGCGGATAATTCCCCGAAGCTCCAACGTTCACCGCGCGCGAGGTCATGCAGCGCGATTTCGTCGCGATGCCTCTGCGCAATTTGTTGCCAGCGTTCGTAAAGCATTTGTCAGTTGAGTTGCGCAACGATAGGCTGAACTCGAGTGCGACTCATGTCAGAAACCAAAACTTTGCCTGTTACTTTTCATCGGCTCAATCTTTTAGCCTGCAGTTTACTTCTCGTCGCATTTTGCGGGTGTGCCACGCAGAAGAATGTTTCGGCGAATTCACATCCATTTTCATTTGAGCACGACACGTTTTCTTACGCGAACGAACTCAGCTGGGAATACTTTTATGATGCAGAAGGCAAGTGGCGCAGCAAAAAACGTCAACCCGCACCGGAATATACGCAGCATTGTTTCGTCGTCGCACGTGCCGCGCGGCAATTTATTGCCCATGCCCGTTTCGACAAGTCGCTCCCCAGGGCCAGTGCTCAGGAATACGAAATGCTCGTGCGGAAGACGTTGGCGCGAAGTTTCACCAAGATATCTTCCAACGACGACAAGGTCGTGCTTCCAGGCTATCCCGATTTACGAGAATTCAGCCGGGATCATGCCGCTCTATTGAAACAGGAATGCGGCAGCTCGTGGCATAGTTACGTTCAACGGGGACATTGGCGAATGATGATGCCCTTCAGCGCCAACGGTCAGGAAAAAATGGCCTTGCGACTGGCATCGAAGATTAAAGAGAACGCCGCCCCGATCATTCACCTCGTTCGCTTCCCGCAATTGACGATTAATCATGCGGCGGTGCTATATGGTGTAACCGAAGATTCGGACGTGATTCGCTTTTCCATGTACGATCCAAATTATCCCGAGAAGCCCGCGACGTTGACCTTCGATCGACAAACGAAACATTTCATCCTGCCGGCGAACACTTACTTCCAGGGTGGACAGGTAAATGTTTACGAAATCTACAAATCATTCTGCCTCTGATCTGAACGAAGCAATTCTTACCACGGATGGACACAGATAAACACGGATAGGGAGAAGAACGGCAGCAAAGGCCGCAGAATTTCACGCGCACCTTTTGATTTACTCTGGGGAGGAGTCAAAAGGCTCATGCAGCTCTTCATCCGGGCAATCCGTGGTTAAAAAACTGCATCGTTCCAGCTAAGTATTAGAATGTGGGTCAAGCGTGCGAGGACGTATGCGAATTTCCACCCGCTTTTTTTCCTATCCGTGTTTATCCGTGTCCATCCGTGGTAAAAACAATTCCACGGAGGAAAGCTCACAACGGTTCGCGTCCAGAGTAACCCGTATCGATGTCGTGCCAGTTTTCGATGTCTTCCTCGTCTTTTTCCCAGCAGAGGAACACTTCGCGACCTTCGCGTAACGCAGGAAAATCGATCAACCCACGCTCCATGTCCTTCACCTGAATTTCGCGCGATTGAAATTCGTGCAGGATAGTGCGCATGTCGGCGAGTGTTTTGGCCCAGCGATCCACCGTCTCGCCGCCCAGATCGTGTCCTTCGGACGAGAGACTGGACAGGCGTTTTTCGACCTGGGCCATTGTCTCCTGGCATTGATCCAGATGCGCGAACCACTCGCGAATTTTCGGCAAGAGCGCGCGAGCTTCCTCAAGCGTGTAATGTTTTTTGAACTGGGCCATCTATTTGGTCGACCGATCCGAGATCAGTTTTCGAAGCTTACAAGTTCATCCTCACAGCGTCGAACCCAGTTTCTTTTTCACCTCTTCGGTGGACTCGATACTCAATGATTTCTTCCAGGCTTCGCGAGCTTTGTCCGGCTGCTTCAAATCGGTGTAAATGTCGCCCAGATGATCATAGACGGTTGCGTCCGGCTCTTCTGAGAGCTCGATCGCTTTCAAGATATAGGGCAGGGCCAAAGGCGATTGGTTTGATTTGAAGAGCACCCAGCCAAGGCTATCGAGGTAAGCGGCGTTCTTCGGTTCCAGCTTCAGCGCTTTTTCGATCAACTCCCGTGCCTTCACCAGATTCGTCCCCTGTTCCGCCCACATGTAACCCAGGTAATTCAATGTCTCCGCATCATTGGGAGATTTGGCTAATGCCTTTTCGAAATATTGCTCGGCTTCCGTATAATGTTTCACCCGCTCATGGCACGCGCCCAGTTGAAAATAAAAGGTGTGATCGAGACGATTGGTATCCGACGCGGTGGCGATCATTTCGGCGGCGCTGTAGTGCTTCAACGCTTCATCCGGCTTCTTTAATTTGTTGTACGCAATTGCCGTAAAAAATTCGTTCACGAATTTTTCTTTAAACTTTGCGCGTGCCTTATCCAGGATGCTCAATGCCCGCTCCGGTTGATTGAGGTTTAAATCGGTCCCAGCCAGATCGTAATACGCCGCTTCGAGGTCCGGGCTCAACAGGATGGCCTTTTCAAAATGTTCTGCGGCGCGAGCGAACTTCTTTTGATCGTAGGCGATGGTTCCGAGGACATAATGGGCCTGCGGATATTTGGTTGGATTATCTCGAACGATCCCCTCGAGTTGCACCGATGCGTTGGTTTTATCGTTCTGCATCAGGTAAAGATTGGCCAGTCGTTCCCGCAGAATATCACGCCAGACATCTGAGTCGGCATCCTCCTGGGCGGCAATCAGCTTCAAATAAATCTCAGCGGCTTCTTTAGGTTCACCGAAATAGGCCAGTGTGTCCGCCAGCTTTTGTTGGA
>JAQGOU010000539.1 GCA_028293445.1 Verrucomicrobiales bacterium | reverse complement strand
CGATCCTGGCGACTCTGTTTTTCACCGCACAGATTCTCTGGCTGGAACGGCCAAAATTTTCACGCAATCATCCAAGTCGTTTTTCCCTCATCATGTTTGCCTCAACGACTTTGGTTCTTTTGCCGGTCCCGATATTCTCCCATTCAACGTGGCCAGATGCGGTGCTCGCCTACAGCACGGGCCCCGCGTGGATGTTTGCCGGGATCCTGACTGTCGTTTGCACCCTGGGCGGTTACGTTCTGATGAATCATTGGCAACCGCACATTGAAGCTTCCAAGGCCGGTCTGATCTATTGCGCCGAACCAGTATTCGCCAGCATCTTCGCACTTTTTCTCCCGCAATTATTCTCGAGGCTCGCCGATATCAATTATCCGAACGAAACCTGGACGTCTCACCTCCTGACGGGTGGGAGCCTCATCACCGCAGCCAATCTCCTTATTATGCTGCAAACCGCGAAGGCAGCCAAACAGGATGACACTGCAAAGGCCTAATCTCCTGCGATTTCTCCGGGAAGTTTTACATTGCGGGAACTTCGCATTGGCCTAGACTGGCGTCACACACACGCTCCTATGCAATTTGGCGTAGATTACCATCCCGAGCTCTGGACTTTTCCAAACGCTGGTACAGCTGATGAACCAGAAGCCCGCTGGCGACGCGACGCGGAACTCATGGCACAGGCCGGGTTCAATGTTGTTCGACTTGGCGAAGCTGTTTGGGGAATGTGCGAGCCAGAAGAAGGCAAATTTCAGTTTGATTGGTTACGCCGGGCGATGGACGTCCTCAGCGAAGCGGGAATGCAGATTGTTATCGCGACCCCCACCAGCGTCCCACCACTTTGGCTCGCCAGGAAACATCCGGAGATTCTGCCGGTTTTGGAAGATGGCTCCATTCTCCATGAAGGCACTCGTCATGCCGCTTGCCTGAACAGTGATATCTACTGGGCCTATTCGAAAACGATTGTCAAAGAGATGGCCCGGGCAGTCGGCTCACACCCTCAGCTCATCGCGTGGCAAATCGATAACAACATGGGCGGCCGGCTGCGCGACCTGGCGTTCAACAATGAGACTCGTCGCGATTGGCATGCCTGGCTGAAGGCGAAGTACGACACCGTCGCTCGCCTTAACGAGATGATGGGCACGGCGTTCCTTGGCCAGACCGTCGTCGATTGGTCTGAGGTTCCGATGCCGATGAAAGCTCCTTCTGTTTTTAATCCGGCGCTCCACGTGGATTGGCATCGATTCTGTAGCGACACCGCTGTCGCATTCATTCGCATGCAGGTAGATGTAGTGCGCGAGGTCACGCCAGAGATTCCCGTCACGACGAATCTTCGTAGTTTCTTTCCCTCGCATCTGAATCTTTTCGACACGGCTGAAGCGATCGATTTCGTTTCCGCCATCAGCAACGCGAACATCAAATCCAAGTCGGCTGAAAATGCTCTCGAACTGGATCTGATGCGGTCCTTGAAGAAATCCGGAAGTAAATTGCCGGACAATGACGAAGGTTTCTGGGTCAGTGATCAGAAGGCTGGCCAGGTAAACTGGCAGGAGGTCAATTCACTGGTACGACCTGGCGTAGTGCGGCTTTTTACTTATCAAGCGATCGCGCGCGGAGCAGATGGCATCCTGTTTTATTTCTGGCGGCAACCACGGATCGGCTCCGAGATATTCTACGGCGGCGTCCTGACCCACGACGGTAGTGGCGAAAACCGCGTTTACAAAGAGATCAAGGAGATCGGCGAAGAGTTGAAGCGCCTTGCCCCGCAAATCAAAGGCACCAAAGTCCAGGCGGAGGTTGCGATTTTATACAGCTACGAAAACGAATGGGCGCTCTCGCATCCCCGCCAACCCAACAAGCATTTCAAATTGCGGGATCACGTGCAGCTGTTTCATTCGGCCTTTCATGATCGAAATATCCCCGTGGATTTCGCACGCCCAACGGATGACCTCTCCAAATATAAACTCGTGATTGCGCCGTCGCTGCACCTTCTGGCAGGCGGCGAGGCAGATCTGCTGAAACTCTACGTCCAGAATGGGGGAACCCTTGTTTCGACGTTCAACAGCGGCATGGTGGATGAACATAACATGGCGCCGGACAATGGATTTCCACACGACATGACCGATCTCTTCGGTCTCGAAGTATCGGAGTTTGATCCGATCCCCCCGGATCACGACAACCATCTCAGCTTCAAGGGGCAGTTTCACACCAGCCATTTGCACATGGCGAGATTGTGGTGCGATTTAATTGAACCGAAAGGCTGCGAGATTCTCGGATCGTTTACTCGCGATTTCTACGCCGGTCGACCGGCGATGACCCTGAACCATTTTGGCAGCGGTAAGGCCGTTTATATCGGCACGGAAAGCCATTTACCGTTCTATTACGATCTGGTCGCCTGGCTCAGGCAGTTGTGTAATATTAACTCCTTGTTGAAAGTTCCGGACACCGTCGAAGTCAGCATGCGTCAGAGGGACGGCATGCGTGTTTTCTTTTTACTCAATCACCAGAATTCCCCCGTGCGCATTCAGTTCTATAAGCCGATGCACGACTTCCTTACGGGGCAGACTTTTACCGGCAACTATGATTTGCCGCCGCACGGTGTGTTGGTTCTCGACGAACATCCGCGATGAACCCGCCCTATTTTCGAAAATCCAACAGCCAACGACGTCCGACCGCCCGGCAGCGTGTCCTGGCTCAATGGCGTGGGATCGACGTCACAGCGTTGGAGAAAGCGCGTCAGCCAAGCACCAAGCCAATCAATGAGGTTCTGCCCAACGTCCTTTCCGAACTGCGCATTGATCGACGGCAATCGGAGTCAGAAATTCTAAAAGTCTGGAATCATCTCATCGACCCGAACATCGTCGCTCACGCCAAACCGACTGGGTTGAACAAAGGCACTTTGTTCGTCACGGTGGACAGCAGCACATGGCTCTCGGAAATTGTTCGCTACCGGCGGCGCGAAATACTGGAACGACTCCAGAACAGCTTTGGGAAAGATCTGATTGCGAAGATTTCTTTTCGCGTCGGTTGATCAATTGGTCCCGGTTAAACAATTTCTCACCGCGCTCAGCAACTTCTCCGGCGGATAAGGTTTCGACAGGAAATTATAATCTTCGCGGAATGACATCGTGGCATCGAACAACGCGGGGCTATAGCCACTGGTATAAAGAACTTTGAGCAGCGGCTTTTGCAGCATGAGAATCTCAGCGAGCTCAATCCCATCCATTCCCTCCGGCATTTTCATGTCCGTCAGCAAGAGATCGATCTTGTCCCGGTTATTGTGCCACACATCCAGCGCCTTCACTCCTGAGGCAGCCTGAAGGACCTGATATCCATTTGATTCGAGAATTCCGGCCACGAGATCAAGCAGTTCCGGCTCATCCTCCACCACCAACACGGTTTCACGCGCATTGTCCGCTTCCAGGGTAAATGTTTCTGTATTGCCAGCCACAGCTTTCGCGGCACAGGGGAGGTAAATGCTAAACGTTGTGCCAACGCTCAACCGGCTCGCGACGTCGATCCAGCCTTTATGTTGTTTCACAATTCCGTAGACCGAGGCCAGACCAAGGCCGGGACCTTTACCCACATCTTTCGTCGTGTAAAATGGTTCAAACAAATGACTCAACGTCGCCGCATCAATTCCGCATCCGGTATCCTCAATCTTTAAACAAACGAAGGACCCCTCCTCTGCTTCATGATTCCGTCGCGTGTAGTTCCGATCGATCAGGCAGAGGTTCGTCGTGAGGCTAAGCACGCCACCCTGCTGCATCGCGTCGCGACCATTCATCGCCAGATTCACCACCACTTGTTCGAGCAACGACGCGTCGGCCAAAATCTCCGGAAGGTCTGGCTCGCAGTTTACCTCCAGAAAAATCCTATCGCCCAAACCATGGCGCAAAAGGCTTTCCACATTTTTGACCACCTCATTGATGTTCAAGGGCTCTGGAGCCATGCGCTGTCTTCGCCCAAAGGTCAGGAGCTGCCGCGTCAATGTTGTCGCCCGATCCGCAGCCGCCGCGACGCGCTTCAATGAATCAACGGTGTCAGGGTCGTGCTTTCCCTCGAGAATCAAATTCGTGTGACCTTGTATGATCGTCAGGAGATTGTTGAAGTCATGCGCCACACCTGCGGCCAACTGGCCGATGGAATCCATCTTTTGGGTTTTGCGAAGATGTTCTTCCAGAAGCACGCGTTCGCTGATGTCGCTGACCAGTCCATCAATGATCGGATCACCGTTCGAATCATGACCGAGAATTTGCGTCATTGAAATCCAACGAGGGGAACCGTCCGCCCGACAGAACTCCATTTCGCACTCATGCAACTGTTTCGTCTCCTTAAGTTCCCGGACGTGATCAGCATATATCTCGGATCGAAAGTACAACTCCTGTAAATGCGCATCGTGCTGGATAGCTTTCCAGCCGACCAGTTTTAGAAAGGCGGGATTCGCCTGCAGGAGCAAGCCGTCAATCGTTGCCCGGAAAATCCCAACATCCAATCGCTCCAGCAATTTTTGAAAGCGGTTTTCCATTTCGGCGGCCCGGTGTTGAGAACGCGCATTTTCCATGGCGGTGCGCGCGGAGGCGGCAAGCCGGACGTAATGCTTCGGGGATTTTAAGACGTAATCACTGAGGCCCGATTTCATCGCCTCGACAGCGATCTCTTCACTACCCGTGCCGGTGAACATGATGACTGGACACTTGGGCCACCGGTTTTTCACGGTGCGGAGCACGACGAGGCCATCGGTCCACAGCAATTGAAAATCGGTGATAACCAGGTCGTATTCCTCGTCCAGGCTGGTCACCAGTTCCTTGGGATTGCTGACCTCCACCGCCTCAATTCGTGAGAATTCGCGGCGCAATTCGCGCAGCGCCAGGAGACGATCATCAGGATTATCGTCAATTAACAAGACTCGGACTAACTGTTGCATGATCGGCGAGTATTCGACTGGTTAACGTAAGTTCCGGCTGTTCATTCAGGATGAACCAATACATTTCGAGCGCTTTCACCATTTCGAGCAACCCCTCGAACGTGACTGGCTTGACGAGATAAGAGTTGGCGCCCAATTCATAGGCACGATTTACATCAGTGGTTTGTTTCGACGAGGTCAGGACAACCACCGGAATACGGGAAACGGGCGCTTCCTGCTGGCGAATCCACGCGAGCACTTCCAGACCGCTTCGGCGCGGCAGCTTAAGATCCAGCAGGATCAACATCGGCAATGGATATTTTTCGCGGTTTTGAAAAGGGTCTTGTCCCTGCAAATAGGCAATCGTCTGTTCCCCATCAGACACCACCTGGACAGGGTTAATCAGTTTGACCTTGCCGAACGCGCGCTTCATCAAAAGGACGTCATTAACCTCATCTTCGGCCAATAAAATGATTGATTGTGGTGAATTCATAATCGTTCCAAGTGAGAAGCGCGTGTCTTCTCATTCATGGACCCCAATATCATCTTTGGTAATAGCACTTTTTAGACCGCAACGGGTGGTGGTTGTAAAATAAGGGAACGCTCCAGGCAGCTATAGGAGCAACAAACTCAGAAGGATGGGACACCCTACTGTCAGGGTCCGTTAGAAGCTCCTAAAAGTGATGGTTTTAGGGGAATTCGCGTATTGAGTCCGGAGTTTCGAGTTTGGCCATTACAACCTGATACCCGGTTTGCCAGTGGCCAAATTTTGAGAATCTTACCGAAAAGTGCCCCCTGCACCGCATGGCGAGACACCGCCCCCAAGAATTCCAAAAGTCTCTGCAAACGGTTGCCTTTGGATCTCACTCCTCGACCGGGCGGCGCAAAAAAGCCGAGGGTGATGAATTAGGTGCCTTTTCGGACGAAAAAGCTGTCGGGAAGTGGGCTCGGGATCGGTTTTTCTCGGCGACGGCGGACGGGGTTGGATTCCCGCATTTGCGGGAGGGAAAAAGCGGGTGAAAGTCGTCTGGCGGCGACCAAAATCACGAAGAAATTACACGCTGCCGCGTTTCCGGCACCCTATTCTGGCCAGAATCACCCCTCGGAAACGTTTCCCATACCCAAGTCCAGCCGGAATCAGGTCACGGAAGTCTTCCGGTCACCAATTCTGGCCAGAATCGGGGGCCGGAAACGTTTCCCGATACCTATTCCAGCCAGAATCACCCCCGGGAAACGTTTCCGATACCCTATTCCGGCTGGAATCACCCCCCGGAAACGCGGCAGCGGAGATTTTCACGGCGAAATTCGGCGCTGAAACGTGGCAGCGTCGACGTGAAGCATTCAGATGGAATGAGTTACAAGGAATAGGGTAACGCAGAGCGCGGAATTCGGAACGCGGAAAGGGGGAAAAAGAAGAGCAGAGTTTTAGACACGAATTTCACAGATGAGCACGAATTTTTAGGAAGAGAAAAGCCAGATGTTCCTCCCTCCGCTTTCTGCTTCGTCCTAATTCGTGTTAATCTGTGTAATCCGTGTCTAAACTCCGCTTCCCCGTTTTAGCGGTCGCGGTCGATGGTCTTGGGCAAACCGATGCCGCTCGCGCGTTTGGCGACTTTTCGGCTGGTCTTGATCTTTTCGACGGTGCCGGTTTTGAGATATTGCGCTTTGATGGTGTCCATCAGCTCATCACGGCGATCATACAACCGTTTCAGTTTGCGCGGCTTCACGCGGCTCAGGCAATAAGCGGTCAGCAATGGCAGCGCGATCGTCGAATCGGTGTAGCAGACGACGCAGTCCGGCAATGTTTCTGGATCGATTTTACCCCAGCTCACGGCTTCGGCGGGAGTGGCGCCGCTGAGCCCGCCGGTATCCGGACGCGCATCGGTGCATTGCAAAAAGTAATCGTGCCCGCGTTCCTGGATGCCCATGACTTCCTGGATCTGCGGCTCGGTCTGGAGCATGAAGTTCTTCGGCGAACCGCCACCGAGAATGAACACGCTCGATTTGAACTTGTTCGACTTGGCGTTGTAAACAATCGCCGCCGTTTGGTTGACGTCGCGATTCACATCGAACATCAACTTCCCATCGCGCAAGGCCATGGCGGCGACGTTCATCCCGATGGAACTATCTCCTGGGCTGCTCGTGAAAACAGGGATGCCGCATTCATACGCCGTGGCGAGGACGGACGAATCTTTCAGGCCGAGCTTCTTGGTGCGTTGCGAAACATATTTGCCGAGCAAATAATGGAACTCGTCGGTGCCCATCGGCTTCTGGAATTCAGGCAATTGAATCACTTCGCGCACGAATGCCTCGGTATCGAGGAGCACGTTGTAATCGAAGAGGACATCGTAAATACGAAT
>JAQGOU010000538.1 GCA_028293445.1 Verrucomicrobiales bacterium | reverse complement strand
GACTTGGAAAGTTTTCCAGACGCATTTTAGAAGCTAAAAGGGATCTGGAATTATTTCCAACTCCGTTTTAGAAGCTAAAACCGACCCAGAAAGTTTTCCTGCTCCATTTTAGAAGCTAAAAACTTCTTGGAAATATTTCCGGGTGCGATTTAGAAGCTAAAAGAGGCTTGGAAAGTTTTCCGGGTCCATTTTAGAAGCTAAAAAGATCCGGGAAATAATTCCAGGTCGGTTTTAGAAGCTAAAAACTTCTTGGAAATAATTCCGGCTCCGTTTTAGAAGCTAAAAAAGTGTTGGAAAACTTTCCGGGTCGAATTTAGAAGCTAAAAACTTCATGGAAATAATTCCAACAAATTTATATAGCGGAAGCTCAAGGGTTTACGCCGATTCGCCTTTTTTCGCCCTCAAAACGCCAGTTTTGCCGGAGTGCGTCCGCTCCGGACGCGGCAAGGTGGAGAGTTCGGGGTGTCGCGGGACAAACCGGACGCTATTGCGCGGTCGAATATCGCCGCGTCCGGGGCGTGCGCACTCCGGGCAAAAGGATCGTATGGACTCCCGGTGCATTTCCGCTCCTTACGCCCCCCAAAAATACTTTTGTCGGATTTCAATTCGGTGCGCCGATATAGTTGCCAAAGATGACATCTAGCGATTTGGAACTGCTGCAGGAATTCTCCCGAAATCAATCGGAGGAGGCGTTCAACACCCTCGTTCGGCGCCACATTGATCTCGTTTATTCGGCGGCCTTGCGTCAGGTCCACTCGTTGCATTTAGCCCAGGAAGTCGCGCAATCCGTATTTATCGATCTCGCCCGAAATGTCGACAAGCTCAAGCCGGACACGCTACTGACCGCGTGGCTTTATCAGGTCACACGACGCACGGCAATCGACGTCGTCCGCAGCGAATCGCGACGTCAACGTCGGGAACAATTGACCGTGGAGCATCCGGATATGAATGCGTCAGAGACCGATTGGAATGAAATCAAGCCGTTGCTCGATGAAGCCATGGAGGCGCTCGATGAACAGGATCGCAACAGTCTTCTTCTGCGCTATTTCGAGAACAAAAGCCTGCGCGACGTCGGGCAGGCCCTGGGCACCAGCGAGGATGCGGCTCAAAAACGCGTCAGCCGAGCCGTGGAACGATTGCGGGATTTCTTTTCCCGGCGAGGCGTCACGGTCGGCGCGAGCAGTCTCGTCGTCCTGGTCTCCACGAATGCCATTCAATCAGCGCCCGTTGCTATCTTTGCTTCCATCACCGCCACCGGTGTTGCCGGGGTAATCACAACCGCTACCGCTACGACACATACAACTATGAACTGGATCACCGCAAAAATCATTAGCGCTGCCCTGGCTGCCGCGCTCGTTTCCGCCACCGGCACTTATCTCGTCTCTGGGGGGAAGACGAAACAATTACAACGCGAGAATCAGAAACTCATGGCTTCGCAGAAGCAATTAACGACTGAACGCGACGAAGCGTTGGCCGCGTCAAGACAACAAGAGAATGCTCCAGCCAGGTTGCAGAGCGATAACGCTGAGCTACTGCGTTTGCGAGGAGAGGTTGGTGTTTTGCGCCGACAAGCGGCGGAAGCGGAGAAATCACACGCTTCGACCGGGGCTGCACGGCAGCTTCGCAGTCCGACGACAACGACCGCAGCGACGCAAACCCAGTCTTCGCCGCAAGAGGACAAGATGAGATGTATTAACCAGCTCAGGCAGATGGACGGGGCCATGGAGCAGTTTGCGTTGGAATATCATCTCGGTCGCACCAACCTCATCACGGAAGAAAATATTGCTCCCTATATCAGAGGGAACAAACTGCCAGAGTGCCCGTCCGGCGGAACTTATGCGTTCAAATCATTGACTGAGCCCCCGACCTGCTCAGTTCCCGGGCACGCCCTGCCGAAATAGGCCTGAACGCGAAGAAGAAACCCGGTCTCATCACCGTCTGAAATTCCAAAGGCACCACGCGCCGAAGACGACGAAGAACAGGCCGAAGATCAGCGTGGCGACGTGGCCTTTGTTGAGTCCGGTTTTAATAACGGCGCGGAAATGATCCTGTGGATCGTAGGCGATCGAAATGTCGGCTCCCGGACGGTAGGGCGTTACGAAGGCTTCTGCATCGGAGTGATTGCCGAACATGCCGTCGCCCATGAAATCATTGAAACCAAATCCGATCTGTTCGCTACGATAAGGGACGTCATCCACCGCGTAGGAATAAACGATCACGGGGCGATACTTTTTTGAGAATTTTCGCGCGGTCGGGATTTCAATGACTCCGGTTTTCAGAACCTTGCCGATGACTCGCGGCCACGTGCGGCTTTGCAGGGCGAGTCGAATAGTGCGAACCGCATAAATCAGTGCAACACCTCCCACCGCCAGAGCCGCCCCGCCAGCTACTATTCCACTGTTAACAGAATTCTTCATTGAGCTTCGTTATCTATTACGCGCGAGAGCGTCCGCATACAATCGAATACATTCCTGCTGCGCACGGCTCAGGCGGATACCGGGACGGATTGCTTGAAGCATTCTCAGGCCGTCATCAACACTCCCTGCTGCGCCTGACTTCAGAAGAACAGCCAACGTGAAGAGTCCGGTGCGGCCATGTCCTTGTGCGCAATGAATAAAGGTTCGGCCCGGACGCAGGCTCGCGATTGCTTCGCGCAATGATTCCGGATCGGGCGCGGCTCCATCGAGAACAGGAAAAGAACGGTAGGACGGAGAGCGTCGGATGGTCAATGGCTCAGAAAACTCGGCAGTTAAATCCACGTAATTATCGAATTCTCCATCAATTTCCGAAGCCAGCAAACGACGTCCAATCACCAGGTCACTCGTGATGTTCTGCGACGCTGGTTCTCGACTCAGCACTCGAGCGAGATGCCAGACGACACTGGTGTAGCCAAGCAGGGGGAGAAAGATAAGCCGTTTCGAGAACGACATTGTGCCGTCCGGTCGTTTGCCAAAAATGCGATGTGCATTTCGCGCGTGAGCGATGCCAAGGAGGAGAAAATCGATGCCAAGCCAAACAAGCAGGAGTTCCCAGCCACGCTCTACCAATCCAAATGCAATAAGTCCCAGACCGAGCAGCGTGAGCAGGTATTGGAACCTCATAGCGCGTTAGTCTGCCGGCGCCAGGCCAGCTCCTCGTCCCGCGATCAATTCGCGCGCGACTCAGTTATTAGTACAACCGCCTCGTCGTAATCCTCGTCGCGAACCCATATTTCAGGTGCGAAAGCGAAACCTGTCATGGCTTGTGATACGGCGTCGTTGCGCAATTCGCAGACGAGGCCCGCGCCTTCAAGGACACTCTGGATCAGACTGGCCTCTCCACTATTCATTGCGGAAAGAACTTTTTTCATAGCTGCGATTTCCTTTTTGGTTGAACTAATTTCGTAAGAAGAGAGTGCGCCGGTTGCTGACTGGGGTAAAGGCGCAAAAAAGCACCAAACTTCAACATCCAAGGACCAGTGAAACTTCAAACACCAACCTTTAAAAAGGTTTTAAAAGGATAATGGCTGATACATTGAGATTGTAGCTTGAGATTTGGAGATTCTCTGGTGCTTGGATGTTGAAGTTTGGTGCTTCAATTCGCTTTCGCACGCTTCACCGCTGCGACAAAGATCGCCGCCTGTTCCGTCAATGCTTTCCAGTCGCGTTTCTCCAAAATCGATTTGCTGACGAGACTGCTCCCTGCCGCGACCGCCACACAACCCGCCTTGAAGAAGTCGCCGCACGTCGTGGCGGTCACACCGCCGGTTGGAATAATACTCAGCTGTGGTAGAGGAGCGCGCACCGCTTTGATGTAGCTTGCGCCGAGTTGGTCCGCGGGAAATAGTTTAATGAAATCGCTGCCTGCCTCATGCGCGGTCAACATTTCAGTCGGTGTATAACAGCCGGTCATGATCGGTTTGCTGTAGCGGTTGCAAATCGTGATGACATCCGGGCGAAGCGTCGGGGTCACGACGAATTGCGCACCGGCTTCCATCGCGAGGCGCGCGGTGATGTCGTCCAAAACGGTGCCGACACCCATGAGCAGTTTGCTGCCGAATTTCTGCGTGGTCTCGCGAATGACCTGGAGCGCATTGGGCGTGGTCATGGTGACTTCGATGGTATCAATGCCGCCTTCGATCAGCGCCTGAGTGGCGTCAACGAGTTGAGCGGAGTTATCGGCGCGAATGATTGCGACAATGCCACAATCGAGAATGCGACGGATCGTTTCAGATTTCATAAATTAGCGTTGCACACGGCCAGAACCATCGCCGGCCAATAGGGTTTTCACTTCCGACAGCGAACAAAGATTGAAGTCGCCAGAAATGGAATGCTTCAAACAACTCGCCGCGACCGCAAATTCGAGTGCGTCCTGTGGCGATTGCTTTTGCAGTAAGCCGTAGATCAATCCTGCTGCGAACGAATCACCGCCGCCCACCCGATCGACGATCTCCAAATCATATCGACGACTGAACGCCGCCTTCTTGTCAGCACTTGTGTAAAACATTCCGGACCATCCGTTGTGCGACGCAGAAAAACTTTCGCGCAAGGTTATTGCGACTCCTTTGAATTTGAAGCGGTCAACGAGCTTTTCCGCGACTTCGATGTAGCGGTGGTGATCGAGTTTGCCCTCCGAGACTTCAGCGCCCGCGGCTTTGATCCCAAAAACTTTCTCAGCGTCCTCTTCGTTGGCGATGCAGTAATCCACATTCGCCATGAGACCAGACATGACCTCCTGTGCCTTCGCGGGGGACCACAGTTTCTTGCGGAAATTCAAATCGCAACTCACGGTCAAGCCAAGCGCCTTCGCGGCTTTTGCCGCTTCGCCAGCGGCACGAGCGGCAGCGTCGGAAAGGGCAGGGGTGATGCCTGTAAAATGAAACCAGGTCGCGCCTTTGAGGATTTCATTCCAATTCAACGACGCGGGATCAATCGTGGAGATTGCGCTGTTCGCGCGGTCGTAGATAACATTGGAACCGCGTTGAGAAGCGCCGGTTTCGAGAAAGTAAATTCCAATGCGTTCGCCGCCGCGCAGGATGTGTTTGGTCTCCACGCCGTAACCGCGTAATTGATTCACGCATGTCTGGGCGAGGTCGTTATTTGGCAGGCGCGTGACGAACGCGGCTTCGATTCCGAACTGTGCGAGGGAAACTGCGACGTTGGCTTCGCCGCCACCGAAAGTCATTTCGAGATTGTTCGCCTGCAGGAACCGCAAACGTTGAGGCGTGGCGAGCCGCATCATGATTTCGCCGAAGGTAACGACTTTGCTCATATCGAGTGGACGAATCCTTTCGTTTTTTGTTCAGCGCGTCCAGCGCGAACGCTTTGCGCCGATTGTTCTTTTCGATGCACAAGAAACGGTGAAGGCGATTCCGCGCTGTTCTTTTGGTTTGACCTCGATCTGTCGGATGTGTCATGCCCTAGCGGTTTCTCACGCTTATGATTATGAAACGGATTCCTTTCGTTGCGCTGCTTATCTTTCTTTTCGGCTGTTCCACTGTTCATCGCGAAGCCGTCGCGCCTCGCGGAAAATGGACTACGGAAAAAGCCAACGCGTGGTACGCGACGAAGCCGTGGCTCGTTGGCTGCAATTTTATTCCGAGCACCGCGATCAACGAATTGGAAATGTGGCAGGCGGAAACATGGGATCCAAAGACCATCGATCGCGAGCTGGGCTGGGCCGAAGGACTCGGGTTCACGAGCGTGCGTGTGTTTCTCCATAACCTCCCGTGGGAACAGGACTCCAAAGGGTTCCTCAAACGCATCGATCAATTTCTTGAGATCGCCCACAAGCATCACATCGGCGTGATGTTCGCGATGTTGGATAGCTGTTGGGATCCATTTCCGAAACTGGGCAAACAACACGAACCGGTGCCGCATGTGCACAATTCCGGTTGGGTACAAATTCCGGGAAAAGACATTCTCATGAACCCCGCGCGTCATGATGAATTGAAGCCTTACATCCAGGGAGTCATCGGACATTTCCGCAACGACCCGCGCGTCGATTGCTGGGATATCTTCAATGAACCGGATAACATGAATAATTCCTACAAACAGTTTGAATTGCCGAACAAACCGGACATGGCCTTGCTGCTGATCAAGAAAGCGTTTGTCTGGGCGCGTGAAGTAAACCCATCGCAACCGATTACGTCCGGCCCCTGGCTGGGACGTTGGGATGATCCGGCCAAGTTGAGTCCGATGGTGACGGTGCAGCTCGAAGAATCGGATGTGATTTCTTTTCATAGCTACCAGAATCTCGAAGGGGCGAAAAAGGCTGTGGAAAGTCTAAAGCGCTATCATCGTCCCATGCTCTGCACCGAATACATGGCGCGTCCGGTCGGGAGTACGTTTAATCCGGTGCTCGGTTACTTCAAGCAAGAACACGTGGCCGGTTATAACTGGGGATTTGTTTCCGGTAAGTCGCAGACGATTTATCCGTGGGATTCCTGGACGAAGAAATACACCGGCGAACCGCCACTCTGGTTCCACGACATCTTCCGCGCGGATGGCACGCCTTATAAAAAAGAGGAAGTCGACTACATCCGCTCGCTCACGGGCAAGTCGTCACAGCCTGTGTTTGGGAAAATCGAGCCGAAACAGGCGGCAGTGGAATTAGTAACGGTGGAGTAGGCTGATTGACCCGAACCGCTGCAGTTACTTTACGTCCTGCATCGGGCGATGAAATACCCACGCCAACCCGCGTTGCAGCCGCTGCGGTGTATGGTCGCTGTGTTTACCGGGCGGTTCATAAAATGTTGAACGCGCCGGACGGTTGCGCAGGACCTCGTAGATTTTGCGCGCTCCGATGTTCGCCTGATACTCGTCTTGCGCTGCTCCTTCCACATAGATCGATTGGGTTGGGAGAAACGCGTTCTTATTCTTTCGCACCTGGGTATAAGGATCATGGTCAAGCCAACGTTGCCACGTGGTCTGACGAAAATTGCCTTTGTCGTCGTAGAGCCATTCGAAGTCTTCAGGATGCGTCGCGTCCAGGGAGGGGGCGTAAGCGGCGCACAATCCCAGCGCGTAAGCCAAGTCGCCCTCTTTCGGTGCGGGTAATCCGCGGCCTGCTTTCATCAATTTATTTATTTCTGCCAGTGACACATTCGCCACGTCCGGCATCTTTACGAACGGCAGATGAGTCACGTCAAAATCGGAGTCAGGGCTGAGCGCGATCACCGATTCAAATTGATTCTGGAACTGCATCCCCAGGCAGAGCGCTCCGTAACCGCCGCTTGAATGTCCCGCGATCACCCGATGCTCATGGCTCGCCAGCTTCGGATACTCCGCTTCCACTTTCGTAACAATTTCTTTGCCGATGTAATCCGCGTAATTCCCCTGGGCCGTGGAGTTCACATATTGGCTGCCGCCCCAATGCGTCCGCCCATCGACGACCACCAGTATCATGGGCGTCACCTGATCCGCCACGGACTGCACAAGAGTCAACCACTTCTCTTTCGACTGAATAACCTTTTCGGACGATCCGCCCCAGCCGGGTAAATAATAAACCACGGGGAGCGCTGTATTATTGGTCATCTGCGAAGGAAGAAAAACAGCCAGCTTGCGCAGCGTTGGATCGTGCAGTGGATTGTTTTGCAACGTCTGGCTCTCAAATTCCACGACATCCAATCTCGGTTCGGCGCGCCCGGCGGAGGCAAACAAGCAAAGCGCAACCATTGCGCTCACCCAAGAGAAATAACGTCCGGTACAGCGATACATGATGCGCAAAGTTAAAATAAAAGATTCCCTAGAGAAAGTCTTTAGAAACGGGAACGCATTCCTGCCATTGCAGTTGGAGACTTGTCATCCAAAACGTTCACGTTACTGTCGCCAGCACCCGTGAACCTTCGAAACGTCCTGCGCATCGCCCTGTCTGCCTGGCTCTATCTCATCGCTGATTCGACCATGATGGGGGCGGATGCCATCGAGTTGGTCGTGGATACATCCAAGCCACTCGGCAAAATTGATCTGACTCGCTTCGCATTGGGGCAGGGTGGTCTCTCCGACAAGCCGATGTTCGATGCGCACATCGAACAGATCGCTCAGCTGCACCCGCAAACGATTCGTATCTTTGTGCAGGAGTTCTTCGAGTTGTATCCTGCGCCGGGTAAGTACCACTGGGAAACTCTGGATAAAGTCATCGAGACTATTCTTGCCACCGGCGCTAAACCGATCCTCTCGCTTTGTTTCAAACCCAAAGTTCTTTTTCCCACGATAGATCAGCACATTGTCCATCCGAGCGACTATCGCCAGTGGGAAGAGTTGATCACCGCTCTCGTCAAACATTGCAACGAAGAGAAACATTACGGCATCGAATATTGGGAGGTCAGCAATGAGCCGGATATTGGCGAGGATGGCGGGTGTCCGTATCTATTCGATCCACAAGATTACGTTGTCTATTACCAGCACACCGCCCAGGCGATCTTGCGCGCCGATCCCCGTACGAAAATCGGCGGCCCGGCCCTCGCAGGCTACAACAGCGATATCGGCAACGCGCTCATTCAACATTGCGGCACGACCAATATCCCACTCGATTTTTTCTCATGGCATATTTATCACAGCGATCCCAATTACTTCCGCAAAAGCGTCCATGACGTGAAAGCGAAGCTCGCGAAGTTTCCGCGACTCAAAAACACCGAGACGATCATCGACGAATGGAATATGTCGCTGGATGGCCCGGTCCTGAATCCCGCGTTTCAACCGGCGTTCGTTTTGGAAATAACCCGCGCCTTTCACGAAGAGGGACTGGGTCGCAGCGCTTACTATCACATTCGCGATTCGTTCGTGGACGAGAAACAATTTAGCACCTTCATGTCGAAACCCGGCGCCGCCTTTGTCGCACAGTGGTGGAACGATACCCCGCAATACGACGGCCTGTATGACAACCAGGGACGCGTTCGTCCCGCCTACTTCGCCTTCAAACTGTTAAGCTTGGTGAAAGGCCAAGAGCTGGCGGTCTCTGGAACGACGTCCAATCTTCATTCCCTCGCGTCCATCGATGAAAAGACGGTGAACATTTTGCTTTGGAATTTCGCGGACCAACAAGAAGTCACGCAACATGTCTTGCTGAAGTTCTCTTCTTCTCCCAAGGGACAGATTCGCGTCTACCGATTGAACTCGACCGCGAGCCTGAATCAACTCGAGCTGCAACCCGCCGCTTCCGGCCATCGTCCAGGGAGCCCGCTTGATTTAAGTCTGGAGCCCTACGGCATCCGCTGGATATCGGTGACGCGATAAATGCAAACTTTGCTGATCGGCGGTGAAGCGGCGTGAACGCCGCGCGCCTGGAGCGCGACATTTATGTCGCTTCAACGTATGTCAACCCGTGGGCCAGCAAGTCCAAAACAGATTCGCTAAATGAAAAAACGGGCAACGCCGCAGCGCTGCCCGTCTGAATCTACTGCTTCAATTAACTTACGGCATGGCCCCGAGGGAATTATAACCGCTCCAGCCCGTGCCATCCCAATACTTGGTATAAAGCGCGTTGTTGTTGCCGCGGATGAAGACATCGAGGCGGTTCACGCCCCAGGTCGATACGTCGGGTCCGCTCAGCAGACCGCCACCGAGATTCTCCCAGGAAGCCGCCCATGCGCCGCCGGAGAAGTATTTGTGATAAAGCTCGTTGCTCGTGCCGCGACCGAACACGTCGATGCGACCGGGTCCCCACGACACGGCGCCGAAGTCGGAGTTGAATCCGCCAGCCAGTGAAGTCCACGGACCCCAACCGGCATCGTAGTAAATGTGGTAACACTCACTATTCCCGCCGCGCGCGAAGACATCCAGGCGTCCTGCGCCCCACGAGGAGACAGTTGGTCCGCCGATGATCGTGCCGCCCAGGGATTGCCACGGATGCCACGTTCCATCAAACCACATGTGTTGCAGACTGCCATCCGTGCCGCGCGCAAAGACATCGAGACGATTCACGCCCCACGCTACGACCGCGGGATCCGACGTCATCGTCCCGGCGAAGCGGGTGAAGCCAGACCAACCGGAACCGGCGTCGTAAGTCTTTTGGTAAATGGCGCTGTCCGTGCCGCGCACGAAGACGTCCAGGTGTCCCGCGCCCCACGACGCCGCTGCCGGTCCGCCGATGATCCCGCCGCCTAAATCTTCCCAGCCACTGCTCCAACCGGCGCTATACCATTTGTGCTTCAACGCACCATCTGCTCCCCGCGTAAACGTATCGATGCGACCGCTTGCCCACGAGACAGCGCCCGGTGTGCCGCCGCCCTGCACCAGTCCCATGTAATGACTCCAGTTCCAGTTTGGCCCGGGATCGGTGTGCGAATTGCACGTCGGATCGATGCCGAGGTTCGCACTCGCATACGTGCGCCACGCGCTGTTCTGTCCTTCGCCGTGACCAACCACATGGTTGCGATCTTCGGGCCAATTAAATCTGTCGCTCACGTGCCGCGTGATGCCAGCGGAGGATTGATACATCGCTTCCGTGTACCACGCCGGGTTGCTCGCGAACCCTTCGTGTTCCGTCCCGGTGCAATGCGTATTCCAACAGCGGGCGTGCCATGCGTAATAAGATTCCGAGACCATTTGCGTCACCTCACCGGCGGCCGCATCACTGGAGGCATCAGCCTTGCCGTTGACGCAGTAATGGACGCTCGCCGTCGTGTTGCAGTTTTTGAAATAGGAAATCGTCGAGGCGTAATAACCTTCCATGTCGTGGATGACGTGGAATTTGTGGCCGCTGCCGGAGGTATACCAATGACCACTGCACGCGGGATCCCAAATCGCGGGACCGTAGTCGGCGCTGCCGGAGGCGACACAGACTGCCGCAACGAAGGCGGCACTACCAAGGAGTTGATGATGTTTCATTGACGTTAATAGAGTTCAATCGCGCAACAACCCGACAGCGACACACGTCGCGCGAGTGCTTTGCGATGTTTGGAGAAGACCTTGGAGGAACGGCGTTGATTAAAAGAGTTTCGCCCCCGAAAAGCAAGTGGAAGGTGGGCGAGCGCCGTTCGCCCCATTCATTTTGTCGCCGGCGCGAGCAGAGGGAGTTTTTGTTGGGGTAAATCCTTCGGACCGGCGCGAAGTCCGACAAAAACATCCTGGAAATGTCCCCGCGACGCGCGGCGGAGGAAATTCCACGCTGGAAATCTCCCGGCGACGCCAGATTCACCCAAAAACATCCTCACAACGATCGATTCTCTTGTCGCGCACCCAAAAATATCCTGACGGCGCCCCGGCGACGCGCAGCGGAGGGATTTTCAGGATGTAAATCTCCCCGCGACGAACATTTCAGGAAACTTCACGCTGTAAATGAGCCGGCGACGCGAAGTCATGGAATTTCCATTCTATAAACGACCCTTCGACGCCGTCGCAGCCCCATTTTCAGAATGACATGACCCCTTCTCCCGCGTCGAAGGTGCTCTGA
>JAQGOU010000054.1 GCA_028293445.1 Verrucomicrobiales bacterium | reverse complement strand
GTTGGCGGATTGATCATCGGAACCATTTTGAGCTGGAGGAAGAAAAAGTGAGCAGGCGACCAAATGTGTTTGTTCGCTGGGAGCATTCCCGCAAAACGTCGATTTGAAAACATTTCTTATCATCATCGTGACCGCAGCCATGACGTGGTTCGCAGTTAGTTTAGTTCATGGAGTCAGGACAGGCGTCGAACGTCTGGTTGCTTTATGATACGACTCGTCAACATCGCACTCGTTGTTTGTTTCTCTATCACGTTACTCGGCTGTCGTCGCAGCCCAGTAGTAAGGGATAGTGAAGCAGATGCTCGCGGGTTCGTTGGCAAGACGGTCGCCGAGTTCCTCGCAGCTCAGCATGTAACGCTTGCCGATTGTAAATTTATTGATGAACCGCCAATGGTTCTTCGAGAGTTGGCATTCCCGACAGCTGGGCATCGGTCACTCGTTCTCGCGTTGAAGCGAGAGCCATCGTTATTCTCAGAGCGCAGACAGTGGTCGCCTGACGCCGTTCGGAAAGCAGAGATTGTTGGATTCAGGTATGCAGACCGGTAAACCGGAACACGACTCCGGACCTGAGCGTGGCAGCGCACAAGCATTCCATCTAAAAAGAACGGATGAATAAACGTAAATTAGGCAGCGAAACAGTGGCTAACCTGCGCTTAATTGTCGCCAGCCTTTTTTTCTTCGGAGCTATTGGGATGTGCAGGGCGCTAAGCTACGGGACAGCCAATTCGTCGTTCATGCAGGCCATGACTTCCACCCTGAGGGATGCTCAGCAAACGGGTAAGAAACTTCCAACGACCTGGCAGGAAATGGATGCTGATTTCGGACGCCCTACTGACGAAGCTTTTCCTTATATCATTCCCTCACGGCGATATGTCTTTATTCAAGATGACGTTCGATTTGAGAATGAGCGTATCCTCTTGATGACGCGATCGCCCTTCCGCGACGCAAGTTTATACACGACATGGTATGGAGGTATTGCTCATGGATTGAGGGAGCCTGGTCGCTGGATGATAGTTGAGGACGGGAAATCGTTGATCCATTTACGCTATGTGCAGGAGGAACTTCTCGTCAGCGCCTTTGCCAGCGCCAGCGTGGCTCTACCGACGCCGGATGGTTTAGGTAAGTGGCCTCATGAGGTGGAGTTTGAAAAGCGCACCCATTTTGAAATACTAGTTGGCTGTGTTGTTTTAGGCGTTGCGCTTCTAATCTTCCTGGCGGATCAGGTGAGGCGTCGGGTAATAAGCCGCCAACACGCTCAATCTTAACAAGAACACATGAACAAACGTAAACTAGGTAGCCAAGGTCTCGAAGTCTCCGCCCTCGGGTTGGGGTGCATGGGCATGTCGTCGGTCTATGGACAGGCGGACGATGCGGAATCGATTCGCGTGCTGCATCGGGCGTTGGAGTTGGGAATTAACTTTTGGGATACCGCGCAATCGTATGGTCCTTTCAAGAATGAAGAACTGCTCGGGCGGGCACTCAAGGGGAAAGCGCGCGAGAAGGTCATTATTGCGACGAAGTTTGCCTGGCAATTTGATGCGAATGGCAAACCAGTCGTGCTCGATAGCAGTCCGGCCAATATTAAGAAGACCACGGAGGATTCGCTTGCGAGATTGGGGACCGATTACATCGATCTTTATTACCAGCATCGACTCGATCCCAAGGTGCCGATTGAAGAGACGATCGGAGCGCTGGCGGATCTCGTGAAAGCGGGGAAGGTGCGTTACATCGGGCTTTCGGAAGTCGGGCCGGGAACGATTCGGCGCGCGCATGCGGTTCATCCGCTCACGGCGGTGCAGTCGGAGTATTCGCTTTGGGAACGTGACGTGGAGCCGAAGGTTCTGCCGACGTTGCGGGAACTGGGCATCGGTTTTGTGGCCTACAGTCCGATGAGCCGCGGTTTGCTCACGGGTGCAATCAAAAGCCCCGGCGATCTAGGCGAAACGGATTGGCGCCGGACCACACCGCGCTTTCAAGGCGAAAACTTTGAACACAATTCCAAGCTCGTGAAACTTCTCGAAGCGATGGCTGCTGCGAATCAGGCGACACCGGCGCAACTGGCGCTCGCGTGGTTGTTGAGGCGCGGCAACGACATCGTTCCTATTCCCGGCACCAAGCATGTGAATTACCTGGAAGAAAATGCGAAGGCCGCGGCGTTGCAGTTGCCGGATTCGGCTTGGACGGAGTTGGATGGCGTTATTGCAGCGTTTGCCGTGGCTGGAGATCGTTACTCCGAGCGATCAATGAAGATGATCGATCGAAGCGAGTAATCCCGGAGCGATTCCGTCCGTTGACTAATGCATTCGTTTTAATCGAACGGCTTTAACCATGGTGTCGATTGCGATGCCGCCGCCGGGAGAGTGATCGAGAAAGGAAAGTGTCACCTCCGAAATCTCGGGCGGTGTCTCAAACTCGAACTTCTGGAGAAAAATTAATTTGTCCGGGACATACCAGGTTTGTACCGGGGTGGAGTTCGTCAGATTTTTTGAGAGCAGCGATTGTCCGTTGGCGTCCACGACGCTCACTTCCAGGGCACCGATTCGTCCGGAATCCCCGGTGGCAGCAAAATCAAACGAGAGTTGATAGCGACCGCCTTTTCCGTGCAGGGGAATTTTCTGCGAGATCAGCCCGCCCGTTTTATTGCCCGCACCGATCATGGCGAAGTTATTGTTATGGGTGGATTCGAACCAACCTCTTAGCCCGCGAGTTCGGATTAAATTCCAGTGGTAAGGAAGGAGGCCGGACGTGCTCGATTTGGGATCAATCAAGAGACTCGTGCTGACGGGGTTCCAGTTCGCAAGTCCTTTCTCGAAGTAGCCGTTCGAGACCAGGTTGTTGTCGTAACTGCTCACACCGAGGATCAGTGCGATTACACATATGGGGAGAACGAACCAAATTATACGTTTTGTTTTCATCCAGAAGGAATCCTGTCGTGGCGGGAGCATCTGAGACAAAGGCCAACGGAGTCAAGGTAAGGACTAACGAATGGTTGAATCTCACCCGCACGTCGTTTAAGTTCGACGCCTCAATATGACATTGACTGAGAAAATTCTGGCGCGCGCTGCCGGCAAAGATCGTGTTCAAGCCGGTGACAATATCTGGGTGAAGGCTGACGTCCTCATGACCCACGACGTCTGCGGACCCGGCACTATTGGCGTTTTCAAACGTGAGTTCGGCAAAACCGCCAAGGTCTGGGACAAGAAACGCATTGTCATCATTCCCGATCACTACATTTTCACCTCCGATTCCAAATCGAATCGCAATGTCGATATCTTGCGCGACTTCGTGAAGGAGCAAGGCCTGCCTTATTTCTACGACGTCATCGATGACCCGGATGGCACCTGGAAATTCGACGCGAGCAAAGGTCTCTTGAATCGCCAATACGGTTCGCGTTACGCGGGTGTTTGTCATACCGCGCTGCCGCAAAAAGGGCATACGCGTCCGGGTGAGATTCTTTTCGGCACCGATTCGCATACTTGTATGGCAGGTGCGTTTAATGAATTTGCGACCGGGATCGGCAACACCGACGCCGGATTCGTCATGGGCACCGGCAAGTTGCTGATCAAGGTTCCTGAAACCATGCATTTCCGTCTCGAAGGCAAAATGCAGCCGGGTGTAATGGCGAAAGACATCATCCTGCATTGCATCGGTGAAATCGGTTTTGATGGCGCCACCTATCGCGCGTTGCAATTCGACGGCGAAGGAGTGAAGAGCATGTCGATCGATGACCGCATGACGGTCGCCAACATGGCGATCGAAGCCGGCGGTAAGAACGGTATTTTTGAATTCGACGCACGCACGCAAGAATATGTGGATGCCCGTTGCCAGTTGAACGGCACGAAGGCGACTTACGAACCGGTCACCCGCGATAAAGACGAGAAGTTCGTTTACGAACACGTCGTCGATTTGTCGAAACTCGAGCCGACCGTGGCGTGCCATCCGGATCCGGGTCAGCGCAAGAAAGCCAAGGACATGGGCGATGTTAAGCTCGATCGGGCTTACGTTGGTTCCTGCACCGGCGGCAAGACGAGCGACTTCATCGAATTCGCCAAGATCTTGCGCGGCAAGAAGGTGGTCATTGATACCTTTGGCGTTCCGGCCACTCCGGAAATCGTGCACGAACTGCAAACGGCGCGTTGGGATGACAAGACAGTTTGGCAGATCCTCGTCGACGCGGGCGTGCGCATGACGGAAAATGCCGGTTGTTCAGCGTGCCTCGGTGGTCCGGTCGATACGTTTGGTCGTATCAACCAGGCGGGTTTGAAGTGCATCAGCGCCACGAACCGCAATTTCCCTGGCCGCATGGGCGACAAAGAATCACAGGTGTTCCTCGCGTCACCAGCCACGGTGGCGGCAAGCGCGCTCACAGGTTTTATTACCGATCCGCGCGAATATTTGAGCTAAGTTTTGAATGGTTTTAAAGCGCAAGAGATTTCGGTCTTTTGCGCTTTTTACTTTTCAAGGTAGGTGAACGAACTAGGTTCCCGTTAGATAGATGCATTCCGAACGAATAGATCGCTGGTGTGAACGTGGCATTCTCGGGTTGTTTCTGTTCATTTTGGTCTTCAGCCCGCTGGCGATCGGGGCGGTGCGTTCCTTCGAGTTTGTTTACGTACAAGCCGCCACGATATTAATAGCGGTGCTATGGCTGGTTCGTTGTTGGACCAAGCCCGTGTTTGAGATCTTTTGGCCGCCGATTTGTTGGCCGGTCCTCGCCTTTGTTCTTTACGCTCTCAATCGTTATTTATCCGCGGATCTGGAGTATGTTGCGCGACTGGAGTTCATCCGTATTTGCATTTACGCCGTGCTCTTTTTGGCGGCCGTGAACAACCTGCAACGGCAGGAATACATTCAAATCATTGCGTGGACCCTGTTAGGCTTGGCGGCTGCGATTTCGATATATGCCTTGTATCAATTCGGGACCAATTCCCCATATGTCTGGCATTTTGAAAAGCCAGCGCAATATATCCATCGTGGGAGCGGTACTTATTTTAACCCCAATCATCTCGCCGGTTTTCTGGAGCTGGTTTTGCCCATCGGCCTCGCCATGGTATTGATGGGTCGCATCAGCCATGTCGCGAAAATTATCATCTCCTACGCCTGCGTTTTGATTCTGGTTGGAATTGGAATTTCGCTGTCACGTGGCGGTTGGATTGCCACTGGGCTGACCCTAGGTTGCTTTTTTATTGCTCTCCTGGTCCAGAGCCGCAGTCGTTGGATTATTATCAGCGTTCTCCTGGTCTCGTTTGGAATCTCAGTTTTCTATCTCGGCAGCAATTTGCAGTTCCGAAATCGATTTCAGAGGACGTTTGTGGAAGGGAAGGTCGAAGATAGCCGCTTCGATTATTGGAAACCAGCTGTCGCCATGTGGAAAGACCACTACTGGACCGGTATCGGTCCCGGCCATTTCGATCAACGGTTTCCTCAATACCGGCCACGGGCTGTGCAAGCACGTCCGAAGTATGCGCACAACGATTATTTGAACACATTGGCAGATTGGGGCACAACGGGTCTGGGGATCATCGTGATATTTTGCGTCCTGTTCTACATCGGCACCTTCCAGGCTACCAGATATCTGCGGCGTAAGACGGAATCTGGAGATCGCAAGAGCAACCGGTCGGCCTTTGTTCTGGCGGGAGCCTTCAGTGTTTTGGCGTTGTTGTTTCATTCGGTAACGGACTTCAACATGCACATCCCGGCCAATGCGATCATCCTGTTTGTGGTTATCGCCCTGGCCAGCACTCAACTGCGGTACTCCGAAGGGATGTGGATAGGGAACAGAATTACTGCGAAGCTCATGCTGACCCTTTTTTTACTGGGAGCGATTGGATTCCTCAGTTTTTACGGTGCACGCAAGGTTCAGGAAGATTATTGGTTACGCCGTGCGGCGAACAGTAAAACTATTGCGGATCAGCTTTCGAATTGCAAACGCGCCGTAGAGGTGGAGCCAAGGAATTTCGAAACGATGAATACGCTGGGTGATATATTGCGCGGTGTCAGTTTCCAGGGAGACGATGGTTATGCGAAGCAGGCTGAAGAAGCGTTGGGGTGGTATCAGCGAGCGATGGCGTTGAATCCATTCAATCCGTATAATCCTCTCGGTTGCGGCATGTGCCTGGATTGGCTCGGGCGTACGAAAGAAGGGGCACCTTATTTCGCCAAGGCGCTGGCTTTGGATCCGAACAGCTACTTCACGGTGAGCTACCAGGGATGGCATTTGGTGAATACGGGGGACTATGCCGCCGCCCAGAAGTGGTTCGAGCAATCCCTGGGCTTGTACTACAATTCTTTGGCAGTGGATTATCTCGAGATTATCCGCCAAAAGCTGGCCAACTCAGTTGCTGAGAAACGCTAAATCGGGTTGACTTTTTCTACCGTCCTACTAATCTGGGAGCGCTGGACTTTTCTGGCGCTCACTATTTATGAAACAGTTTACGACCGTTGCCCGACTGCTACTGTGTTTGGCCCTTTTCTCGATTTCATTTCAAGCTCAAGCTGTCACCAAGGATGGTAAGGCCGTTGTCCGCGCCGTGCGTGGCACGAGTGCAAAATACTCCAGTGGTGGCGGCGTGTGGGTTCCGCTGAAAGTCGGGACAACACTGCAACCGGGCTCTGCGATTCAAACGGGCGCGGAAACGACCGTTGATTTGTTTCTCGGCCAGAACGGCCCTGTGGTTCGCGTCACTCCTGACACGACGCTCGGATTCGACAAATTAGCTTTCAGCGATACGGGTGCTGACCGCGTTATCGACACGCAACTCAATCTAAAGTCTGGCCGTATCCTCGGTAACGTGAAGAAACTGGCCTCTGCCTCGCGCTACGAAATCAAGACCCCGATTGGCGTCGCTGGTATTCGTGGAACCGATTTTGACGTGACGGTAACTCCGCTCCCTGGTGGTAAATATAACTTTGTCGTGACCAGCATCAGCGGCACAATCGTTGGTGCAGTTGTGATGCAAGGCACTCCCTACACGGCTGTGATTAATACGGGGGAAACATGGAATCCGTTGAATCCGGAAGATCAGCCCGTGCCCATGGATAAGGCTTTATTGGCAGCGCTTCTTGAGCAAATGCAGGAGTTAATGATCATTGTCAGAGAAGATGGCACTGTTCCGCCCTTTCACATTATAGCGCCTCCGATCCAAGGGACGTCTGACGACGGGGCCGGCACCGGAACCCCAGGCGGTGGTGGCACTGGTCCCGGCGGACCTCCTCAGTAAGCAGTATTGACTCTTTAGAC
Organism: Verrucomicrobiales bacterium; assembly: GCA_028293445.1. GTDB lineage: Bacteria > Verrucomicrobiota > Verrucomicrobiia > Limisphaerales > JACDHS01 > CBHWET01. The sequence goes on along the minus strand of JAQGOU010000054.1, from coordinate 864 downwards.
CCAGAGCGACCTTGAGTTGCTCTGGGTTTTTTGTTTATCTAAACCTGTGAAATTCAGGCAGGTTAAGTGGGTTCCGATTTTGATCGCCTTCGTGGTGACCGGGATTGTTTGCCTGCTCGAGATCCTTCCGCATTTTTACCCGAAGATCGATTTTGCTCAGCGTGTCGAATGGATCACCTACGACCGTCGGATGCGCAGTGCCGCAACGCATTCCTCGCATGCGAGCACGAACCTGGCGTTTGTCTACATCAGCGACGATAGCATCACGGCGGTGAGCGACGGTTCTATCGGCTACAAATACGGACTTTATTGGCCACGTCATATTTATGGTCGAGCCCTGAAGGAACTCGCTGCGGAGGACTGCAAAGCTGTCGCCTTTGACGTATTATTTGGCGAACTTCGTCCGGACCATGCGCCCGTGGCGATGCCTGATAATTCATTGCTGGAATCAGATGAATACTTTGCGCGCGAGTTAAAGAACAGCCGCACCCTTCTGGCCACGACGCCAAGCCTGATTCCGCCGGAATTATTCCAAACCAATTGTTTTTCGCTGGCTGATATCTCCGCAGACAAAGATTCTGACGGGGTATTGCGCCGGGCGAAGGCGTTCCGGGATATCCGTTTCTGGCATCCCCTTTTGAATCAGATCGCTCGGGAAGCCGGATTTGACCTCAATAAAACGGATTTCGAACAGCACACGCTCACCTTTCATTTGCCGGGAGACCGACAGATTCAGCTTAATCTGGACGAGACGGCGCGATTGGACCTTTCTGAGTTTGTTTTCAAAATTACGGGTGAAAAGCCTCCCGAGCCGTTGCCCAAAGTTTTTCCTTTCGAGATGCGGCGCATCTGGCAAATGGGCAT
>JAQGOU010000524.1 GCA_028293445.1 Verrucomicrobiales bacterium | reverse complement strand
GCAGAGCCGAGGTCGATGAAATTAACTTCCGCTGGATCCCAACTTCGACCGTTAATGGAAACCTCATGCGGCGATTGGTATCGCAGATGATCCCAGAGAATACCGGTGCGTTCGATGCGAATCGTGTCCAGCCCGTCGATCACCGCTTTGAAGTGAAAGGTTGCGACGAGTTGGCCCGGGTGTTTTCGTTTCACGATCGGTTTGTCGCCGGGTTCAGTCACCGGTCCCGTCGGAACAGTAAGGTAAGTCAACTCGCGTGACCCTGTTTGGCCCGCTGCAGCAGAGGCGAGAATGCGCATGAACAACATCTCTCCCCGCCTTGGAAAATGGAACTGCACCTTTCCACCGGCAGCGGGACTATCAGCGGTCGGGCCATCTTCCCAAGCATCTTTAAGAGAAGCTCGGGTCTGCAATACCGCCCGTGTAAAACCTGCCGGCAATTCCACACTCACCAAAACGGTTTCCCCATCCACAGAAATGTTTGAAATGATCGGCTGTGTTGCGACGGGCGGATTGGCGTTGGTAAATGACGCCGCGAACAAAATAGCGATCGTCAAGATACAGGCACCTAGCAGCAAAGACTTCATGGCGACGTTCAGACTAGCCTAGGCCCGCAACTCGCGATAGGTAAGTTTGACGTAATAAAAGGGCGGCTCCGATTTAGAGCCGCCCTGTAGATCACAGTAAGCGCGGGTTATTTCCCGTCGTGATCAGAATCTCCCGGAATGGTGCGTTCGATGCGATCCCAGGCGGCGCGAGAAGCGCCCTTGGCTTTCTCCCAACTTAAACGGGATTTGCCGCGGCTCTTCTCGTAGTTGCGGGAGAGATCAGCCTCCGCTTCATCAAAGGTTCTTCCGGAGTATTTGCCGTAACCTTCATAGCCGGTGCGAAAGGCGGGACGATAATCGTCGTACGTATAATCCTTTTCGTACCAGGGTTGAGACGAGTAATTCGTTTTCCAATAAGTGTCTTCCACAGTGGGATCGATCGCTTCTGCAGCCGCCTTTCCAGCGAAACCGCCGCTCACAGCACCGATAACGGCACCGACACCTGCGCCGACAGGCCCGCCGATCGCGCCACCGATGGCAGCGCCGGCCGCACCTGCTCCTGCAGCTCCGACACCTGTTCCCACGGGGTGGGCTCCAGGTTCTCCCGTAATAGGATCCGGGTTGGAATCTGTTCCACGACGACTGGTAGCTTTCTTGGGTTCAATACGCTTTTCCATAAACATTCCTTTCAGTTGCATCAACACAGGTTAGTTCCTGCAATGGTGCTGCAACCTAAGTGGCGTCAAAGCATGCTTCCACCTTGTCTGCCCCTGAATGATCGGTGGGGAGATCACCGTTTCATCAGCCAAGCGCTGCCCTCGGAATAGTTGATGGAACCAGGTCGTAAAACAGGAAGGCGCTGCCTGAATCAGCAGAATTGAGTAGCTACCGTTACCTGCCTTCGGAGCCCGGGCCGATTTAGAACGTCAGGAATTTCAACACCACGACGCGATCTTCGTATTGAAGGAGAATCCGGTTCTTGCTGAAGTCCAGTCGGTCCGGACTACCTTCTTTGTAGTAACCCCAGAGTTCTTTTCCATTGTCAGGATCCAGGCGCGAAAGACGAAACCTCTCCGTTCCACCCGCCGGCGACCCCAACGCTTGCGCCAACCCAACCGCCAGCGCCGGTCCACCGCTGATTTGCTGGTTGCTCGCGTAAACATATTTCTCCGTGAGATAACAGCCGACGCCGAGGTGATTCACTTTCCACAACACCTTGCCGGACTTCGCGTCGACTTTCATCAGCACCGGGTTAATTCGATCCTGCAACTTTACCTGCTCTGAGTATTGAATGTCTTCGGGGCTGGCCGAAGTCGTGCAGACGTAAAGTCCACCCTTACCATCGTTCTGCACACTGGAGATGCCAACACTCGGCACGCGCCATCGGATATCACCACTCGGCAACGCATAGGCCGCAAGGACGCCCTGATCGAAAAAGTACAAAGTGTTATCCGCTTCAAAGCAAGGACCGGAGCGCGCGAACGACGATGTAAATTCATCAGCAACCGCAAAGGCGAGTTTGTCTTCCTTCAGCAGTTTATTCTGTTTATCGAAGATCCGAATCCCGCGTCCGGCCGTCAGCACATCAACGGTCTGTTGCGGAAAGAAGCACGGCGGTCCGGTAACTTCGCCACGCCATTCAGGAATCTCTTTGGAATTCCGCTTTAGAGTCACGCCATAACGACTTTCATCGACGGTTTTATATCCTCCGTTGCCCCCATTGCCGCGGGCGATGTCATTAAGAATTTCTTCCGCAACCGGTGCCACGGGCGTCGATGCCGAAAGATTCTCGTCAATTTTTGAAGGCCCCTTTCTCGGCTTAATCGATTGCACCTCATTGAAATGTTCTTCGATCATGCGCACTTGCAATTCAACGATGTTTTCGCCGGCGGGAATGATTTGGCTGCGTTCTCGCCCGCTCACCGTCGGCTGATTCAGTTCCTGGTTCAACAAGACGCCTTCGGTCGGTGCCACCTGCGAAACATCACGTGGCTTGACTGTCTTCGCGATCGGTTCGAGAACAAGCTCCTCGGCTTTAGCAGTGCCAGTAGCCACATCAATATGTGTGACTAATTCTTTCCAATCACCGGTTCTGGAGCTGACCAACAGCTCACCTTTTTCAAATCGAACGGAGGTCGAAGTGCCTTTGAGCGGAATGGTGGATACCACGTCGCCGTTTTTCCGATCGAGACGCAAAATGGAATCAGCAAGACAGACCCAAATGTTTTCGGGCGTGAGCAGCACCTGTGGACGTTCCGCAATCTCCACCTTGGAATCTTTCGCCAACGCATGGCTCCAGACGACTTTCTTCAGGTCAATATCGTGAAGCGCGATTTGTTTTTCGTCGGTGATCAAAACATGTTGCGCGTCCATGAACTGGGCGTGCGTGATCCAGCCAGCCTCCGACGCATGATAAGAATAATAAACCTTCGGATGCGATCCGGAGAACGTAAACCAACCCCAAAAGCCGATCAGCGCCACCACCACAAGTAAAATGGCGACGACGATTGCGCCGATCTTGCTCCAGTTCTTGGCGTCCGCGACTGACTGCTTGAATTCGCAGGCAGGAATCTGAATCCCCTGCTGTTCAGCCTGGTAGCGACAGGTCGCCGAACAGAGGTAACCAAAGATTTGCATGCACTCCATGCAGATCGGCTTGCTGCAAACGAAACAGTGGCTTTCCACCCGCTTGCGCGGATGTCGCGAGCAGAGTTGACCAGCGGCAGGAGCCGGTGCGGCAGCCCTGGTCGGAACTTTCGGCGGCTCGGCGGCAACGGCTACTCTCAACCCTGCCGGACGCACCGGCACTGCGGGCACGCTCGGCGTGGCGGGTCCGACGGAAAGATTTTGCGCAACGAGCTGGTTTGCGGCCGCAGTTGCGTCTGCTCCGCAAGTGGGGCAAACAATCGTGCACGGCATCTGGCCGTTTACTGGTTCCACGTCGAAGGAAAACTTCGCCCCACAATTACACTGCACTTTAATGTTCATGTTGTTCGCACGGCTACGGCTTCGGATTTAAAAGGATCACGTTCGTTGGAAAAAGCAGGCCTCCGGCGACTTTGGCCTTGGTGGAGCTAATGGAGCCATCGACCATCAAAACATTCCCACCGAACCGATCGTGGTTATTGCCCGGCATCTTGCCGTCGGGAGAAAACATTTGGCCACCCGGTTGTTTCTGCGAGGTGTCCACCTGTCGATCAGTGATCAGCACCCATCCGGAACCCGCAGTTTTGTCCATGCCCATGTAATAGGCGTAACTGATCTTGCGCTCCGCAAAGGATTCGCCGGAAGGTAGCATCGCATCTTTCGAACCCGGGCAGATGAATATTTCGGTGACCGTCGTGCAACGCGGGACGAGCAGCGATAGCGGTTCCTCGGAAGTGACCGCATTGGAAACAAAAGGAAAACGACTCTTCGCGTCGGGAGTATACAATGTCAGCGCCGTGTACATGGTTTGCAGATTCTTTTCACAAACCGCCATGCGCTGTTGTTGGTAAGAGCGACTGCCGCGATTGTTCATGATGGCGACCAACACGACGAGGATGGCCATGACTACAAGCAGTTCCACGAGCGAAAAGCCTCGTGCCCCTCTGTATCCGTGTTCATCCGTGTTCATCCGTGTTCATCCGTGTTCATCCGTGGTTCAAAATCTAAACGTTCCTGCCAAGGAATAGTAACGGCGGGATTGCCGCGCGAAAGAAGTAATTTGCACCTGCCGCCCCCTTCGATGCGAACGCCCAAAGAAATCCAGAAATGCCGATTCAGGGTTCGGAGTCCCGGCTTCAGCCGGTTACGCGCTCGATTTACCAAAGCGTGTGAAAGATTTTACCGCGATCTCAGTTCAGACGCTTTGCCGGCTGAAGCCGGGACTCCGAACCACCGAGCCTCTCGGCACCCGGTAGTCGCGTAAATCGTAAATCCAATATCGCAAATCACTCCCTCTGATGTTTTTATTTCCGCCGATGACGCCAGAAATTCCCATCGAACAGTTTGAAATCTTCGCGACGGGCATTGATCACCCGGAATGCATCGCGTTCGATCGTCATGGCGATCTCTGGGCTGGCGGAGAGGCGGGACAAATTTATCGGATCACGCCGGATGGCAAAGCGAAGCTCGTGACGAGCATGGGCGGTTTCTGCGCTGGACTGGCGTTCTCACCGCAGGAGGAATTATTCGTCTGCAATCCTGCTCATGGAATCGTGAAGGTTTCCCAGAATGCGGAGTGGTCGGTGTTCGCCAGCCATGTCGGCGAGCAAAAAATCATCTGCGCCAATTACGGTCTCTTCGATAGCGCGGGCAACTATTACGTGACCGATTCCGGCAATTGGAAAAAGAGTAATGGATACCTGCTCCGTTTTCGCGCTGGCGATACCGATGGAGAAATTCTCGCGGGACCAATCGGTTATACGAACGGCCTCGCTCTTAGCGCCGACGAGAAGTCGTTGTTCATGGTGGAAAGCAATACGGATCGCGTGATGCGTTTTGAAATCAAACCAGATGGAGCTGTGAGCGCACCGGAAGTTTACGGGGAAAACTGCGGGCGCTTTCCCGACGGCCTGACCCTCGATGCCGAAGGGAATCTTTACGTCAGCTGTTATGCCTCGGATGAAATCTGGCGGATCAGTCCCGCGCGGGAGAAAACCTTGTTCGCCTGGGATCGTTGGGCGATTCATCTCGGCAGCCCCACGAACATGGCTTTCGGAGGGCCTGATTTCGACGAACTTTACTTCGCCAACCTGGCGCGAACGACCATTACGCGAGTGAAAACAACGCGCAAAGGCCAACCGCTTGCCAATCAGAAGGTGAAAACGAAGTTACGGGCGCGTCCGACCCCTCTTTGAGCGACAAAAAGCACGGATTTGCGTAAACCGTTGAGCTTCCGCTATATAAATTTGTTGGAAATATTTCCATGAAGTTTTTAGCTTCTAAATCCGAGCCGGAAAGTTTTCCAACACTTTTTTAGCTTCTAAATTGGACCCAGAAAAGTTTCCAAGAAGTTTTTAGCTTCAAAAACGGACCCGGAATTATTTCCATGAAGTTTTTAGCTTCTAAAATCGACCTGAAAAACCTTCCAAGCTCTTTTTAGCTTCTAAAACCGAGCCGGAAAACTTTCCATGAAGTTTTTAGCTTCTAAATCGGACCGGGAAAACTTTCCAAGCCTCTTTTAGCTTCTAAAACTCACCTGGAAAACTTTCCCGGTCTCTTTTAGTGCTCAAAAACGCCGAATTGAGGTGACCGCAGATGAAAATCGCCTCGCAATCTCCTCTCGGGTGTGAGAGCAATTGAGTTGCTCTGGAACATGGAGCACTCATGCGCTTTTTTCTTCTCCTGAGTTTCCTCTGCCAACTGATCCTGCAAACCGCAGCGGGCCAGGCTAATTTTGCAAACCCGTACACCTTCATCACTCTTGCCGGTGGCGGAACGAAAGACACCAACGGACACCCGATCGCTGGCTTTCAAAATGGTCAAGGTCCAACCGTGCAGTTTAGATTCCCACGGAGTGTGGTTCTGGATAAAAAAGGCAACGCGTATGTGGGAGACGCGGATAATCACGTCATTCGCAAAATTACCCCAACTGGGATCGCCAGCACCCTGGCAGGAGCATTGCCGCAGCAAACGAACCAATATGGAAACCTTATTGGCGGCTACCTGGATGGCGCTGCAACAAACGCATTGTTCAACCGCCCTGCCGGAGGATGTTTTGATCCGGCAGGAAATCTCTACATCAGCGACGCCATCAACAATGTTATTCGCAAGATCACTCCCGATGGCATTGTGACCACGATCGCTGGAACGGGCCTCGCCGGCTACGTCAACGGCGTAGGTACGAATGCGCTTTTCAATGAACCAGCCGGTCTCACGATCGACCACGATGGCAACCTCTACGTGGTAGACTGCTCAAACCATTGCATTCGGCGGATTACTCCGGATGGGAACGTCTCCACTATTGCGGGGATTGGCCCGCAAGGTAATGGAGGTTATGCAGACGGAATTGGCACCAATGCGCTCTTTGGCTTCCCGTGGGACATTGTGATTGATAGCACAGGTAATTTGTTCGTGACTGATACCTTTAATACCTGCATTCGCAAAATAACACCGGTCGTCTCCGCCGGGTCAACCAACTGGACTGTAACAACGTTTGCCGGCAACAATCTTGTTTTCTTGGGACAACACGTTGATGGCATGGGAACCAACGCGTATTTCACGTTTGTGCACGGTATAGCCATTGACGCAGCTGACAATCTGTTCGTAACCGAAGCTAATAGTGATAACATTCGAAGGGTCACGCCTGCGGGTGAAGTTACAACGTTGGCGGGAGGAACTTCCGGTTACGCAGATGGCACCGGTAACGAAGCGCGCTTTTATAGTGTTGTTGGACTGGCCATCGACGAGTTGGGAAATCTGTATGTTGCAGATGCTGGTAACCACGTCATCCGCAAGGGATGGAATGCAACAGCCAAACCCGTTCTCGCCTTCGACCCTCCAGTGTCTACTAACGGCGTTATGCAATTGGGTTTTACGGTGATGACCGGCACGGTGACAAACCTCACGCTGCTGGAAACGTCTCAACTCGGTGCCGCTTGGACGACGAATTCCACAGCTGTCGCCACGACGAATGTTCTGGGGCTGTCCTACACCTACAACGTTCCCATGACGAATTCCACCCGCTTTTACAACGTACAAGCACGATAGAATCGGCGCGGCTTCTTTGCGAATATTTCTTCCCGTCGGACAAATCTGCGTGCGGGCCCGATGCTTTTTTAAGGGAAGAGAGCAGGCGCTCTCATTTGGCGGGCCTCTGGTTTTCATGTAGTGTCACAACAGGAGGACAATGATGTTAGCCACGCCACAACTCGTTTATCAGAACCCTGTTTACCCAAAGTATTTCGCTGATCCATTCGTCTGGAAACATGACGGAAAATATTACGCTGTCGGCACCGGCCCGCTCGGGACGGTGCAGGACATCGTCACGGAACTCGACATGACCAACCGCGAAATTCGCGGCGAACAATGCGCCATTCCCCTGCTCTCTTCGGACGATATGTCTCGTTGGAAATTTCTCGGCGGGGCTTTGCGGGTGAAGCCCCAATTACTTGGAGGCGCGTTTTGGGCGCCGGAAGTTGCCTATGACGGCGAATATTTCTATCTCTATTATTCCACCGCAACCATCGGCCTGCTCCATCAATTGCGCGTCGCCAAAAGCAAAACGCCGGAGGGGCCATTCGAAGATGTCGGGCTTCTCATCGGCGCCACGGACGAATGTCCTTTCGCCATCGATGCGCATCCCTTCCAGGACGACGATGGACAATGGTATCTCTTTTACGCGCGCGATTTCCTCGACGTCACCGACAAGATTCGCGCCGGCACCGCATTGGTGGTCGATAAACTCGTCGGGATGACGCAACTTGCCGGTGCAGAAAAAACCGTCCTGCGCGCCCGCAACGATTGGCAGATTTTCAAACGACAACGGGAGATGTACGGACACATCTGGGATTGGCACACGCTCGAAGGACCGTTCGTCCAGAAACACGACGGACGTTACTACTGTTTCTACAGCGGCGGTTGTTACGAGAACGATACTTACGGCGTCGACTACGGGGTGGCAGATCACATTCTCGGACCTTACACGGATGAAGGAAACGAGACCGGCCCGCGCGTAATGAAATCCATGCCCGGTAAAGTGATTGGCCCGGGTCACAATTCAATTGTTAAAGGACCGGACGATGAAACAGATTTCCTGGTCTATCACGCCTGGGATACCGAGATGAAGGCGCGCCGGATGTGCATCGATAAATTGGAATGGACCGACAAAGGACCGCGTTGCGCAGGGCCGACGTGGACCACACAGGAACTCACGCTTCAGCCGGGAATAGTTGCGGCAGCCTGATTATTTTCACCACGGATGGACACGGATGAGGAAAAAAAATAGAAAAGGCTCCATGCACTCGGAAGTCGTCTTCCGATTTCCGTTCGAACAATTATAGGACTTGGTTTTACTCGGCCTTATCCGTGTTCATCCGTGTCCATCCGTGGTGAAAAAATCGGGTTTCACTCGGCTTCTACTTTCGTCACGGGACTCTGAGGCACGAGCGGGAGAAGGTTGTCGTGGGCGAAGGCATCGTTGCAGATACGGAAAAAGTCTGGCCGTGTTTCTGCGCGGCGAATGTCGTGCAGGAATTGTGCTGAGTCAGTAACTCCTTCACCGAGGAAGTTCATGAACTTCTTCATCCGTTGCACCTGCGCGTTCTGACCGGCAGCGGCGCTTGTCTGGGAATCCCAGAGTTCCTGAATGTAATGGAGCACCTCGCGTCCAGTGGGGAGTTTTTGCGGCTCGCCCTTTTCGCACTGCCGGATTTGTTCGAACAACCAGGGGTTACGGATCGCGCCACGGCCGATCATCAGGCCCCGTACTTTTGTTTCCGCCACCAATGCCAGCGCCTGCTCTCCGCTGTGGACATTTCCATTCAATAGAACAGGACATGGCAGTTCGCGTGCGGCTTGCGCAATCAAATCGTAGCGAACACCCGGTCGATACATTTGGGCGACGGTTCGCCCGTGCACGGTCAGCAGATCGATCGAATGTTTAGAGAAGACCTTGAGCAACTCGTCGAACTCCGCGGGAGATTCAAAGCCAACGCGGGTCTTCACGGTGAACGGGATCGTCACGGCATCTCGCAGGGCGCCGAGAATAGAATCGATTCGTTTAGGCTCACGTAACAGCCCGCCTCCAGCACACTTGCGATAAACGACCGGCGCTGGACAGCCAAGATTCAAATCGACCGCCGCGATCGGATATTGCTGCAACTCTTTCGCCGAGCGCACCAGTGCCGGAATATCATTACCGATCATTTGCGCAATGATGGGCCGTCCCGTGGGATTCTCCGCGATCGAGGGCAGTATCCATTTCTCCAGGCGCGAATCGGCGTGCACGCGAAAATATTCTGTCCAGTAAACATCCGGGCCGCCGTAGCGCATCATGACGCGCATGAACTCCAGGTCCGTCACGTCCTGCATCGGCGCAAGAGCCGTTAATGGCGACGGGCGCTTAAGGAGATCACGAAATGTTTCTGATGGACTCACCTGAGCGCAAACTCTGCCGCAGGAATTCCCGGACGCAAGTGCGCAATATTCACGGACCGTGACGGACCGCAGCTGTCTCAGCCGTAGCGTGTGAAATAGTCCAAGAGGCATTGGATTAATCCTGACGCCGTTTGGCTTCTTCGGATCCGCGGTCCGCGTAGAAACGCACACTTGCTTCACGCCTATCTTAACTAAATGGCAGTGGTCTGCGACATAGCCGCGCTCCGTTGCGTGCGCTGATCATCCTTTCAAATCACAACGCTTTGACATCGCGCGCCACAATAAGTACGTCCTCCTGTTGCCAGTCGCGTTTTATTTCTTTTTTCAAGCGGGCAAAAAATCGTTCTGACTTTACGGAGTCCTGCGAAAGCACTCGCAGAATAACCACGTGATCGCGAAACGTAAATTCGCCCACCTTCCACAAGCCTTCATTTTGCTGCGGGAAATGAGTCAGTCCTCCGAACTGTTCCACCAATCGCGCTTTGAGTCCCTGCAGTTTTTGCCACTCGACGGGCGTGCCATCATTAAAATGCAGCGGGACGTAGATTTCGTATTCGCGCATGGCCACAAACCAAATTAGCACAGCGCGAGGTCGTTCACACGACTACTCGGGGATTTCCCTGAAAACAATAAAAACTATTGCCATCGCCTTTTTTTGCACGTAGGTTTCGCTTGTCGAAGGTCAAACCGCTGGGCATTCACGTCCGGAGGTTCTCCAAAATTCAAAGTTCAATTGGTTTTTTGGGATTTTTTTCCAGAATAGACTTTTCGATTACACACACTCACATACAAATATGAGCAACGAGTCTAATGGTGCGTCGGATTATGGTTCCGGCTATCTCGAGATCTCAGAAAAGGGCTTCGGTTTTTTGCGCACTCAGCAAAACCACTTCCACCCCAAACCGGCTGACATCTTCGTCACTCCCGATACCATCAAACGTCATTTTCTCCGCGAAGGCGCACTGATCGAAGGTCCGACCATGCCGCCGCATCGTGGCAACAGTCCCCAGCTCAAATCGGTGGACAAGGTCAGCGGCCTCCTGTTTGAAGACTTTATCAAAATGCCGCGGTTTGAAAATCTGACGACCATTGATCCGATTGAGAAGTACAAGCTCGAAACCGCCTCCGATCTCTACGAAACCCGCATTGTCGACCTCGTTACACCGATCGGAAAAGGCACGCGTGGTCTGATTGTCGCGCCTCCCCGCACGGGTAAAACGACTATTCTCAAACAACTGGCCAACGCCGTAGTTGAGAATCATCCGGAAGTGCACGTCATGGTTTTGTTGATCGACGAGCGCCCGGAAGAAGTCACAGATTTCCAACGCTCCGTGAAAGCGGAAGTCGTTGCTTCCTCGAACGACCAGGACCTGGAAACGCATGTGCGTCTTTCCCGTTTCATGATCGAACGTTGCCGCCGCATGGTGGAAGCCGGTAAAGATGTTTTTGTTTTGCTCGACTCCATCACCCGCGTCGCTCGCGCTTACAACAGCGTTCATGGCGGCAGCGGTCGTACGATGACCGGCGGTGTGGATGCACGCGCGCTCGAAATTCCGCGCAAGATGTTCGCCTCCGCTCGTAAGATCGAAGAAGGCGGTTCACTTACCATTATCGCGACGGCTCTCGTCGATACCGGTTCCCGCATGGATGAACTGATCTTCCAGGAATTCAAAGGCACCGGCAACATGGAGCTCATTCTCGACCGTAAGTTGTCGGAACGCCGCCTGTTTCCGTCCATCGATATTCCCAAGAGCGGCACACGCAAAGAAGAAAAGTTGTATGTGAAGCAGATCGAATCTGTTCGCAAGCTGCGCCGCATGATGGTCGATTTGAACCCGGTCGAAGCGATGGAAACGTTGCTCGCCGCGTTGAAGAAACATAAGACGAACGACGAGTTACTCTCGAAGATCGTTTAATCAGTCTTCACTGATTTCCAGAGCCGCAGAGAATATCTCTGCGGCTTTTTCGTTTTTCCCCCTCATAGATTCCCTGCCAGAACACCTATTTCCAGTGGGGTGCATCCTTGATGTCGCTTGCGCTTGCATGGTGGATAGGTGTTTCAGCAACCCTACCAATACTGAATTCTCATTACTGTGCCTTAGGTTATGAACGAGGATGAAAAACAGACTGGCATTAGCAATACTGCTATTCGGCGGCTGGAGTGCCATCGCCAACCACTCCTTGAGCGACGCCCAAATCAACCGAATTGCCGACGCCATTTACATCGTTGAAGGAGGCACCCAGGCCAAGGTTCCCTACGGCATCCTTTCCGTGAAGGTGGAAAACGCGAGCCATGCCCGGCAGATCTGCGTGAATACGATCCGCAATAATCACGTTCGTTGGCGAAAGGAAGGTGCCAAGGGAGAATTCCTGACGTTTCTGGCCAATAAATATTGTCCGCCAAGCGATGCGAACGGAAATATGAACTGGAAAAGGAACATCCGGAAACTTCTGAGCCGGAATGCTTCATCCCGTTCTGCTTCCAACCGCCGATGACGACAATTTCGTGAGCTCGCAGAAGGAGTTGACGTCGCTCTGGCAGGTTTCCAACCCGAAAAATCAGAGCTGACCGCAAGTCCATGAGTTTTGAATCAGGAATCGCCTTCCGCAGCGTAAATCCGTCAACTTCAGTTCAGGAATCTTCTTCCCTGACGTAAATCCGTGAAATTCCATTTATGAATCGGCTTTCGCGGCGTAAGTCGGTGAAATTCCATTCACGAATCGTCTTCCGTGGCGTAAGTCGGTGAAATTCCATTCACGAATCGCCTTCCGTGGCGTAAGTCGGTGAAATTCCATTCACGAATCGCCTTCCGCGCTCGCTGCGGCTTCAATTGGCAGTCGGCATAGGCAGCATCCTTTTTACGTCGCAGGTGTTCAAACCGATTGACGCAGGGTGCAAACTTAGAAGAAACTCACGCAGGCGAAGCGGCGGCATACATGAATTTAGTCTCAACCAAACGTTTCTTTCGGTGCGTGTTTTTCATCGCCCTGCTCTTCGCGTTCCCGGGAGTCGGTCCCTCCGCTGAACTCGACTCCGCTTTCATTCCGAAACACGCGAATATCGTTCTTCTCGCGGGCATTGCTGGCGATGTGGAAACGGAGAAGGAGTTTCGAGATCAATTACATTCCTGGTTCGACGCCATCAGTGCTTCGGGAGCCACACCGAATAAAGTGTTCCTCGTCAGCGATATCGAGCCCGATACTTCACCCTCCGAACTGCCGCTGCAAAAACTTAAAGCCGCTCGCGAAGATTTTCTGACCCTTTCCAAAACCCTGGCTGACTCGACGAACGAGCTGTTGGTAATCGCCTGGGGGCATGGCGGCATGCAAGGGCGCACACCGGTTTTCCACGTGCGCGGCCCGCGGATTACGCCCGCTGATTTCAAGTCGCTGGCCGCAACTCAGAGAGGTGGTTCGCGCTGGGTCTTGTATTTCCGCGGCAGCGGGAGTTTTGCGCGCGAATTGGTGGCGTCAGGTCGACAGATTATTTCGTCCGAAAATGAAACCGTGTTCGCCAGCGATCCCATCGGGAGTTCTTTATTGGTGAAGAGATTGACCGGCGATCCAAATCTTACCTTCGACAAAGCCTCCGAGGAACTGGGATCCGCCACTGGCTCCTGGTATCGCACCCGAAATCTCGCGCGCACAGAAGAGCCGACGTTATGGAACGGGATGGAGAAGCCCAAGGCCCTCACGCAAAAAGAAAGCACCCTTTCAAGTTCGCCGGTATTGTCGGAATGGACAAATGCTGTCAACGCGGTGAAGAGCTACTCCCCGGAGGGTCAGACCAATCTGCCTGCGACCTGGAAGGAAATTCAAAAAGTTGAAGCGCAGAAGTATCCGGAGGCCGATGCGGTGGTGTTGAGCCTGAAACAAATTTATACGATCGGAAGCAAACCAGCGCTCTCGACCGAGCACGAGGAGTTCATCCAGATTCTGACGGAAGAAGGAAAGCACGAGGGCGATTTTGATTTCCGTTACGCGCCTCCTTTCGAAGACATCGCGTTTCTCGCCTGCGAAGTTTTAAAACCCAATGGGCAGCTGCTGAAACTTGATCCGGAGGAGATTCGCGATGCCAATGAATCGAGCGTGTCAGATTATAATCCCGGAAAACGCAAATTTTTTTCGCTGCCGGACGTCGCCCCCGGAGCTGTTCTGCATGTGCATTATCGAACGACCTGGCAAACGTTTCCCATGCCGCATGTCTCGACGAAGATCCCCCTTGCCTCCGATGCACCGATCCTGAAGGAAAGCGTCCGAGTAAGCATCCCACGCACTGCGACATTTCACTTTTCGTTTTCCGGGACTGAACCGAGTGATCCAGAATTGAAGCAAAGCGATTACGGAACGACCTACAACTGGCACTTTGAAAATATTGCCGCTCACGCGCGTGAGGCGCTGTCGCCGCCCGGACGCGAACCGCACCTTTTGATTTCCACCTTTCCGGATTGGTCGAGCTTTTCCGATTGGTATGGCCGAATCAGCAAACTGTCCGATGAGATCACACCGGAAATTTCGGCGAAAGCCATGGAGTTAACCCGCGCTGCGAAAACGAACCCGGAGAAAATTCTCGCGCTCTACAATTACGTGACCGGTCTGCGCTATGTCGCTGTGGAGATGGGTGTGAATTCATTTCGGCCACACGCCGCCGCGAACGTTTTGAAGAACCAGTTCGGCGACTGCAAAGATAAGGCGAATCTTTTCAACACGCTGATTCGTTCATTGAAAGCCGATCAGCTCGATGCGCATCTGGTCCTCGTACCACGTTTCACCCAGGCCGATGAGGCAACGCCGGGACTCGCGTTCAATCATGCGATTTCGCGCGTGACGCTCGGCACAGAAACGATCTGGGTGGATACGACCGATGATGTTTGTCGCTTCGGCATGCTGCCACCCGGCGATCCCGGTCGAAAGGTTTTCATAATGGATGGCAAAGCAACATCGCTTGCGCAACTCCCCTCGCCCTTGGCACGCGACCATCGCGTGACGCTGCGAGCGACGCTCAAGTGCGATTCTATTTCTTCCCCGGACCAACCGATCTCGATCGATGTCTCCGCGACTGGTTATCCGGATTACGAATTTCGTTCCATGGCTCGTGCCGTGAAAAGCCATTCCGTCAACTCGCCCGTTTTGCTGGGTAAGTTTCGGACGGCGAATGGCAGATTCAGCATGGAGAAGCAGAATTATTCTTCCGTTTCGGCACTGAGCGAAAACTTCAATTGGCAGGCCGAAGGAAAAATTATTGGTGCGGTCTTTGGTTCCGAGGAACAAAAGCGCATGGTGTTGCGCGCACCGTTCTGGTTGCCGGCGGAATGGGATTCAACCCTGCATCGACGCACGAGCGGCCTGTTTCTGAATCAGGGCTACCCTCTGTCGCTGGATGAAACAGTGGAATTTGAATTACCGAGCGGCCTGCAAAAAGTTTCGATTCCTGCGACGCGAGAAAACAAAGAAGGCCTGTTTAAATGGAAGATGTCGTGGCAACAGGAGAAAACAAAATTACAGGCGCGTTTGGAGGTGGAACTTTCCACCGGCGAACTATCAGGCAAGGAAGTTTTGCGATTTCAAAATCAACTGCGCGATTGTTTCGCAGCGCTCAATGTTGGAGTCGAGGTCGCCTCCCAATAGTCACTGACATAGAAAGGCTAAAATGCTAGATAACCAGCAAATGACGGACGAATCCACGCAACCTCCTCCGCTTCCGGAGATGCCGCCCGTTATCACTCAAGAGCCACCGCCGCTACCTATTACGCCGCCTCCGGTCATTAATCTTGATCCCACGATTGCGCTGGAGTCGCTCCCGGAAAAAATGGCCGCGATTCGGAAGGAGATTTCCAAGGTGGTTGTCGGTCAGGATGAAACAGTGAACGCGATGCTCAACGCGCTCTTTACGCGCGGGCATTGTTTGATTGTGGGCGTACCTGGCCTCGCCAAAACGCTGCTCGTCCATTCCCTGGCGCGTTTGTTGGACCTGCCGTTCTCACGCATTCAATTCACGCCAGACCTGATGCCCTCGGACATTACGGGCACGGAAATTTTAGAGGAGGACATCACCACGGGACGCCGCCAGTTTGTTTTCACGCGCGGCCCCGTCTTCACGCAAGTATTGCTCGCGGACGAAATCAACCGCACACCTCCCAAGACACAAGCAGCGTTGCTGGAAGCGATGCAGGAAAAGACTGTTACCGTTGCCGGAAAAATTTATCGCCTGGAAGAGCCGTTCATTGTGCTCGCCACCCAGAACCCGATCGAACAGGAGGGAACGTATCCCTTACCCGAAGCGCAACTGGACCGATTCCTGTTTGAGCTGCCAATCGAATATCCTTCGGTCGAGGACGAATGCCGGATCGTCGAACAACATTCCTTTACGCCGCTCACGAAACTGCAACCGATCCTTCAACGCGCAGAGATTCTGGCCTTGCGCGATTTGATTGCAACAATTCCGGCTGCCCCGAATGTGATCCAGTATGCCGTGAAGCTGGTGCGCGCCACCCGCCCGACGGATCCGAACTCACCAGAATACATCAAGCGCTGGATTCGCTGGGGAGCGAGTCCTCGCGCCAGCCAATACTTGATCATTGCTGGCCGCGCCCGCGCCGCGATGCAAGGCCGATTCAATGTGTCGTGTGAAGATGTCGCCGCACTCGCGCCTATTGTTTTGCGACATCGTTTGATCCGTAGTTTCCAGGCCGATGCCGAAGGAAAGACAACGGCTGAAATCATCACGAAGCTGTTGAAAGATACTCCGCGCTAATCCCCCGAAGAGCGTTCATGTCCACGCCAACTTTAGCTGACCGTTTTGATCCGCACACTCTCGCGATGCTTGAGGGTTTGGATTTCAAAGCCCGTTACGTCATGGAAGGTTTCTTGACGGGGTTGCATGAAAGTCCTTTTCGCGGCTTCAGCGTGGAGTTCAGCGATTATCGGAATTATCAACCCGGTGATGATTTGCGTCATCTCGATTGGAAGCTCTACGCCCGAACCGATCGCCTCTGCATCAAGCGTTACATGGTGGAAACGAATGCTCGTTTCTATGTGGTTTGCGACACGAGCGCCTCGATGGGCTATCGCGGGTCGCGAGCGTGGGAATCCAAACTCGGTTGCGCCCGCATCGTGGCCGCAGCCATGAGCTGGTTTCTCCTGAAACAAAATGATGCGGCGGGTTTTGTCGCCCTCAACGACAAGACTGATATCCCGCAGTTCATGCGCCCATCACAAAGCCCGGCACAATTCGGCGCGATGCTTCGTGCATTGGATGGACTCAAACCCGCCGGCGGGGCGTCGCTGGCGAAGCTTCTCCAGCATACGACACGTTTAGTGCATCGACGTAGCGTGATTCTTTTCTTTTCCGATTTGCTGGAGCCAAGCGAAGAAATGGAACTTTGCTTCAAGCAGTTGCGCTTTCATGGGCATGAAGTCCTGGTCTTCCAGATTCTCGACGGCGACGAAATTGATTTCCCGTTCACCGAATCACAGTTGTTCGAAGATCTCGAAACCGGCACGCGCCGCCAGGTTTCGCCTGCGTCCGCCCGGGAGAAATATCTGCAACGCTTCAATGCATTCATGGAGGGACATCGTCGACTGTTTGATTCCCTGGAGATTCCCTATTGCGTTCTGCGCAATGACGAGAGCCCATGGAAAGCGCTCGCGCTGTTTCTGGCGGAACGAAGGAAGTTCAAGTGAGCTTTTCGTTTCTTAACCCGCTGTTCTGGCTCGGCGTTCTGGCCGTGGCTTCGCCGATCTACCTGCATTTGCGCCGCAAGCAACCGGAAAACCTCCTCCGCTTCGCCGCCCTAAGATTTCTGGATGATCAACCCGAACCGAAGCAAAGTCCGCGACGGTTGCGCGATTTGCTTTTGTTTGCGCTGCGGGTGCTCGCCTTATTTTTAATCATCTCGGCATTCGCATGGCCGTTCATACGCAAGGCAAACCACATCATCGTTAAAGAGAGCCGGGTTTACATTATTGATAATTCTCTGAGTCAACAGGTGGAGGACGGTTTTGTAAAAGCTCGCGATCGCGTCGCGAATGAATTCGGAAAAGCGGATCGGGAAACTCAAGTCGCGGTCGTGGAACTCACGGCCAATCCACGCGTTATTTCCGGGTTTTCTGACAGCCATGATCTGGCGCAACAAAAAGTCCGGCAGCTGCAGCCTTCTTTCCAGCGCGGTTCCTACCTCGCAGCTTTTCGTCAGGCGAATTCGTTATTGGCGAATTCTCTCGGGGAGAAAAAGAAAATTATTTTCCTGACGGACAACCAGGAAAATCAATGGAACGAGAATTTGAACACTCCGCCCTTCCTGCAGGATGTGGAAGTCGAATTTCCCAAACCAGGCACTCCGTCGCACGGCAACGCGGCTGTCTCAGATCCACGCGCCCAACGTATTTTCCTCGGCGAAAAATCGCTGGTGAACTTCACCGTGCAACTTGCCCATCAAGGAAGCATTCGGTCCGCCAAGCTCTCTGTGCGGGTGAATGGCCAGGAAGTGTTGAGTCACCAGATCGATTTAACGGATAAACCTGAAAACATCATTTTCCAGACGCAGTGGGAAGCTGAGCCTTCGTTACAATTGCGCGGGGAAGTCGCGCTGGAGGTAGAAGGCGATGCCTTGGCCGGGGACAACAAAACCTATTTTTCGCTACCGCCGGTTCAGGAAGGAAAAGTCGCGGTGCTGGCGCAATCATCCTTCTTAAAACTGGCCTTATCTCCAGACATCATGCGTGGACAATGGGCAACCCACGTCATTGATCCGACAAAAATCGCCGAAGAAGTCGAGGCCAAGAACGACGCAGAGGTGCTCTGTATCGAAAGCAGCTATTTGCAGTCGACGGAAGCGCGCAAGTTGCTCTGGCGTTATCTCAGTAATGCGCGGGGCGTTTTTCTCATGGTGAATCGCGTCACGCCTTTGACGAAAGGATTCCTCAAGGAAATTGTCTTCGAGATTCTGCCCGAGGAAGCACGCGTCGGTGGATCGGCCAAATTCCAATACATTTTCGCCAATCATCCGATCTTTCACCCATTCACATCGCCTGATTATGGGAACCTGATGGAAATAAACGTGATCGACCCGATCCGACTCCGGAGCAAGGACGCGATTCCTTTAATTTTTTCGGACAAGGGTGAGCCTGTCTTTTTCCAGAACCCGAAGCAGCCGGGTAAATTATATGTCTCCTCGTTTGGCTTCGATCGCCAACAAACATCCTGGCCGGTCCATCCAACCTTCATTCCCTTTCTTGATCTCTGCCTGCAAAACGCACGGGCTTCGGATCAGACGCCAACGAGCTTCGAACCTGGTGACACCTACGTGCAAACATTTGCCACCAATGCTGGCGTGAGCGAAGTCGTGCTGAAAAATGACAAGGAGCTTTCCCGGACACCGGTCACCAACGGCAAAATTCAATTGCGTCTGCCAGATCAGCCGGGACTCTATACGTTGGCTTACGAAGGCACTTCGAAATCGGAGAAGGTCATCGCCATTAATCCTTCGCCCAAGGAATCACAACTCGCCTATGTGACGAAACCCTCAGCCATCGACACTTGGACCTTGCCGCATTCTCCACCAAAGAATGCTGCCGAGCAGGCGAAGCCGGGAGTCGACCTGTCCCTTTCCAGTATTTGGCAGCAACGGATCTGGTGGTGGCTATTGCTCGCTGGCTTAATCGGGTTAGCTTGTGAAGCCGTCTTATCCAACCTGAAGCGGAGGAGCGCATGAACACCGGAAAGCCGAACATTGAAAGAAACCTTCGGCGCGCCGCCATGAAGTGGAAATGGCTTCGCCTCCTGCAGCACACCGGGATTCTCGCCAGCGTCGTGACGCTCCTGATGCTGTTGCTCGGTGTGGCTATGGTACGGGGTTGGATCACGCGTGTCATTCCTTCGGTGGTGATGATCGTGCTTTTGGGCTGCGCGACCGCCATTTACCTGCTCGTGCTCGTCGTGATTGTGCTTAGCAAAAAACTTGAGCGAAAGTGGTTGGCGGGAAAGGTGGAAGAAGGGCAACCGCAACTTCTTGATCGGCTGAACACGCTCACGTTCCTTGAAAAGCTTAAGTTGCCTGCGACCTCGGGTCTGCTCTGGTTTTATCCCCGCATTGCCAAGCAAGCCAACGAAGTTTTGTCGACAACGACTTCGTCACCACGCTTTCCGAAACTTTATCCCCTGCTCTCGTCAGGTGTTTTCGCACTGATACTGGTGGGCACGATTTATTTCTACCATCGCTACGAGCCGTGGAAGCAACTGAATACCCGTAAAGCAGCTGACGAGACCCGCGTGGAGAAACCGTTCAGTCTCCCTCCGCCAGATGCAAATGCCCTGGAACAAAAAAATGATTGGGGCGAAGTTAAAATCACTGATCCCGCTCACGACATGAAGGTGACGAAGGTCGATGCCGTGCAGTTGCAGATCGAAGCCGCAGCCAATCAGCAACTGACCAATACAAGTTGGTTCACGACGGTCAACGGCGGTGCTGAGGAGTCGCACTTACTGCCGCCGGGAGCGGAGCCTAAATACGCGGTTTATGATCCTGTCATTTACGTGGATGAATTTCACCTGAGCGATTGGGACGTGATGACTTATTACGCGAAAGCGCGCACGGAACGGGGAAGCAGTTATGCTTCGGAGGTTTATTTCCTCGAGGTGCAGCCGTTCCGCGAGGATATCTTGAAGATGCCTGGTGGTGAAGGCGGATCAGCTTACCAGATGCTCAGCCAACTAACTGATTTGATTAATCGTCAGCAACATGTCATCCGTCAGACTCATCACCACATTCAATCAGCCCCGCCAACGCCACAAATGGAGGAACAAGACCGAGGCAAGCTGACCGGAGCGGAGAAAGATCTGAGCGCTGCCACCAAACATCTTTATGCGGAAATGGCCGTAACGATGGAGAACAAACCCATCGGGGAAGTGCTCGATCAATTGGCGCAGGCGGAGAAGACGCTGGAGAAGGCATCCGGCTCTTTGCAGAGGAACGAAATGTCAGTTGCCCAGAACGACGAGCGCGAAGCCTTACGTCAATTAGTGGAAACGCGAAAAATTTATCAAAAGACAATCTCCGATAATCCAGAGGCATTTGATGACAAAAAGCAGGATGGAGAGCAGTCACCCATCGCCGAGGATGCGAAAGATAAGTTGAAGGAAATCGCGGAATTCCGGAACGAGGCGAAGGCGACGAAAGATTTTGTGGAGCAATCGTTGAAAAAGCAGCAGGCCTTGTCGGAGCAAGCAAAGAGCGGCTCAAAAACGAATTATCCTAAACTGGCGCAAGAACAACGGGACCTCGCAAAATCGCTCGAGGAATTTCAGGAGCAACATCCACAGGTGTTCAAAAACGTGACCAATGAAGTGGCGCAAGCCAAGGAAGCGATGGATAAGGCTTCTGAGTCTTTCGATAAAAAGAATGCACAAGCGCGCAAACTCTCTGCCGGAGCCGCCAAAAAACTCGATGATCTGAATGAAGCGTTGAACGAAGACATGGCGGGACATGGACTGGCTAACGCTTACAAACTCAAAAAGCTTTTGGATGAGCAGATCAAAAATTTGGAACAGGTGGAGAAAGAACCAGGAAACGCCAAACAGGATGATTTACAAAAAATGGCGCAGCAGGGTAAACAGGCAACCGACGAACTGAAAACCCTCGCGGACCAAAAAACAACGGGCGAGATGTTTGGTCCGGAATTGTCTGAGTCACTCAATTCCACCAATAAGCAGAAACTGGACAAGGACCTGAATCAATTGGGCCAGTCCGCTTCCGCAACGACGCGGGAGCACCTCGCGCGGATGACCAAAAAGGAATTACAGCAGGTGAGCAAAGCTTTCGAAAAGAGCCAGCCCCAAGTGACTCAGCAAGCAAAGAAAAAGGATGCATTGAAACAGAACGAGCAGGACCCATTCGATAAA